>DATHRY010000001.1:0-2301 GCA_035464715.1 Longimicrobiales bacterium
CCCCCAGGACCTGATCTACCTGGCCCTCATCGAGTCGGGGTTCGAGGAGGACGCGGTCTCCTGGGCCGGCGCGGTCGGGCTCTGGCAGTTCATGCCCGCCACCGCCCGGGCCTACGGGCTCCGGGTGGACGCGGTGGTCGATGAGCGGCTGGATCCCGTGAAGAGCACCGACGCCGCCCTGGACTACCTGACGGATCTGTATCGCCGCTTCGATTCCTGGTATCTGGCCGCCGCGGCGTACAACGGTGGACCCACCCGGGTCAGCCGCATCCTCAAGGCGCACGCCGGGGGCCGGTACGGAGACGAGGCCATCTACTGGGAGGTGCTCGACCACCTGCCCGTGGAGACGGCCCACTACGTGCCGCGTCTGCTCGCGGCCCGAGCCGTGGCCCGGGAGGCCGCCCGCTTCGGCATCGACGCGACCCCGGTGGACCGCTACGAGTACGAGGTCGTCTGGGTGGCGGAGCCCACGAGGCTGGTGGACGTGGCGACGGCCAGCGGCTACCCGGTGGAGGTGCTCCAGGAGCTCAACCCCCACCTGATCACGGGCCGGACGCCCCGGGTCCTGGAGCCCTGGCCGCTCCGGGTGCCGACGGGCGCGTCGTGGACGGTGGCCGGGACGTTCCACCGCGGCTCGGAGAGCGCGGCTCCGAACCCGGTCCGGATGGCGCTCGTGGACTGAGGCGTCCTCAGTCCCCCTTTCCTACCCGGAGCCCGACTTCCTGCGCCGTGGGAGTGCGGGCGTTCGGGAGCTCCGGTCAGAGACTCAGCACCAGGGCCAGCGTGAACTGCGTGTCCAGCTTCCGGAGGGGGGCCAGGACCGTGAGCCCGGTGTCGACCCCGCCCGGGGTGAAGAGGGGCACTTCGCTCAGCGACGGCAGGTTGCGCCACTGGAGGAGGAGGCTCGGCTTGAGGGCGATGACGTCGTTGATGTCGACCACCAGGGAGTTCAGGAACTCCACACGCCGGTCCTTGCCCTCGTCCAGGTTCTGGTCCGCCACCAGCTTGCTGGTGAACTCGGTGCTCGCCGTGAGCTGGTTCCGGTAGTCGTAGCCCAGCCGGATCCCGGGGAAACTCGTCTTCACGAACGGGTTCTCCACCACGTCCTCCTGGAAGGAGTAGGTGAGGGCGTAGTTCGTGGAGAAGTCCACGCGGTCCCGGTCGATCCAGGTGGTGCCGCCGCCGATGGCCACCAGGAACCGGCTGTCGATTCCCGCAAAGGTGTTCCGGAGCCAGTCCAGGGCTCCGTACGCGAACCAATGGTCGGAGAGCGTCCGGTCGTAGCGGCCCCGGATGAACATGTTCTCGGCGGTCTTCGCGTTCGCGACCGAGCGCTCCACCGCGAACTCGTCCTCCGTGCCCACCGCCGTCCGGGTGATCGTCCCGGTCTCCACCTGGACCCAGCCCGCCTCGAACAGAAGCTCGTCCCGCTCCCACTCCCGGCGGGCCTTGGCTCCGAGGCCGAACGTGGTGGTCTCCGAGTTCCCCCGGGAGAGCACGGCCGACACCTCGCCCGTGAAGACCCAACGCTGGGTCGCCGGATCGACGTCGTCGTCCTGGGCCCGGAGCTCCGAAGCCTCCAGGAGGGAGCCGGTCAGAGCGAGAAGAAGACCAAGAAGCGGGGCCGTCCACGAGGATTTGCGCGTACGCATCGAAGGGGATCTCCAGAAGGGGATTCTCGGGAATGCGGCGCGTACCCGATCCTCTGCCGGGCCGTTCCGGTTCGAAGGGAACGGAGCGCGGATCCGGCTGTTGTTTGTTGATCATACGAAAGGCCGATCATGAGGCGCCGGGTACGGATGGACAAGCCGATCGTCACCGCTCCGGGGGAACGCCGTCGAAACTGCGGGGAACATGGTCTCGGGCCCGGTCCCCACGACCGACGCTCCTGCCCTCCACACGGTGCCGCACCATGCCCGAATCCCTCGCGAGGCGGCTGAAGGACCGGGCCCGCGGCCTGGGACTCGCGGCTGCGGGCATCACGCCCGCACGTCCCAGCGACCACGGCCCGTTTCTGCGCGGATGGCTCGACGCCGGAATGGCCGGCGAGATGACCTGGCTCGGACGAGAGGAGGCCGTGGCGCGTCGGATCGACCCCGCCCGGACGCTGCGGGACGTGCGATCGGTGGTGGTGGTGGCCGATCCCTATCCGGCGGACGACCCGGAGGGGATACCCCACGACCCCGCTCTCGGCGTGATCGCCCGCTACGCCCGGGGGCGGGACTATCACAAGGTCCTCCGAGGGAAGCTGGAGACGCTGGCCCGATGGCTGGATGCCCAGGTGGAGGGGTCCGGAGCCGA
>DATHRY010000002.1:0-4294 GCA_035464715.1 Longimicrobiales bacterium
ACTCGTCCTCGTTGTGGTGCCGATGAAGGGGAGCGGCCAGCGCACGGGCCGCGATGGGGTGGTGGACCACCGAGAAATGGCCGCCGGTCTCGCCGGCGTCGATCTTCCACCGGACGCCCAGGCCACCGAAGTCGAAGAATGGGTCGGAGTCCGCCGGGATCACGCGCGGCGGGTGGATGGTCGTGCTCATGATCGTCTCTCCGTCGTCTGAAGAATGGATGTTCCCGCCGGGGCCCTGCCCCGGCCCGCGGGTCCGCCAGCGTGGGCGGACCGGGCTCAGCCGGCCGCTACCGTCAGCTGCCGTCCGCCCGCGGCCTCGGTCCCGATCCCCGCCGCCGGAGGCCGGTAGTCCAGGATCCGGGTTTCGATGACCAGGGCGCCGGTGGCCATGTTCGCCGTCCCGTCCACCCGGGCCACGGCCCGGTTCAGCCAGGTCAGATCCGACGCCGCGGCCCGGAAGGTGGACGACCCGTGGATGGGGAAGTCCACGTCCGGCCACTGGAAGCCCGGCGCCAGGAGCGCCTCCAGGGGCGGAAGCTCCAGCCCCTCCGGGGGGAGCGCGTAGGCCCGGACGTGCTCCGCGATGTGGAATCCGTCGCCCGAGATCGTCTTGGGCACGTCCACGACCCCGACGCCGTCCCGCCGCAGCAGGAACGGGTCCGTGCCCCACACCCGGGCGCCCATGAAGGAGCCCGCCGTCACCCGGCCCTCGAAGGGGTTGGACATCAGGAGCCCCTCGGGCACCAGCCCCACCACGTTCACGTCCAGCGTCGCCTCGAAGCGGTAGAGCAGCACGCCGCCGCCGGCGTCGATCGTCGCATCCTGCGCATCCTGCGCGTCGGTCCTCATCGTCTTCCTCCCGTTCGTTTCTCTCGGCGTTCCATTCGCACGGCGAATGTTGTGAACAGTACTGTTCACTCTTCGCACACCATGCATCGCTGCATATCGAGAACTTGTCAAGAGGCAAGTGAACGTTCATGTTCACTGCATGACGAAATCCGACACGCGGGAGCGCATCGTCCAGGCCGTCCGGAGCCTCCACGAGGAGGTGGGGCCCGCCGCCACCACCATCACGGCCATCGCGGAGCGGGCCGGCGTCCAGCGATTGACCGTGTACCGCCACTTCCCGGACGACCGGGCCCTCATCGGAGCGTGCTCCACGGACTGGGCCGACGATCACCCCCTGCCGGACCCGGCGGCCTGGGCGGGTATGCAGGAGCCGGAGGATCGGCTCGAAGCGGCGCTGGCAGCCCTCTACGGCTACTACAGGGACGGCCGCCCCATGCTGGCGCAGGTGCTCCGGGACGAGGGGGAGGTCCCGGAGCTCGCCGAGGTGATGGCGCCCTGGTGGGAGTACATGCGGGAGGTCGCCGCGGGACTCGCCGCCGGCTGGGGCGTACCCCTCGAGGCGCAACGGCATGTCCGCGCCGCCGTAGGCCACGCCCTGGGCTTCGGGACCTGGCGGTCCCTGGTCGGGGAAGGCCTGACCGAGGCCGAGGCGGTGGAGCTCATGGTGGGGTGGATCCGGGGGATCGCCGGCTCCTGAGCCCGGACCCGCCGAACCCGGGCGTGGAGGCCGTCTTCTACAGCGTGTTCGACGGGAGGCCAGGTGCTGGCCCGCCAGGCGGTGGCCGTCCGGGAGCCTTCGCTGGCCGGATCTGCCGATCGACGGAGGCGACATCCAGGTGCGGTAGGGGGGTGAGAGAGGGGGGCGGCGAGGCTCGCCGCCCCCCTCCGACGCACCTCCGCCCCGACCGCGCGGACGGGCACCGGCGCGGCGCGTCAGACCGCCGTCAGCACCTCCCGCATCCGCCGGATCCGATCCGGACCGACACGACAGCAGCCGCCCACGCCTCCCGCGCCCGCCTCGACCCACCGGCGCGCTTCCCGGGCCCAGTCCACCGGGGACGGAGGAGTGACCCACCGTCGAGACGCGACGTCGTAGCGCTCCCCGGCATTGGGATAGGCGACGAGGGGCTTGGCCGTCCCCCGGCGGAGCTCCTCGAGGAGCGACTCGACGATCTCGGGCTCGATGCAGTTCACTCCGAGGGCCATCAGGTTGGGCGCCGCGTCGCACAACCGGGCCACATGGATCAACGGGGTGGCATCGGCCAGATGGGCGGCATCCCGACAGCTGAGACTCAGCCACGCTCCCCGGCCGGGCGTCTCCCCGAGGAGCCGCAGGAGCACCCGCACCTCCGGCAGCGAGGGAATGGTCTCGCACGCCAGCAGATCCGCGGGGCCCCCGGCGAAGACGTGCCACCGCTCCCGGTGGAAGTCGTACAGCTCGTCCTCCGTCACCGGGTAGGCGCCGGTGTACTCGGAGCCGTCCGCCAGGTACGCCCCGTAGGGACCCACGCTGGCGGCCACCAGGGGCCGGCGGCGCCCCGTCCGGTTCGCCTCGACGGCCCAGAAGGCGTCCCGGGCCTCCACCGCCAGCTCCGCGGCCCGACGGAGCACCTCCAGCCCCTCCTCCCGCTCGAGTCCCCGACGGAGGAAGCCCGGGAGAGTGGCTTGGTAGCTCACCGTTGCGATGACGTCCGCACCGGCCTCCAGGAAGTCCCGGTGCACCTGCCGCACCGCATCCGGAGCTTCCACGAGGACCCGGGCGGACCAGAGGGGGTCGTCCAGGTCGAACCCCCGGGCCTCCAGCGCCGTGGCGAGACCGCCGTCCAGGATGAGGGGCCCCGGGTGAGCCTCGGTGGGGAGGAAGGGATTCGGGATCGTGGCGTCCTGGTCCATGGTCCGAAGGTCGCGGGTGACCCTGGGTTGCTGAAACCTCGCCAGCTTAGGTCTCGTCTTTCCGGTCTGACGGCGATTGCAACCTAAGCAGGTAAGGTTCCGTCCAACTCCTCGTAACGAAACCGCGCCGCATCCCCGGCTCCACGGGGACCCGGCGCGACCTTCTCCTCTCCAGGCCTCCCATGCCCCGCGTTCCCTCGAGCTCCATCTACGGCACCCTGAACCTCCTGATCCTCAAGTCCCTGGAGGACGGGCCGCTCCACGGCCTGGGGGTGGCGGAGTGGATCGAGCACCGGTCGGGGGCGGAGCTGGAGATCAAGGAGGGCGCGCTCTACCCGGCCCTCCACCGGCTCCGGAACGCGGGGCTGATCGAGGACGAGTGGGCAGAAGCGCCCTCGGGGCGGCCGGCGAAGTTCTACGCCCTCACGAGGGTGGGCCGGGAGGAGCTGGGTGGAGAGATCCGGCGGTGGCGATCCCACGCCGGGGCGGTGTCCCGGCTCCTTGGACTCGCGGCGGCGGCGGAGGCGCTCGACGGATGAACCGGAGGGGGTGGCTGGGGCGGTTACTGGGGCTGGGACATCGGACGCGGCACGACAGCGAGGCGGAGCTCCGCTTCCACGTCGAGGAGCGGATGGACCGCCTGATGGCGGAGGGATGGAGCCGGGACGACGCCCGCCGGGAGGTGGAGCGGCGCTTCGGCGATTTCGAGGCCACGCTGGACGCGGTCCAGCGGGTCGAACGACAACGGGTACGACGGGGGAGGATGAGGGGCATGGTCGAGACGATCGGCAGGACGGTGGCCACGACGGGACGGATGATGGTCCGCTCCCCGGCCTATGCATTCACGGTGATCGCCACGCTGGCCCTGGGACTGGGGGCCTCGACGGCCATGTTCAGCGTCCTCTACGGGGCGCTGCTCCGGCCCCTCCCCTATCCCGAGCCGGACCAGCTGGTCCGGGTCCACAACCGCTTCGAGGCGACCGGCGGCGGGGGCCCGTTCTCGGTGCCCAACTTCCTGGACGTCCGCAGCCAGGCCCGGTCCCTCGAGGCCATGGCGGGATACCAGGGGACGTCGGTGACGCTGGCCGACGAGGCGTCGTCGGATCGGATCGGAGGCCTGCGGGTCACCACGAACTTCTTCGACGCGCTGGGCGTGCCCCCGACCATGGGGCGAGGCTTCGCCGAGGGCGAGGACCGGGCCGGCGCCGGGCGCACCGTCGTTCTCACCCACGAGCTGTGGCGGACGCGGTTCGCGGAGGACCCCGACGTCCTGGGCGCGACGCTCCGGATCGACGACGAGCCCCACACGGTGGTGGGAGTCCTCCCGGAGAGCTTCTGGTTCCCCGGAGATGCCCGGCTGGTCGTGCCCTTCGAGTGGGACGAGGACGACACCTCCGACGCGCGACGGGGCCAGCGAAATCTCTCGGCGGTGGCGCGACTCCGGTCAGGCGACACGACCTCGCCCGAGACGCTGGCCCGGGAGCTGACGGCCACCACCGACCGCATCGCCGAGACCTACCCCGACAACCAGGACGGGTGGGTCGTAACCGTG
>DATHRY010000003.1:0-22895 GCA_035464715.1 Longimicrobiales bacterium
AGGCATCGACCTCTCATCACCTGGACCCCGACCGGACGGCCACCCGTCGTCCCGGCCGGGGCATACATTGGCTGGTGGCCACAGCGCGAGGGCCACACCCGTTCCCATCCCGAACACGGTCGTTAAGCCTCGCAGCGCGGATGGTACTGCAGGGGAGACCCTGTGGGAGAGTACGTCGCCGCCAGCCTCTTCTTCGAGGGGATCGTCCCGCCGCACCGCGGCTCAGGACGGTCCCCTCGTTTCGTTTCCCTTCGCGCCCGCGCGACCCGCGCGCGCAGCGCATGAGGAATTCTTCACGTGATCCTCGTGGACGGGAGCCGTGCCCGTGGAGCAGATTGAAGGGAGCGGCCTCTTTCAAAGGAGAACACCATCGCGGCCACCTCGAGGGCTCCGTCCCCGCTGTCGAAACTGACCGAGGGGTTCTTCGGATGGCTGCACGGCAGGGCCGCGTCGGGCCGCGTTCCGTTCCTGGAACTGGCGGCCTGGACTCTGGCAGGCGTCTATGCAGTGACGGCCGTCGCGCATGCGGGCGGCGCCACATCCAGGACGCCCGCGGTCGTGGGGGTTTCGGCGGGCATCGCCCTCGTGATGGCCGGCCTGGCGGTCGCAGTGGCCCGGACCCACGGGGACATCCAGCGGCTGACCATCGCCACACTGATCGCCACGCTCGTCCTGTCCAACGCGCTGTTCCGGTTCGCCCTGGATCCCTCACCGGGACAGACGACGCACGTCGCGCTGGCTCTGGTGGGCCTGGGTGCGTTCATCCGGGTCCGTGCCTACTTGATGCTCTCGGCCTTCGCCTGGATCGGATGGATCCTCGCGATCCCCCGGGAAGCGTCGTCGGTGGGGTGGGGGCAGCAGGCGTCCTTCCTGGTCACCGCGACCGCCCTGGGTGTCATCCTCATGCTCGCGCGGCTCTACGGGGACCACGAGCGGGAGCGGGCCGGGCTGGTGGAGGAGGGCTTGAACCAGGACCTGTCGGTGACGCTGGGCTGGTACAAGACGCTCTTCAACGAGAGCCCGGCCTTGATGTGCATCCACGACGCCTCCGGACGGATCGAGGAGGTCAATCCGGCTGGGCTGGATGCCCTGGGGTACACGCGCCAGGAGGTGGTGGGCCGGAACATCCTCGAGTTCATGGAGCCGGTCAGTCCCGACGGGCCGATGGGCTACCTCGAGGACGTCGTGGCCGTGGGTCGGGCCGAGGGCTTCCTCCGGGCCCGGCATGCCCAGGGCGGTGTGCGGATCTGGGAATACCGGAGCACCCTGCTCCGGGCGGACACCCACAAGCAGGTTTTGGCGACCGCTACCGACGTCACCGAGCTCGCCCGGGCCAAAGAGGCCGTGGAACGTCTGGGGGAGGTGCCGGACTCTTCGCTCTTCCGGACCTGACGACCCGTCGCTTCCCCCCTCGAGGGCCCCCCGGGGCCGGGAGAGGCCGCCGCCAAGGCCCGCGAGGGGGTCTCAGCCCAGGCGATCCACCAGTCGCCGGGTGACGCCCTCGGGATCGGCGGCGCCCATCACGGCACGGGCCACTGCGGCCCCCGCCGCCTCGCTCCCGGCCACCAGGTCGATGTTGTCCTCGTCGACGCCGCCGATCGCCAGGACCGGGACCGGCACCGAGCGCGCCACCCGGTTGAGTCCCTGGATACCGATGGCCTCCCCCCCCACGTCCTTGGTGGTCGTGCCGAACACCGCCCCGCAGCCGATGTAGTCCGCCCCCTGGGCCACGGCCTGGCGAGCCTCCTCCGGGTCGTCGGCCGAGTACCCGAGCGCCAGGAACGGTCCGGCCCAGTGACGGGCACAGGACACCGGCAGGTCGCCGGGGCCCAGGTGTACACCGTCGGCTCCCACCGCCAGGGCGACGTCCACGCGGTCGTTCACGAAGAGGAGGGCATCGTAGGCCTGGGTCAGTCGCCGCAAGGTGCGGCCGAGCTCCAGCACATCCAGGGGGCTGGCCCACTTCTCCCTGAGCTGGATGGCCCGGCATCCTCCCTCGAGGGCCAGCCGCGTCGTCTCCACGACTCCCCGGGGACCTGCGGAACCGGCGTCGGTGAGGACGAGAAGGCGCAGGCGCCGGTCCAGCCGTTCCGGTCCCAGGCCGCCGCTCGGCGCCACTATCCCTGGGTGTCGCCGCGCTGAGCCCGGGCGGCACGCTGGCGCCGCCGGTAGTCGGCCACGGCGCGGTTGTGCTCCGCCAGGGTCTCCGAGAAGATGTGGCCGCCGTCGGGCCCGGCCACGAAGAACATGAAGTCGGACTCCGCAGGGGCCAGCACCGCCTGGAGGGCTGCGGCACCCGGCGCTCCGATGGGCCCTGGGGGGAGGCCGGGCTGGGTGTACGTGTTGTACGGGTGGTCCGCCACCGAGTCGATGGCGGCGAAGAGGAGACGGTCCCGGGGTCCGCCCAGGGCGTACAGGACCGTCGGATCCGCCTGCAGCAGCCACCCTCGCTCGAGGCGGTTCCGGTACACGCTGGCGATGAGCGGCATCTCCGGCTCGTTCCCGGCCTCGGACTGGACGATGCTGGCCAATGTCACCAGCTCCCGCTCCGACATGCCCGATTCCTCGAGCAGGGCACGACGCTCCGGGGTCCAGAACTCCTGGTACCGCCCCGCCATCGTGGAGACCACCTGCCGGGGCGAGACCCCCTCGGCGAAGAGATAGGTGTCCGGGAAGAGGTACCCTTCGAGCCCCGGACCCGGGAGACCGAGCTCCTCGGTCAGCCCGTCTCCCAAGAGCAGGGAGTCGATGACGGCCTCGTCGTGCCCCGTGAGCTCCGCGAGCCGGGGCACCATCTGCCGGACGGTCCACCCCTCGGGGATGGTGATCGACCGGTGCACGATCCGCCCCTGGGTGAGGGCGTCCACCAGCTCCCCCCACGAGGCGTCGCTCTCGAGGGCGTATCGGCCGGCGTGGATGGCCCGGTCGGCGCCTCTCATGCGTGCGTACAGGGTGAAGAGGGTCCGCGCGCCGACGAGCTCCCGGGCTTCGAGGGAGTCCAGGACCTCCTGGAAACCCGCCCCCGAGGGCACCACGAACTCCACCGTCCTCGGAGGACCGGCATCGGCGCAGGCCGCGACCGCGAGCAGGAGGCTCGCCGCCAGCAGGCGGGGCAGGGACTTCATCGGGTCCGGGCCCCGTCGAGGAAGGACTGGAGAATCAGAGCCGCCGCTCCGGCATCCACCCGATCCTTGTCCTCCCTGTCCCGCTTCTTGAGCCCGGACGAGCGGACGGCCCGCTCCGCCTGGACCGAGGTGAAGCGCTCGTCGACGAAGTCCACCGACAGCCCCGTTCGATCCGCCAGCGCCGCTCCGACGTCACGCACCTCCCGGCACCATTCGTTCTCCCCGCCCTCGAGGGGAAGGGGCAGACCCACGACGATCCGCTCGACGCCGTGCTCGGCGGCGAGGTCGGCCAGGGCCTGGACCGGCGGACGCTTCCCCTTGCGCCGGCGGATGGTGCCCAGGGGCCGCGCCAGCGTTCCGGTCGGGTCGCTGACCGCGATGCCGACCCTGCGGAGACCGTAGTCCACGCCCAGGACCCTCACTCAGACCCGGGCGAGGGCGTCGCCCACGGACGTCCCCTCCAACAGGTGGCCGTAGAGCTCGTGGATGGCGCCCTCCGAGCCGAAGGCGAAGGTGCAGCATCCCGAGCCGCCTGAAACGCACTCCACTTCCAGCACGGCGATGGGTCCGCCGGCCGCCAGCGTGAGGAAATGGGAGAGGAGACCGGCCGAGAACGCACACGACGGCTGGTTCTCGGAGTCCGACTCCGCTTCCGCCCAGTCCTCGCTCCGGAGGAGTCCGACACCGGGATGGGCCTGCTCATGACCGAGCTGGCCCCAGCCTCTGGAGGAGAAGAAGCGGGAGAGGGCCGACCAGAACGCCGCGCCCTCCATCTGATGGAGGTCGTCCTCGTGCCCCCGTGCGAAGCTCCGGAACAGATCCTCACCGGCGGCATAGCCCGCCGCATGGAGGGCGTGCACCGAGGCCAGTGCGCCCACCTCCTCCCGCAACGACCGCCGGATCTCCGTGAGACCCCGGGCCGGGAGCGCGACTTCGCGGGTGGGACGGGACTCCATGGACGACCTCCTGGGATGCCCGCCTGGACGGGCGTGTTCGACGGACGGGGGACCCTTCCAATATGGCCTCGCCCCCTGGCGGGGCCAACGGCCTCGATCTCGCAGACCCGCCGTCGACGGCCGCCTCCGGGAAACTGCGGGGATGACCTCCTGCGCCCCTGCCGTGTAGATTTCGGATAACTCGCGATTTCGGGATTCCCCACGCTGGGAGACATCGATGGCCTACGACGAGCAGGAGCAGCACCTGACGACCTTCCTCACCGGACTCTTCCTCGGGGCGGTCATCGGTGCGGGAGTGGCGCTTCTCTCCGCTCCGGAGAGCGGGCGGCGGACCCGGAAGAAGCTGGTGCGGGCGGCCGGCGACGTTCGCGAGAACACGCAGGACCGGTTGGAGGACTTCGCCGACGACGTGAAGACCCGCGTCGACGACGCGGTGAAGACGGCCCGCAAGACGCTGAAGCGCTAGCTGCCTCCCCTGGATGAGGGTCGTGGGCTCCAACGCCGACGACGGATCGGAGGTCGGACGGGACGAAGGGGCTCGCCGTGGATGGCGGCGTAAGATCTTCCGCGGACTCACGATCGCCGTGCCCGTGGCCGGCGTGGTGGGGGCGTTCGTCTTCTGGGAGATGAGGACGTCCACCCTCCAGGCACGTTACTTCGGCCGGTTGTTGGAGGGGGTGGGGTACGAGGTACGCCCCGGCCCGAGTTCGCGAGTCGTGTTTCCCGAGGCGGGTCCATGGGACGAGCGACTCGGGTACGTGCGTCTCCCTCGCCTGCTGGAGCGGCTCACGGACCGGGGATTCCGGATCGTCGAGCAGGCCGAGGTCACACCGGCGTTCGCGGACCTCGTCGATCGCGGTTTCTTCCCCCTGTACGAGGAGAAGCCGTCCGGTGGTCTCACGATTCTGGATCGCCGGGGGGACGAGATCCATCGGAGCCTCCATCCCTCCCGGGCCTACACCGCGTTCGATTCGATCCCGGAAGTCCTCTGGCGGAGCCTTCTCTGGATCGAGAACCGGGACTTCCTGGACTCCGCCCACCCGACCCGCAATCCGGCGGTGGAGTGGGACCGCATGGGCCGGGTGGTCCTGGACCTGGGGATGCGGGCGCTCGGGAGCGAGCGGAATGTCCCCGGTGGCAGCACGCTGGCCACCCAGCTCGAGAAGTTTCGTCATTCTCCGGAAGGTCGGTCCCGGTCCGCCCGGGACAAGCTTCGACAAATGGCCTCCGCATCCGCTCGGGCCTACCTGAACGGGCCCGAGACGCTCGAGGCACAGCGCCGCGTGGTCCTGGGTTATCTGAACACCGTGCCGTTGGCCGCCCAGCGGGGTCACGGTGAGGTCGTCGGAACGGCCGACGGCCTGTGGGCCTGGTACGGAACGCCCTTCGCCGAGGCCAACCGGCTGCTCCGCGGCGAGGACCTCGACGTCGGGGAGGAGGCGCGCAGAGGTGAGGTGTTCCGGCAGGCGGTGAGCCTGCTCATCGGTCACCGGCGACCCTCCTTCTACCTGGTTCAGCCCGAAGGACGCGAGGAGCTGCGGGAGCTGACGACGCAGCATGTGCGGCTCCTGCGGGACGCGGGCGTCATCCCGGAGGCGCTGGCCGAGGTTGCTGCCGAGGCCACCGTCGCCCCCCTCGCCATGGCGCCCGAGCGACCCCCCCCCGCGTACGTGGAGCGCAAAGCCGCGAATCAGGTGCGGTCGCACCTGCTGACCCTCCTCGACGTCGCGTCCCTCTACGAGTTGGACCGCATCGACGCGGGTGTCCGAACCACCCTCGATCTCACCTGGCAGGAATCCGCGGCGGGGCTCATCCGCTCGCTCACCGATCCCGAGTTCGTGCGCGGCACGCCCTTCACCGGCGACCGGCTCCTCGATCAGGGCGACCCGCGCGCCGTCCTGTATTCGGTCACCCTGCTGGAGCGGACGGAGATCGGCAACGTAGTTCGCGTCCAGTCCGACAACTACGACGGGGCCTTCAACCTCACCGAAGGCGGACGGCTGGAGCTCGGAAGCACGGCGAAGCTCCGGACCCTGGTGACCTACCTGCAGGTGATCGCCGAGCTCCACGAACGATTCAGCGATCTCCCGGCGGATTCCCTTCGGAGCCTTTCCGTGGCTGGACCGGATCGCCTGACCCGCTGGGCGCTGGACTGGCTGCAGCAGAATCCCGGTGGCGACCTGCGGAGCATCCTGGACGCGGCGATGTCCCGCACGTACTCGGCGAACCCGGCGGAGCGGTTCGCCACGGGCGGGGGAATCCAGACCTTCGCGAACTTCGACAACGCCTGGAACGACCAGGTCATGACCGTCCGGGAGGCGTTCCGACATTCGGTGAACCTGCCGTCGATCCGGACGATGCGGGACGTCATCCACTACTACACGTACGGGGCTCCCGGCACGACGGCGAACGTTCTCGACGATCCGGATATGAGACAGGACTACCTCGCCCGCTTCGCGGCTGACGAAGGCGGCCGGTTCGTCGCCCGCTTCCACCGGAAGTACGATTCCTTGGCGGCCCCGCAGATCCTCGACGTCCTGCTCCGGGAGCGGAACCTCACTCCGCAGCGGGCGGCGTGGGCACTTCGGACGGTGGCTCCAGATGCCGATCCGGAGCGCATCTCGGCCCTCATCCGGGCTCATTCGCCGAATGCCGCCCTCCCCGACGAGGTGGTGCTGGACCTGTACGAGACCAGCGATCCGGCACCCCACGACCTCAACGATCTGGGCTTCCTGTCCCGGATCCACCCGCTGGAGCTGTGGGTCGCCCGGTACCACCTGGCGCATCCGGAGGCGCAACTGGACGAGGTGTTGGAGGCGAGTCGCCAGGTCCGGCAGGACGTGTATCGATGGTTGTTCCGGACCCGGCACCGCAACGCGCAGGACCAGCGGATCCGTACGGTCCTCGAGATCGAGGCATTCGACCGCCTCCACGCCTCGTGGCGACGACTGGGGTACCGGTTCCGCAACATCGTCCCCTCCTACGGCACCTCCATCGGCTCCTCCGGCGATACGCCCCTGGCCCTCGCCGAGCTCGTCGGAATCCTCTTGAACGAGGGGGTGCGGCTACCGGTGCGACGGGTGGACGAGGTGACGTTCGCCTCGGGCACGCCCTTCGAGACCACCCTGGCCCAGGAGACGGTTCAGGGCGAACAGGTGCTCGCTCCGGAGGTTGCGGCTGTCGTCCGGGAGGCTCTGGTGGACGTGGTCGAGAACGGAACGGCGCGTCGGGCCCGCGGGACCTTCGCGGGTCGGGAAGGTCGGCCGCTCGTCGTCGGCGGGAAGACCGGGACCGGGGACAACCGCCGGCGGGTGTACGGCGCAGGGGGTCGGTTGGTCGGATCTCAGGTCATCAATCGCACCGCCACGCTCGTCTTCTTCGCCGGGGAGCGACATTTCGGTGTCGTCACCGCCTACGTCGAGGGGTCGGACGCCGCCAAGTACCGATTCACCAGCGGCCTCCCGAGTCAGATCCTCCGGGAACTGGGGCCGGCCTGGAGTCCCCTGGAGTCCGACCCCGGGGGCGTGGCGACGGAGTCTTCCGTCGTGGAGCCCCGGTAGACCCTGCCTCCCCGGCGGAACCGCGGGCGCGGTCCCGGCGCAGCTGTCACGATCGGGGGGGTCAGGACGGCGGGTCCCCCGGCGGGTAGAAGACGACGCCCTCCTCCTCCAGCGCCAGTCGCAGGTCCTCGGCCCGGTCGGGGAGGGTCTCCAGGGCCAGCCCGCACTTCGCCTCGATCTCTTCCGGCGCGGGCACCACCTCGGCCGGGATGCCCCGATCCCGGGCCACCTCTTCGGCCCACAGCGCCATGTGGGTGGTGTCGAAGGAGAAGAGGGCGGGGGTCACGCCGGCCGGAGGAACCGGTCACCGCCGGACCCCGCCCTCACCGCCGGATCCGGAACGGGGACCGGATCAGCCCGCGTCCCGTCTCGTCGCAGACCTCGGTGGGCTCGGTCCCTGGAATGTAGACCTCGGTGTACTTGTTCTCTTCGCTGCACCACCGGCTCCACAGCTTCCCGGACTCCGAGTCCACCTCCCGGGTGGTGAGACCGGGCAGCATGGGCCACTCCCTGGGGATCTCCAGGATCGGGTCCTGGGCCAGGCTCTGCTCCGATACCTCCATGCCGTAGTAGACGTGGTGCATGAAGCGGCCGAACACCGGTGCCGCAAAGCCACCGCCCGTGGCTTGTCCACCCTCCCGGGTGATGTCCACGATGGGCACGGGCCGGTCCATCCCGAACCAGACTCCGGCCTGGAGATTCGGCGTGAAGCCCATGAACCAGGTGTCGGTGCCGTCGTTGGTGGTCCCGGTCTTGCCGGCGGTGGGCACCTCGCCCCAGGGAAGGCCGTCCGGGAAGCGCTCGCTCGTGCGGTGATTCCCACCGGTGCCGCGGTTCGCCGCGTCCTGGAGCATGTCCACCATGATCCGGGCCGTGAGGGAGTCGAGGACCGTGGTCCGCTCCGGTTGCGGCTCCCAGAGGACCTCCCCTTCCGCGCTCTCGACCCGGACGATGGGGAAGGGACGGACCGAGGTCCCGAGGGTGGCGAACCCGGTGTAGGCCTGGGCCAGCTCGAGCGGCGAGACCTCCGCCGCCCCGATCGTCGTGGACGGGAAGCGCTCGATCTCGGTCTGGATGCCCATCTGGCGGGCGGTCTGGGCCACCGTCTCGATGCCCACCTCCTCCCAGCCCAGCTTGATGGCCACCATGTTTATGGAGAGGCGCAGCCCTTCCCGGATGGTGATGGGGCCCCGGAACTCCTCGCTGAAGTTCCGCGGGCGCCAGTCCTCACCGCTGGGCTGTGGGTAGACCACCGGCTGGTCCACGACGATGTGGGACGCCGGAATCCCCGATGCCACCGCCGCCGTGTACACGAAGGGCTTGAAGGACGACCCTGCCTGGCGCCGGGCCAGCCGCGCCCGGTCGAACTTGGACTGCTGGAAGTCCCGTCCGCCGATGAGCGCCCGCACCGCCCCCGTCTGGGGATCCAGGGCGATGAACATGCCCTGGAGGTAAGGGGTCTGCCCGCTGGGGAAGGCCTCGACGGTGTCGAACTCGGCGTACAGCGGGTGCGCGAAGTTCGGCCGGCTCTCGACGTAGTTCCAGCCCCAATCCATCGCCTCGGTGGCGGCCCGCTGCATCTCGAGGTCCAGCGTCGTGTAGACCCGGAGCCCGCCGCTGTAGACCTCGTCCCCGAAACGGGAGTCGAGGATCTGTCGCACCCACTCCTCGAAATAGGGGGCGACCCCGAACACCTCGTCGCCGGAGTGGTCCTCGTCGGGGAGGGGCCACGCCTTCCAGTATTCCGATTCCTCGTCGGAGATGTAGCCCTGGTCGGCCATCAGGGTGAGGACGAGGTTCCGCCGGCCGATGGCGTTGTCCGGATTGCGGAAGGGATCGTAGTACCCCGGCCGGTTGAGGATCGCCGCCAGGAGCGCGGCCTCGGCGACGTTCACCTCGGAGACGTTCTTTCCGAAGTACGCGCGGGAGGCGGACTGGAAGCCGTAGCCCCGACCCATGTAGATCTGGTTCATGTAGGCTTCGAGGATCTGGTCCTTCGTGTAGTACCGTTCCAGCTCGAAGGCCACCTGGAGCTCCCTCAGCTTCCGCGTATAGCTCCGCTCGAAGGTGATCCGCTCCTCGAACATGTTCCGGGCGAGCTGCTGGGTGATGGTGCTCCCGCCCCCTCTGTTCTGGCCGAGGAGGACCCCGGCCACCGCACGGGCGAATCCCCTGGGATCGAAGCCGCCGTGCTCGTAGAACCGCTTGTCCTCGATGGCCACCACGGCGGCGGGCACGTACTCGGGAAGAGCCTCGATGGATACGGGCGTCCGGCGTTCGCGCCCGATCTCCACGATGAGCCTGCCGTCGTGGGAGAGGAGCTTGCTCGTCTGCTCGGGCTCGAAGGTCCTGATCTGGGCCACCGAGGGGCATGTGGCGCAGACGTTCTTCCACGTTCCCATGACCACGCCCACGCCTCCGAAGAAGGCGAAGACCCCGATCATGGCCACGAGCCGCAGGTCGATGGCCCCGAGGTACGGCGAGACGGTGCGTCGAATCGTGTCGAAGAGATCCCGGAGTCTGTCCATGAAAACAAATGTAGTGGCGGAGGCGGGGAGCCTCCACCAGACCCGCACGAAGCGGACCAAACATCCACCCGCCTGAGGAGGGGTGACGGGCCCGCGGGTCCCGCAGCCAACCCGCCCCAACAGTTCAAGAATCCCTCAGGATTCGTTCGCTTGACAGCGGGACCTGGGCGGCGGAGTATGCCTCAACCGCAGCCGTCCGATTACGGGCGGGTAACGAGACCTCGTCGCGATCCGATGCGATCTGGAGGACCAAAACGAAACAGTCCTAGTCCGAACGGCATCGACAACCCAGTCGACCGACATCCCTTCCGGATCCCGGTCGCCGCGTTCCGCGCTCCTGCGCCCGACGCGACCCGTTCCAGCACGGAGTTGACCACTTCGTGTCCTGTCCAACCCTCAGGAGGTACTCCATGAGACTCTGGGGTAAGATCCTGCCGCTCGTCGCGGCCACGGCCCTCTGGGTCGCCGCCGACGCAGCTCCCGCCGCCGCTCAGGCGCAGGGATCCATCACCGGTATGGTGGTGGATGCCACGTCTGGCCGTGCGCTGGAGTCGGCACAGGTGTTCATCCCCGCCCTGAACATGGGCGGACTTTCCAACAACGATGGTCGATTCCTGCTCCTGCAGGTGCCTGCCGGGACCCATGAGGTCCGGGTGGAGCTGATCGGCTACAACTCCGCCACCCAGGAAGTGACGGTCTCCGCCGGCCAGTCCGCGGCGGTGGAGTTCCGGCTCGAGTCCACGGCCTTGCGTCTGCAGGAGCTCGTGGTGACCGGTGTGGCCGGCGAGACGCCTCGGGTGAAGCTGCCCTTCACGGTGGAGTCCGTCGACTTCACGGACATGCCGGTGCCGGCGCCGTCGGCGGAGGGCCTGATCGCCGGTAAGGTGCCCGGAGCGAAGGTCGTCCGCGGCTCGGGCCAGCCCGGTTCGGAGGGCGGCATCCTCCTCCGGGGCCCGACGACCATCACGGGAACGCAGAACCCGCTCATCATCGTCGACGGCGTCATCACCGACAACACGCTCGCGGACATCTCGTCGCTGGACGTGGAGTCGGTCGAGCTGGTGAAGGGGGCCGCTGCCGCTTCGCTGTACGGATCCCGCGCCCAGAACGGCGTGGTCCAGATCCGCACCAAGCGGGGCACGGGACTCAGCGTGGACCAGTCCCGGATCATCGTCCGGAACGAGTACGGCCGGAACTCCCTCGAGGGCCGGATTCCGCTGTCCCAGAACCATCCGTACCTGATGAACTCCTCCGGGGAGATCCTCGGGTACTATCCGGGTGAGAACCAGAGCACCACGGAGCCCCACCCGATCGACATCCGGTTCTTCTACGATTCGGACAACGTGGGTCAGACCTGCCGGCCCGAGGTCGATCCGACCGGGACGTATTGCAACGCGCCCCAGCCCCTCCTCAACGACGGGGTGAACGGAGCGACGTCGAACCAGGCGTTCCAGAGCGGCACGTACCCGTACCAGCTCTACGACCACATCGACGCCGTCTTCAACCCGGGCGCCTTCTACAGCGGCTTCGCCGCGGTCGAGGGTCGGACGGGGTCCACCAACTACCGCGCCTCCTTCGTGCACCAGCTCGAAGAGGGCGTCGTGGAGCTCAACGACGGCTTCAAGCTGTCGGGCTTCCGGCTGAACCTGGACCACCAGGTGCTGGACAACCTGACCGCGTCGGTGAGCACATACTACGCCCAGGCGGAGCAGGACGACCTGGGCGGCAACCCGTTCTACAACCTGGCCTTCCAGGCTCCGTTCGCGGACCTGCGGCAGCGGGCTGCGGGCACCGAGGGCCAGGCGCCCTGTGGCGCCGAGGGCTGCTACATCTTCCGGCCCGATCCGCTGTCCCAGGAAGAGAACCCTCTCTACCGGCTCGAGTTGATCGACCTCAAGGACGACCGGCAGCGGTTCCTCGGGAGCGCGGCCCTGACGTGGTCGCCCCTGAGCTGGTTCGAGCTGGAGGGGCAGTTCTCCCTGGACCAGTCGAGCTTCTCGGAGTTCAACATCACGCCCGAGGGGCTGCTCTCCGACCAGTCCGGCATCGGACTGGGTGGGATCACCCGCTACCAGCGGCATGACAACGATCTCAACGCCAACTTCACCGCGTCGATCAACCGGGCCTTCGGTGACCTGACCCTCCGGAGCCGCCTGCGGTACTCCATCGAGGACCAGCACCGGGAGAACTTCTCCGTGTCCGGGCAGGACTTCACCGTGGCCGGCGTGCCCCAGCTCGACAACCTCGCCCAGGGCGAGTACACGGGCTCCTCGTACATCGAGGACGTGGTGGCCGAGGGCTACTACTTCATCACTTCCTTCGACTACCAGGGGAAGTACCTCGGTGACGTCCTCGTCCGGCGGGACGGATCGTCCCTCTTCGGACCCGAGGAGCGCTGGCAGACCTACTACCGGGTCTCCGGTGCGTGGCGGCTCGCGCAGGAGGGCTGGTGGCCCTTCGACGACGTGAACGAGTTCAAGCTCCGGTACTCCCGGGGTACCGCCGGTGGCCGTCCCCGCTTCGCGGCGCAGTATGAGACGTACAACGTGAGCGCCGGCTCCATCTCCCCCGACGTCCTGGGGAACCGGTTCCTGAAGCCGGAGCATTCGACCGAGCAGGAGTTCGGTCTCGAGATGGTCTTCTTCAACAAGCTGAACGCCGGGGTCGTGTACGCGGACTCCCGGGTCGAGGACCAGCTCCTCTTCGTGCCGCTCCTCAGCTCGGCCGGCTTCACCGACCAGTGGCAGAACGCGGGCACGCTCGAGAGCAACACCATCGAGGCGTGGCTCGAGACTGCGATCATCGACAACCCCGACTTCACCTGGACGAGCCGCGTCAACTTCGACCGGACCCGGCAGGAGATCGTCGAGCTCAACACCATCCCGTACCAGACCGGCTTCCTTTGGGTCGCCCCGGGTGAGAACCTCGGGAGCTTCTACGGTGCCAAGTGGGCCAGGGAGTGCGGTGACTTGCCGGCCGGGACGGACTGCGGCCAGTACCAGGTCAACGACGACGGCCTGCTCGTCTGGACCAACGGACAGAGCTACATGAACGGACAGTCCCAGGGTCTCTGGGGCTCCGAGGGTGAGAACGGCGAGCGCTGGGGCCTGCCCATCAAGGCAACGGATCCCGAAGAGGGGAACTTCCTCTTCCTGGGGAACACCACGCCGGACTTCAACCTCAGTTGGTCCAACACCTTCCGGTGGGGCGGGCTGCAGTTCTACACCCTTCTGGACGGTGAATTCGGCGCCGACGTCTACAACCAGACGCGGCACTATGCCTACCGGGACAACCGCTCCGCGGACCAGGACCAGGCGGGCAAGTCGTCCGAGCTGCAGAAGTCGATCGACTACTACCAGATCCTCTACAACACCAACGACACCTCGGGCTGGTTCGTCGAGGACGGCACCTTCGTCAAGATCCGGGAGGCGTCGCTCCGCTACACCCTCAACCAGGACCTGGTGGACCGCCTGTTCGGCGGGATCGGGATCAACGGCCTTAGCGTCAACCTGATCGGCCGCAACCTGCTCACCTTCACCGACTACCAGGGCTACGATCCCGAGGCCGGGACCGGAGCGCAGGGGTCGGGCGGTGGCTCGGAGGCCATCGGGCGCGTCGACAACTTCGGCTACCCGAACTTCCGGACCTTCACCGCGAGCCTGGAGCTCATCTTCTGAGGACCGGACCCGTCGTCCGCCGGGTGGGGGCTCCCCACCCGGCGGCGGCACCGGACCACGGAAGACGACCGACCTATTCTTCGGAGAACATGATGAGAACCATTCGACTTCTGGCGCTGACCGGCGTCCTGGCCCTGGCCGGGACCGCCTGCGCGGACCTGGAGGTCACCAACCTCAACGATCCGGACCGGGAGCGAGCCATCTCGACCCCGGGCGACGTCGAGGCGTTGATCTCCGGTGGCTTCCAGAACTGGTACACGGCCGTGCACCAGAGCTATCCCGGATCCGCTCTCTCCGTGGGCGCCGACGCCCACTCCTCCTCCTGGGGGAACTGGGGAATGCGTGACTTCGGCGAGGAGCCGCGGAAGGCCTACAACAACGAGCCTTCCTATAACTACAACAACGTGACCGAGACCCCTTGGGGGAACTTCTACGGGGCCCTGTCGTCGACGCGGAGCGGAATGCTCGCGATCAACGACGGTCTCGAGATCGGGCAGAACGGTGCCGACACGGATCGGGCCGTGGCCTTCGCGAAGCTGATCCAGGGCCTCGCCCACGGCTACGTGGGGATGCTCTTCGACCGGGGCTACATCGTCGATGAGACGGTCTCGGTGGACGAGGCGATCCCGCTTTCGCCCTACACCGACGTCTTCGCCTACGGCATGCAGAAGCTGGCGGAAGCGGAGCAGATGGCCGAGTCTCTGGACTTCACCATCCCCAGCGCCTGGGTGGGCTACAACGGCGACTGGACCAGCGACTACATGGCGCGGTTCATCCGGTCGTACCGCGCCCGCATGATGTCCCAGGTCGGACGGACGCCGTCCGAGCGGGACGCCGCGGATTGGGCGAAGATCAAGGCGGACGCGGAGAGCGGCATCCAGGACGGTGAGACGTACGGCGGGTACTACGACGGCAACACCTGGGCCTGGCACCGCTCAAAGCTCCACACCTCGTCGATCTCGGGCTGGACGCGGATCGACTACCGGACCGTCGGGCCCGCGGATGCCAGCGGCGCGTACGGAACCTGGCTGGCGGCCGGCCCGTCCGATAAGCTGCCGTTCGACATCGACACGGACGACAGCCGGATCACCGGCGGTGCACCCAACGTGAGCGGCTCGAAGATCCTCTACCTGGGAGGCAGCCCCTTCCCGGCGGATCGCGGGATCTATCACTACTCGAACTACATGTACGGGGGTGAGTGGGTCGAGATCGTCAACAACTCGTACATCGGGTTCTACCCTGACTTCGACTGGAAGGAGGCGGAGTTCCTCATCGCCGAGGCGAACATCCGTATGAACACCGGCTTGGACGAGGCGTTGGATATCGTGAACGCCTCCCGGGCCAAGGGTGATCTTCCGCCGCTGGCGGACGCTGGTGCGGTGGCCCCGGGCGGGGATCGCTGCGTTCCGAAGAACGACGGCGTAACCTGTGGAGATCTCCTCGAGTCGCTCAAGTACGAGAAGCGGATCGAGCTCTTCCACTACGGTCTCGGAACCGAGTACTTCGACGACCGCGGCTGGGGTGACCTGGTGTCCGGCACGCCGCTACAGCTGCCGATCCCCGGTTCCGAGCTCATCCTCCTCCTGGAGGACTACTACACCTTCGGCGGTGACGAGGGTGGCGCGGCTCCGAACATCGTGGACGACATCTCCCCCGAGGGTCTCCGCTTCAAGCGGGCGGCCCAGGAGAAGTTCCTCACCTTCCAGCAGGTTTCGGAGGGGCTGGGACGGGAGATCGCCCGGTAAGGTCTGCCGGCGCGTCTCACGCGCATGAGAGACACGGGCCGTCGCGGAGAGATTCCGCGGCGGCCCGTCGTCGTATCCGGACGGCGGGCCGGGGCTGCTCCGTTGTTCCCCTCTCAGCGAACCAGCTCGAGGCCTGTGGTGCGGAGCTTCTCGTCCCCGCGGATCCGATCCCGGACCCGCACCTCGAGACGATACCGTCCGGGTTCCTGGTCCCGGAGCTGCATGTCGAAGGACTCCCGATAGGGGCGGGCCGCCCGGGGCGTGAGGGTGACGTTCAGGGTGACCGGATCCCGGTCCTCGTCGTCCTCGCCGTCCTCGGTTAGAGGGACGACCCGGAACGACGCGTCGAGCACGGCGAACCCCTCTTCGTCCCCGGCCATGTGGAAGAGCTCCAGGTAGACCCGCAACGGGTCCCGGATCCAGATCTTCCGGGCTGGAAGGAGGGGGTAGGGCAGGGCACTGGCGTCGATCTCCGGCGGCACGAGCGTGCCGGTCAACAGATCGCTCATCTCCAACCGGGTCGTGTCGGTGGACAACGGCTCGCCGGGGGTGAAGGCGACCTGGCCCGGGAGACGATCGCCGGCCACGAGCGTGTCCTCCTGCGCGTCTCCGGAGATCCGCAAGGTGCGGGCCGTCAGGGTCAGGTGGAGGGGCTCGTCCACGTGCCGGAGGACGAAGGCGGACAGATCGGCCCGGGTGGCCGACAGGGGCTGCACGAGGCGTCCCACCTCCTCGAGACGCCGATCCCGGATGATGAGGGTGTGGCGCATGACCCACTCGGGCACGTCCATCTCGGACGTGCGCAGGTCCGGCATGAGGCCCACCATGCGGGGGGCGCTGGCTCCCACGGCCACCAGCACCGGGACGCCGTCGTCGGAGAGGGTGCGGATCAGCTGCGCCACCAGCTCGTCCCGGGAGCGGCCTTCGAACTCCGAGACCACATTCACCGTCGGTGGGTTGGGCGGGAAGAACTCGTCTTCCTGCCGGTACCGGAAGGTGAGGGCCTCGACCTCGGACTCCTGGGGGGCCCATCGGCCGCCGGAGCCGAAGCTGCGCCGCGCATAGGTGTAGCCGTTCCAGAGCTGGTCCATCTCCGAGAAGCGCCGCCCGAAGTGCCCTCCGACGTGCGACAGGTCCTGATAGTAGAAGAGCTCGAGGTAGTACGAGGCGGGGATGCCCCCGGGTGTGTATCGGGCCGAGGCCCGGGATCGGGCCCCGGTGGGGATGAGCTCGTGGACCCCGTCCACCAGCCTGAAGGGGCCGGTCCCGTCGACGTTGCCGAAGAGGAAGTAGGTGAAGCCCTCTTCGTTGAGGTCATCGTAGACCCACACCTCGTACTGGGGGTTGGTGTCGTACCGTCGAAGCCGCTGGCGGGCCTCGCTGTCCGAGGGCACCCGGACCTGGAGCTCCATGTCGCTGGCCCCCAGCGTCCCCCCCCGCACCCGCTCCGGAGCGCCGAAGCGCACGTAGACGTGTCCCCGCTCGTCGGCTCCCAGGGGCGGGAGGTTCGCGTTCACGAACTCCCGACGCGAGTGGAGGATGCGCCGCCAGTGCTCTTCGAGCCGCTCGTTCCTGGGTGTGGTGGGTGTGGGGTCCCGCTCGATCCAGAACCGACGAAGCTCCCGCAGGAGGGGGGCCGCGTCCCCGTCCCGGAGCTCCCGGAGCAGAGCGGCCTCCTCCTCGGTAGCGATGAGCAGGAGCCGGTCGACCTCGGCCTCCACCGCCTCCCGTGCGCCGTCTACCAAGGGCGGCTCGAGGCTCCAGAGCATGAGCTCTGCGGCATTCCCGAACCGCGCCGTGTCCTCACGAGCCAGCACGATCTCCAGGTACCGATAGGCGATGCGTGGGTCCTGGACGTCCCGGGCCCCCAGCTCCCGCCGGGCCTCGCCCTCCCAGAACGTCAGGGCGTCCTGCCAGCGGCCCGTCGCTTCCAGCCTCGTCCCCACCTCGTAGAACGCGGCGTCGGCCACCTCGTCCCCGTCCGGCACTTCGACCGGGGGCGCCTGGGCGGCCGCGACCTGAGGCCCGAGGGCCGTCAGGAGGACCGGGAGGAGGAGGAGGGCGCGGAGCACGTGGGCCTCAGTACACGCGAATGGCGGCGCTGATGTACGCGGAGATGTCGAGCTGACCGTGGCCGACGGTGTTGCCGATGCCGCCAGGGTATCTCCCGTACATGGGGTTCAGGGAGCCTCGCAGTGAGACGATGCCGAGGTTTGCGTCAAGCCCCACGCCCGCGCGCAGTGTCGGGGTGAGCCCGCCTCCGTCTACCCAGAGGTCACTGACGTACACGCACACCGACGCCACGTCCGAATCCTCGTAGACGGTGCAGTCCGGGTCTTCGAAGCTGTACTGTCGGAGTCCGAGGCCGATGCTCAGAGTCGGTCGGAACGTGGAGCCATCACTGCCCCGGGTCGTCAACAGGTCGGCGGAGACCCCCTGGATCTGATATGGCGTATACACACGCCCGCAGTACGGCTGATTGGACAGCGGGTCATCTTCCGGTCCGCAGAAGCCGATCTGCGCGTTGGCCTCTCCTCCCGAGGTCTGGGAGTAGGCGACGTCGATCCTGACGTCTTTGTCGGGGATCTCGAACGAGAGCCCCGCCCCCCACTCCAGCGTGCTGCCCAGCTCAGCGATCACCTGCTGCTCCTGTGGGATGGTGTTCTGGAAGAACCCCACGGTCTTTCCCATCGACCGGAGGGGAATGAAGCCGCCGACCCGGGCATACGGCGTGAGGTGCCAGCCGCGCTCCTGCGCCTCCAACGTCGTGGGGCGCGTGGCGGGAAGCAGGAGGACGGCGAGGAGGGCGACGAGTACGGGTCGGATCACGTGGACGTCTCCGGGCAGGTGTATTGGAGTTGGACTTGATCCCCAAGGTCACTGCTAGCTACGCTCGGTGCCAGGCGGGCTTTCCCGGTCTTTCCGGCCTGCCAGGACCCTCCGGCACGGGCGCAAGGTACCCGCCCTCCTCCGACGAGTTGCCGCCTCCCTCGAGCCAGCCCGCCATGCGCTCCGTACTGACCCTCGCCGGCGTCCTCTCGCTGGCCGCCTGTGCCGACGCCTCGCCGGACCGTCGGGTCGACGCCCAGCAGCCCGTGCCCGATTCCATGGTCATCACCGACGATGCCGACCTCCGGGTTCTGGCCATGGAGCTGCTGCCTTCCCTGGTCGGACGGTCGGGTCTCGAGCTGCAGCGACCGATCCGCCTGGCCCGGCGGTCTCGCGCGGAGCTGGAGGCGTACCTGCTCCACAAGATGGACCAGGATCTGCCGTCCGTTCGTGCGCGGGACCTGGTGGACGCCTACGCGGCCCTGGGGCTCATGGCGCCCGGGACGGACCTCCGGGCCCTGCTCATGTCGGTCTACCAGGAGCAGGTGGCGGGCTTCTACGATCCGGACTCCACCGCGCTCTTCGTCCTGGAGGACCAGGGCGGCGCGGCCCTGGGGCCCCTTCTGACCCACGAGCTCGTGCATGCCCTGCAGGACCAGGCCGTCGACCTGAGGGGCCTCACCGACCCGGCCGTGGGTAACGACCGGGCCACGGCCGCCCAGGCCGCCCTGGAAGGTCATGCCACCCTCGTCATGTTCGAGGTGACGCAGTCGGCGGCCCAGGGGCGGCAGGTGGACCTCACGCGGGTGCCCGGCTTCGCCGACCAGCTGCGGGCCCTGATGGGCGCCGCCGACGCGAGCTATCCCGAGCTTGCTGCGGCGCCCCGGATCGTCCGGGAATCGGTTCTCTTCCCCTACCTGGAGGGTACCACCTTCGTCCTGGCGGCCTGGAGCGGGTCGGGACGCGGGGACTTCGCGGATCTGCTGCCCCAGAGCACCGAGCAGGTCATCCGACCGGAGCGCTTCCTGTCCGATCCGCCGGACGCGCCCACCTCCCTCGCGCTCGAGGTGACCGATGCGACGATCCGGTACTCGGACGTCCTCGGCGCGGCGGAGACCCGCATCCTCCTCCAGGAGCGGGCGGGCCTGCCGGAAGGGGAGGGTGCCGAGGGCTGGGACGGCGACCGCTACGTCCTCGTGGAGCGGCCCGGCGGCGAGACGACCTTCCTCTGGGCCTCGGTCTGGGACGACCAGGTGGCCCGGGACCGGTTCGTGGAGGCCCTGGGGTCCGCCGAGCTGGCTCGGGGCAGGGAGGCGCAGCTGGAGGCCGTGACCGTGGACGGCCGCCCCGGCGCCCTGCTGCGCGTGGGCCCAGCGGTGGGAGCGGTCCGGGTGCGGGTCGAGACGCCGTGACCGCCCCTCTCGAGATCCGCGTGCGGGCCGGGGGTGGCGCCCGGGACTATCCGGTGCTCCTGGGTGAAGGGCTCCGGGAGACGGTGCCGGAGGTTCTCGACCGGGTGGCCCCCGCGGTGCGGCGCTGGGCGGTGATCTCCGACGAGCACGTGGCGCCGCTCCACGCCGAGACGGTGGCCCGGGCGCTGAAGGCGGCGGGGCGCGGTGGTACGCTGGTCACCTTTCCGGCGGGCGAGGCGGAGAAGACCCGGGCCCGCTGGGCCCAGGTGACGGACGCACTCCTGGCGCACGGGCTCGGGCGTGACGGGGGCCTCGTCGCGGTGGGTGGGGGGGTGGTCGGGGACCTGGCCGGCTTCGTCGCCGCGACCTACATGCGCGGCATCCCGGTCGTCCAGGTGCCGACCTCCCTCCTGGCCATGATCGACGCCTCGGTGGGCGGGAAGACGGGTGTGGACACTCCGGCGGGGAAGAACCTGGTCGGGGCCTTCCACCCCCCTGCGGCCGTGGTGGTGGACCCCGGGGTGGTGGCGACCCTTCCGGAGCCGCAGCGGCGGTTGGGGCTCGCCGAGGCGGTGAAGCACGGCGCGATCCTGGACGACGGGTACGGGGACGCGATCGCCGCCGCGTCCCCGGCGCTCCTCCGGGCCGACCCCGTGGCCCTCCTGGAGGTGGTACGCCGGTCGGTGGAGCTCAAGGCGCGGGTGGTGAGCGAAGACGAGAAGGAGGCGGGGCTCAGGGAGATCCTCAACTTCGGGCACACGGTAGGACACGCCTTGGAGCACGCCTCGGGGTTCCGGATCCCTCACGGCGCCGCCGTGGCCATGGGAATGGTCTGGGAGGCGGCCCTGGGCGAGGGCCGGGGCGTCACCGAGGCGGGCACGGCCGAGCGGGTCGTCGCGTGGCTCGACGCCCTCGGGCTTCCCACGCAGCCCGAACCGGTGGATCCCGGTGCCTTCGTACGCGGCCTGAACCTGGACAAGAAGGCCCGGGACGGCCGCCCCCGGGTGGTGCTCCTCGCCCGTTGCGGACAGGTCGCGCCCGCGCCCGACGGGGGCTGGGCCCACCCGGTGGAGCCGTCGGACATCGAGGCCCTCGCTCCCTGGGCCGGGGCCTGATTGCGCCGGCCCCCGCCGCATCTATACTTGGGGCCCACGGTTTCCACGCCAAGCAGGAGGTGACATGGCGCTCACGGAGCGCTTCCAGGGCTTCTCCGTGGCGTCGGTGGTCGCCCATCGGGCCACCACCGACCCGGAGCGCACGTTCCTGCTGCAGGAGAGCCGGCGCCTGACCTTCGGCCAGGTGGACGGTGCCGCGGAATCGCTGGCGGCGGCCTGGCACGCCCTGGGCCTGGGAGCGGGGGACCGGGTGGCCCTCCTCCTCCCGCCCTGTCCCGAGTTCGTCGTCGCCATGGTGGCGGCGGCCAAGCTCGGCGCCGTGATCGTACCCATGGATCCGGGGCTCACCGCCTCGGAGCTCCAGTACATGCTCCGGCATTCGGAGACGAGTGCGGCGGTCACCTCGGAGCGCTGGGGGGGCGTCGAGTACCTCGACCTCTTCGAGGAGCTCATGCCGCAGCTGCCCGAGCTCCAGTACCTGTTCACGGTGGGGGACGAGGACCTCTGGTACGACGACCGGATCTTCCAGTGGGAGGACCTGCTCTCGTCCGGGGCGGGCCGGAACTATCCCATGCCGGACTACGATCCCGCGGACTCGCCCTTCGCCCTCTTCTACACGTCGGGGACGACGGGCAAGCCGAAGGCGGTCTCCCTGTCCCACGGGAGCCTGATCCATGCCGCGGCGGGAACCGCGGACGCCCTGGGTCTGGGGCCCGACGACCGCGTGGCGGGGGTGTCGGCCCTCTTCAACGTGTTCGGGGTCGGCCCCGGCATCCTGGGCACCCTTCTCGCCGGTGCGTCGCTGGTGCTGGCGGACCCCTTGGACGCAGCGGCCCTCCTGGACCTCGTGGAGACGTACCGGGTCACGGTCGTGTATGGGATCCCGACGCTCTTCGTGGCCCAGCTTCGCGAGCAGGAGGCGCGGCCCCGGGACGTCTCCAGCCTCCGGGCGGGCCTGACCGCCGGGGCTCCGGCAGCCGCCGAGCTCACGACCCGGATCGAGGAGTCCCTCTGCCCCGTCCTCCTCGTCGGGTACTCGATGACCGAGACCGCCTCCACCATCTGCGTCGCCTCGGCCGGGGATCCGCCGGAGAAGCGGCGCTCCACTGTGGGGCGCCCATTGGCGGGCACCGAGGTCCGGGTCGTGGAGGACGGCCGGCCCCTCCCGGTGGAAAGCGTGGGGGAGCTCCTCGTCCGGGGGCCCGGGGTCATGCTGGGCTACTACCGGCAGCCCCGGGAGACGGCTGCCGCATTCGACCCGGAGGGTTTCTTCAGGACGGGTGACCTGGCCATGGAGGACGAGGACGGGTTCATCCATTTGGTGGGGCGTCGCAAGGACGTTATCATTCGATCTGGCTTCAACGTGTACCCCCGGGAGGTGGAGGATCGCATCCTCGCCCACCCGGCGGTCCTTGAGGTTTCGGTGGTGGGTGTCGAGGACGACCTCCTCGGCGAAGCCATCTGCGCGTGTGTGGTTCCGGTGGAAGGGGCCATCGTCAGCGAGGATGAGATCCGGGACTGGTCCCGGATGACGCTGAACGATCACAAGGTCCCGGACTTCGTGCGATTCTTCGACGAGTTCCCCCGGACCGGGGACGGCAGGGTTCGACGGGTCGATCTGGCCCGGACGATCCGCCAGGAGCCGGGCCGGTCCGCCTGAGCCCCGCGCCATTGCAGGGCCGTGTTCCGCCGGCTGGATGGTCGGCGACGGTTCGTCCGCCCCGCGGGGCCGGCGACCCAGGCTTCCCCGCCCCTGCCACGACCGCGTCCCGGTCGGACCCCTGCGGGTCCCCACGGACGAGGGTGGCCGGGAACGGGAGGTCTCGCGGCGAGAGATTCATGTTCAGCACGCCACGAGAAACGTCATGAACACCCATGTCCACGCCCCCCACTTCCAGGTGAGTCAGGCCCCCGCCGCACCCAACGCGGCTCTCCTCATCGACTTCGA
>DATHRY010000004.1:0-56405 GCA_035464715.1 Longimicrobiales bacterium
GGGCTTCGTCACCCTCAGCTCCGAGGCCCGGGAGAAGCTGGTCAGGATCCGCCCGACCTCCGTCGCTCAGGCCGGGCGCATCCCCGGCATCTCGCCGGCGGACCTGCACAACCTGGTCATGGAGGTGCGAAAGCACCGCTCGGGGCAGGGCGAATACCGAACGAATACCGAATAAACACCGAAGATATCTACGCGAGGGTCTCGTCGGATCGAACCGGGAATCGGGCCGAGCCCTCAAACCGGAGCGCCCGCTCGAACGCGCGATGCTCGGCGCGGTGCGTCGCCGGGGTCCGGAAGCGCTCCTTCGCCGGGCGGGGGCGCATCGGTCCACGGAGTCAAACGTCGGGGGGAGGGGTCGGTCGGTCCTCTCCGTGCAGGCCAGGTGTCGCTCATAGGGGACCGCAGCCTGATCCACTCGACCCGAGAAAGCCGGGTGTCCCCCGACGCTGAAGGCGGCAGCACTCCGGTGTGCGTTTCGGTGGTGCGGTGGTGCGGGTGGTCCCCACTCGCCGGACTTGAGGCCGACTGTCTCGGACAGACTGCGAACCGGTCGAGCTGACGTGGCCGGCGGGACCTTCCCCGCCGGCGCCTCGTGCTGCCTGCCCGAGCCAGGGGGATCCGGCGCGGGGGTGGAAAGGGGCTCGGCCGGTCCACCAGGCCGGCAGGGCGGTTCGGCTGGGGTTGCGCTTGGCGCAGGCGCCACTTGCTAGTGTTTCACGTGAAACATCTGAGAGGCCCAGGGCGGGTTGGCTCAATCCTGCGCGCGCGAGCGCGAAGCGGCCGGCGCCTCGAAGGAAGGCTGCGGGAAGGAGGGAGCGCCGGTTCTGCCAGGCACCCCATCACCCGGGGCAAGGGGACGCGGCGGTGGGACCAGGGTTGGTGAGAGAGCGACCGCCCGTCGTCCCGGGCGGCAGGTCGAGGCCCCCGTCAGTGGACCGTGCGGGGCGTGCCGATCCCCGGTGGGGCGAGACGAAGGCAACGGAGAGGCCGCGGATCCCGCCCTGGCCACCGGGCGATCGTCCGGAGCGGCAGCACCCGGCGGGGGTGTTTCACGTGAAACATGCCCCTTCTCGAGGTGAAGACCCCCGCAGGCGTGGCCTCTGTCCGGTCAGCTCTCCTGGCGGGCGAGCTCGGCGAGGAGCTCCGCCTCCTCCCGCGTTCCATCGCCCTCGAAGTCGAAGAAGGTGGTGCCTTCGAGGCGAATGTGGTCGGCGTCCAGCCGGGTCAGGACGGCGACGCTGGTATCCGGCGAGGGCACGGCGCGGTAGAGGGTGAGCTGATTCCCGTCCAGGTCCGCGGTCCCGATCTCTACCTGCGATGCCCCGAGAAAGGTGAGGACAGCCGTGTACTGCCCCGATGGCTGGAAGTTCACCCGGAAGGTGGCGCCCTGGGCGAGGATGTCCTCCCGGACCGACGGATCGGCGACGGCAGCCACCTCCAGGAGGTAGGCCTCCCAGTCGCCCACCAGGTCGGTGAACTCGTCCGAGGGGCCCGTCGGCGACGCGTCTGAGCAGGCCAGAATCCCCAGGAGCATGAGGCTGAACGGGCAGGCGAGTCGGGCGAAGCACCTTACAGTACGGGACATGGGCGACGTCTGAGGTGAAGAGGGGATTGCTCAACGTCTTGCCCACGCCGGGTGTGGGTCAATACAGGCATCCTTCACCTTGGCGTCGGCCTCTCTCTATATTCCTCCGCCTGAGCGCCTCCACCCCACGACGGTCCCCCATGTCGACGAAGATCATCGCCATCGCCAACCAGAAGGGTGGGGTCGGCAAGACGACCACCGCCATCAATCTCGGGGCTTCCCTGGCCGTGGCGGAACGGCGGACACTCGTGGTGGACATCGATCCCCAAGGGAACGCCACCTCGGGCCTGGGCCTCGAGAACCGGGACCAGCTGCCCAACGTGTACGATGTTCTCGTGAACCGACGGCCGGTCTCGGAGTGCGTGGCTTCGTCGGTACACTTCGAGCATCTCGACCTCCTTCCGTCGACCAGGAACCTCGTCGGAGCCGAGATCGAGCTCGTGGACGCCGGGGACCGGGAACGCGTGTTGCGACGCGCCCTCGACGAGGTGCGGGACCGATACGATTTCATCCTGGTGGATTGCCCTCCGTCGCTCGGCCTTCTGACCCTGAACACCCTGACGGCGGCGGACTCGGTCCTGATCCCCATCCAGTGTGAGTTCTACGCCCTGGAGGGTCTGAGCCAGCTGCTCAACACGATCCGGCTGGTGCAGAAGGGACTGAATCCCGAGCTCGAGATCGAGGGCGTGCTCCTGACGATGTACGACAAGCGGCTGAACCTGTCCCGTCAGGTGGCAGCCGAGGCCCGGGAGTACTTCGGCTCGAAGGTCTATCGCACGCGGATTCCGCGTAACGTCCGCCTGGCGGAGGCGCCGTCGTTCGGAGAGCCGATCGTGCTCTACGACGCGCTGTCCGCCGGAGCCCAGGGGTACCTGGCGCTCGCCAAGGAGATCGTCGCGGCCAACCCCGCGGCCTCTTCGGCGGCATCCTCGTCGTAGGGGAAAGGCCATGAAGAAGGACCGGCTGGGTCGAGGTCTCGGAGCATTGCTGGGGGAGTACATGTCGGATGACGAGCGTCCTCCCGAGGGAGAGGTCGTTCGCATTCCCCTGAAGTCCATCGTCCCCAACCCGCTCCAGCCTCGACAGGAGTTCGCCGCCGAGGAGCTCGGGGAGCTGGTGGCTTCGATCCGGGAGAACGGCCTCCTGCAGCCTCTGCTCGTGCGACCGTCGCCGCGATCCCCGGAGCGCTTCGAGCTGGTGGCGGGGGAGCGGCGGTTCCGGTCCCTGCAGACGTTGGGATGGGACGACGCGCCGGCGATGGTCCGGGAGGTGGACGACGAGACCCTCCTGGTCCTCGCCCTGGTCGAGAACCTCCAACGGGAAGCCCTCAATCCCCTGGAAGAGGCCGAAGGCTACCAATCCCTCGTCGACCGCTTTGCAATGACGCAGGATGAGGTGGCACAGGCCGTCGGCAAGAGCAGGTCTGCGGTGGCTAACACGTTGCGGCTCTTGGGTTTACCGCATTCGGTGCGGCGGATGGTGGCGGGTGGGGAGCTCAGCGCGGGCCATGCCCGGGCGCTCCTCTCCCTGGACGACGCGATGCGCATGGCGGAGCTGGCCAAGCAGGCGGCGAAGGAGGGGTGGTCCGTGCGGGAGATGGAGCGTCGCGCCCGCTCGAGCGCCGGCCGGAAGCGTCCTGCGCCGGCCGCACCGCCACGGACGTCCTCGGACCCGGTGGTGAAGGCCCTCGAGGAAGCCCTGCAGGAGCGGCTCGCCACGCGTGTGTCCATCCGCGGCGGTGGGAAGAAGGGGAAGGGGGTCATCGAGATCCCCTTCCTGGGAACCCAGGACTTCGAGCGCATCTTCGCCCTGATCACCGGCGAAGAGGCTTCGGACGTGCTGGGGTGAGCCCGGTGGAAGAACCGCGGCCCGGCGTCCAGTTCGTCATCATCCCGGAGGATGGCCGGGACACGCTCTCGGTGCGGCTGAGCCGGCGGCGCCTCCGGGCGGTCATCGCGTTGGTGGTGGTGGCGGTCGGCGCCGTGGCGCTGCTCGGGGGGAGCTGGTGGTACCTCGCGGCCCAGGCGGCCAGGGTGCCCGCTCTGGAAAGCCAGCTCACCGAGCTCCGGGACACCCGCCGCCAGGTCGTCTCCCTCGCGGGGCAGCTGGCGGAGCTGGAGGCCCGCTATACCCAGGTCCGGACCATGTTCGGGGTGGATACGGCCCGGGTTCTCCCGGAGATCTGGCGCCCGCCCAGCGGGACCGGCCGTCCGTCCAACGACGACCCCGAAGCTTCTCGCCCGACCTCCTGGCCCCTGACGGAATCCGGGTTCGTGACCCGGAGCCTCCTGGAAGGCGCCGGCGGTGAGCACCCGGGTCTCGACATCGCGATCTCGGCCCAATCCTACATCCGGGCCGCCGGGGCCGGGACGGTCGAGGACGTGGAAGAAGATGCCGTCTACGGAAACTTCGTGACGGTAGACCACGGAGAAGGGTATCTTACGCTGTACGCGCACGCGTCCGAGATCTTCGTGGAACCGGGCCAACGTGTGCGACGAAACGAGGTCATCGCACTCACCGGGAATACCGGCCGCTCGACGGCACCGCATTTGCACTTCGAGATCCGGCTCAACGGTGAGACGGTGGATCCGCTGACGTTGGTGGACCCACCGGCCTGACCTCCGCCACTCAACAAAGAGACAGTGACCATGGCACGCGACCGTCAGCCCCAGACCATGCCCTCCGACACCGTAATCTCCATCATCGGCGCCGGGATGCGCGTGGTGGGCGACTGTACCACCGACGGGACCCTCCGCATCGAAGGGACCGTGGAAGGGACCGTGAAGGCCGGGAAGGCCGTGGTCGTCGGGAAGGAGGGTCTGGTCGACGGGCACGTCGAGACGCAGGATGCCGTCATCGGCGGCCGGATCACCGGCTCCCTCAGCGCCGCATCGCGACTGGAGCTCCAGGCCACCGCCGTCGTCGACGGTGAGGTCCGGGCCCGTCGGATGCAGCTCGAGGAGGGTGCCATCCTCAACGGGAACGTGACGATGGGTGAGACCGGGGCCACCGGTGCCCGGGCGTTCCCGGCCGCCGATCCGGCGGATCCCCCCAAGCCCAAGATCGTCGGGGATTCCTGACCGGAGGGTTACCTGTCGCGACAATTTCGTGACGGAGTTCTCCACATTCGTGGGAAACCGTTGAACAACCAGGAAAACCGGGCGTCTTCCGACGTTATCCACATGCGGGCAAGCCCTTGTGGAGAGTTTTAGACCCGGGTTCTCCACAATCCCGGAGGTAGCCGAGGTGGTCGACCTGCACGCCCTCGTCGAGTACCTGAACGGCTACCTGGACATCCCCGCCCACCCGGACTACGGCCGCGCCCTCAATGGGCTCCAGGTCGATCTCATCAGCCCCCCTCGCGGGCCCGCGGGGACAGGAGATGGGAAGATCAGACGGGTGGCCGCCGCGGTGGACGCCTCCGAGGCCGTGGTCCGCTCCGCCGTGGAGGCCGGGGCTCAGCTGCTCCTGGTCCACCACGGCCTCTTCTGGGATGGTCTCCGGCCGCTCACCGGACGACGCTTCCGCAGGGTCGAGGGTCTCATCCGCGGCGGCGTGGCCCTGTACTCGGCCCACCTTCCCCTCGACGCCCACGAGGAGGTCGGGAACTGCGTGCTCCTCGCCCGGGCTCTCGGGCTGGACGTGCAGGGGCGGTTCGGAGAGTACGAGGGACGGCCGCTGGGATTCTGGGGGACGCCGGCCGAGTGGGATCTCCCATCCCTGGTGTCTCGCCTGGAGACCGCCGTGGACGGACCGGTGCAGGTCCTGGACGGTGGACCGGAGTCCCTTGCGCGGGTCGCGGTCGTGACCGGTGGCGGTGGTTCGTTCATCGAGGAGGCCGCGCACCAGGGCATGGACGCCCTGGTCACCGGGGAGGGGTCGCACCACACCTTCGTGGACGCCCACGAGCTCGGCGTGCACGTGCTGTACGGCGGGCACTACGCCACCGAGACCTTCGGCGTCCGGGCGCTCGCCGCCCACCTCGCCGAGCGCTTCGACCTGGAGTGGACCTTCCTGGATCATCCCTCGGGCCTCTGACCGGACCCGTCCAGAACACCTCCGGCTCGGCGCCGCGGCACCCGGGCCGTAGAATCCCGGGCGTACCGCCGGTCGAGCCGAGCGCCGGGCCGGCTCCCGGCGCGCCCGCTCGCCGAACCCAGCCCCGAATAGCTGCGTGGATCCGTTCTCCAGCCCGAACGCCGTCGGGCCCTGGGCTACCGCATGGCGTCCCGAGCGGCCTTGAACTCACTCCCCTCGAACCACTCGGGCCAACGATCGTCGTTGGCGATGTCCAGAATCGTCAGGAGCGCCAGGCTTCCCTGCTGGACGGCGCCGTCGAAGACGAAGTCCTCGGAGAACTCGTCCGACGGAGCGTGATAGTGGACCGCCGTGTAGTCGGCCTGGATCGAGTCGCCCCATCCCGCGGGACGTCCGCGGTAGGCGCGCCCGTGCTCGATGTAGAGGGAGGGAACGCCGGCGAGGGCGAAGGGGAAGTGGTCGCTCCGGAAGAAGAACCCCTTCTCGGGCTCGGCGTCGGGCATGATGGTGAGCCCCATCTGGTCCGCCCGGGCCTGGACGTAGGATCCGAGCTCGCTGCGCTCGGCGCCCTGAGCGATCACGTCGTCGGTCTCGCCCCACAGGTTCGCCCCGTCGAGGTTCACCTCGGCCACGGTCTGGGCGAGGGGCCAAAGCGGGGACTGGGTATACCAGCGGGCGCCCAGCAGTCCCTGCTCCTCGGCCGCCGCGGCGATGAAGAGGACCGAGCGTTCCGGGGTCGGGGCCCAGTCGGCGAGGGCCCGGGCCATCTCCATGAGGAGGGCTGTTCCCGAGGCGTTGTCGTAGGCTCCGTTGTAGATCGAGTCTCCGTCGATGGTCTCGCCCACGCCGAAGTGATCGTAGTGGGAGGTCACGGTGATGATCTCGTCGGGACGGACGCTGCCCTGGAGGAGACCGACGACGTTCATGGTCTCCACCTCCCGGGAGGTGCTCCGGACCGCTGCCGTGGCGGTCACCCCGGTCTCGACGGGCTGGAAGTCCCGGGAGGCGGCCTCGGCCTTGAGCGCGTCGAACTCGTACCCACCCTGAGCCAGCAGTGCCGTGGCCGTCTCCAGGGAAACCCACCCCAGGAAGGGGACCGGCGGCGGGCCCGACGGGTCGGGCGGGAGGGCGAACTGCTCGCCGGACCACCCGCCCCGGACTACGCTCCAGGGGTATCCGGCGGGCCCGGTCTCGTGGACGATCAGTGCACCGGCGGCGCCCTGGCGCGCCGCCTCCTCGTACTTGTAGGTCCATCGCCCGTAGTAGGTCATGGCCCGCCCCCCGAAGAGCTCGGGCTCGGAATCCGGCGCGGGAGGATCGTTGACGAGGATGAGGAGGACCTTGCCTGCGACGTCGACGCCTTCGAAGTCGTCCCACTCGTTCTCCGGCGCCGAGATCCCGTAGCCCACGAACACCACCTCGGCGGACACGTCCACCGGCCCACCCGCGGGATCGCCGGCGTTGAACACGAAATCATCCAGATAGGTGGGACGGATCGAGCCGGACGGTCCCTGGAACGCCAGCCGTACGGACGAGGGATCCGAGGTGGTCCCGATCATGGGGACCGTCTGGAAGTACGAGCCGTCGACGGGGTCGAGGCCGACCGCCTGGAACTGTTCCGCGATGTACTCGGCGGCACGGTCCCCCCCGGGCTGCCCCGGTCCCCGCCCCTCGAAGTCGTCGGAAGCCAGGTTGCGCGTGTGGGTGCGGATCGCCTCCGCGGACAGGGCCAGATCCTCCGGTCCTGCCTGCGGGGACGGGCTCTCGCAGGCCAGCCCGAGGGCGACGAGGGGAATCAACCAGCTGCGCTTCACGATGTACCTCCTGGGGGGGAATGCGTTGAATCCGCGGGAACGCGCAAGGGTAGGCGCACCCTGCGATCGCGGACAAGGGCGCAGCACTCGACACCGCCGCCTCTTCCGATCCCCGCCTCCGAGTCGATAGGATCGGAGGTCCCGCCCTCCCTTTGGATCCCATCATCCCGAGACCGATGTCGCAGAAAACCACGTGTCCCAGCTGCGGAGCATCCGCCCAAGGCAAATTCTGCTCGTCCTGCGGGGCAGCCCTGGCCGGTCGGCACTGCACCCAGTGCGGATCCGCCCTCGTTCCGGGCGCCCGATTCTGCAACGAGTGCGGTGCGCCGGCGGGAGCGAGCCCCGGCGCGAGTCCGCCGCCACCGCCTCGCGCTGCCCCGAATGCCGGTGGCGCGCGCCGAGCCGGAGAGCGCAGGACCGGAGCCCAGGCCAGCGGGAGTCCGGACGACGGCAGCTCGAGCAACCTCGGCTGGTGGGCCGCGGGGGCCATGATGGTTCTCGTCATGGTGGTCCTCGCGCTACCGATCCTGCGGCCGGAGGAGCCGGTGCCGCCCACCGCCGGGACGACGGGTGCGATGCCTCGCGCAACGACGGACATCTCGAACATGACGCCGATCCAGGCGGCCGATGCCCTGTACGACCGTGTCATGCGGGCGGCCTCTGTGGACGACTCGGCGCAGGTGCAGATGTTCCTCCCCATGGCCATCGACGCCCACGAGCTGGCTCAGCCCCTCACCGCCGACGCGGCGTTCCACCTCTCCAGCCTGCAACGGATGGCCGCCCGGAACGAGGCCGCTCTGCAGACGGCTCGGGAGGCTTTGGAGGCCGACCCCGATCACCTCCTCCTGCTCTACTCCGGCGGCGAGGCGGCCCAGGCGCTGGGCCAGGAGGACGTCGCCGCGGAGTATGCCGGTCGGATGCTGGAAGCCTGGGACCGGGAGATCGGATCCGCCAAGGCCGAGTACGAGATGCACTCGGGGATGATGGCCGACGTGAGGGCCTTCGCGGAAGCCAACGGCGGTGGGGAGTGACCGGGTGAGCGACGACATCCGGACGGACGACCGGGACTACGGCGGGGCCCCCCCGGCCTCGCGGGAGACCGAGGACGAGCGATTCCTCGCCAGCGGGATCCGCCGGGGGTTCACCGGAGCCGAGGGCCACCTGGCCCAGGACTCGTGGCGGATCTTCCGGATCATGGGCGAGTTCGTCGAGGGCTTCGAAGCCCTGGCCGGTCGCGGACCCTGTGTGTCGATCTTCGGATCGGCCCGATCCTGGGCCACGGACCAGGACTACCTGGCGTGCGTAGAGACCGCCCGGCGCATCGGGGAAGCCGGCTTCGGCATCATCACCGGGGGCGGTCCCGGAATCATGGAGGCGGCGAACCAGGGGGCCCGTGAGGCCGGCGTCCCCTCCATCGGGTGCAACATCGAGCTTCCCTTCGAGCAGGGGATGAACCACTTCGTCGACATCGGCGTGGACTTCCGGTACTTCTTCGTCCGGAAGACGATGTTCGTGAAGTATGCCGAAGCCTTCGTCATCTTCCCCGGCGGCTTCGGCACCATGGACGAGCTCTTCGAGGCCCTGACGCTCATCCAGACGGGGAAGATCCGGAACTTCCCCGTCGTCCTCTTCGGCTCGGCGTACTGGAGCGGGCTCCTGGGCTGGATCCGGGACACCATGCTCGAAGCCGGCAAGGTGTCTGAGGGCGACATCGATCTGCTCTACGTCACCGACGAGCCCGAGGACGTGGCGCGCCACATCCTGGAGCGGTACCGCATGGATCACGGCCGCACCCCGTGATCCGGGATCCGCTCCTCCTCAGCGCGGTCATCGCGGGCATCACGGCCCTGGCGTTCTGGCTCGATCACCGGTTCGCCGCGCTGTCCCGTCTGGGGGCGTCCCTTCTGGCCATCGTTCTGGGCGCCGCGATCTCGAACCTGGGCCTGGTCCCGGTCTCCTCCGGCGTGTACGACCTGATCATGGGTCCGCTGACGTCGCTGGCGATCGCCTGGCTCCTTCTCTCCGTCAGCCTGGCCGACGTGAAGAAGGCCGGGCCGGCGATGCTGTCCGCCTACGGGCTCGCGGCGCTGGGGACCGCTCTGGGCGCGTTCGTTGCGGCGATCCTCTTCGCCGGGGTCTTCGGCGACGACACGTGGCGGCTGGCCGGGGTCATGACCGGAACCTACACGGGTGGCTCGTTGAACTTCGTGGCCGTGGGCCGGGAGGTGGGCCTTCCCGACGCCCTCTTCGCAGGGGCCAACGCCGCGGACGCCCTCACCACCGCCCTGTGGATGGGGGCCACCCTCGTCCTTCCCGTGTGGCTGGCCCGTTTCTATCCGACGCCCGTCCCGGACGGTCCCCCAGCCGAACGGACGGTGGAGCGGGACGAGCCCGCCCCGCGTCGGTTCCAGTCTTCCGGGGCCGGCGACCCCGAAGGCGTCCCCCACCCGTTCTTCTTCCGGGAGGCCATCTCGACGCTGGACCTTGCGGTGCTCGGGGCCCTGGGGATCGGGCTCCTCGTGGGCGCGGCGCTCCTGGAGCAATTGGTGCCCCAGGTGCCGTCGATCCTCTGGCTGACCACCTTGGCCCTGATCGTCGGGAACCTCCCCGGGCTCCGGATTCCGAAAGGAGGCTTCCAGCTGGGGACGCTGGCGCTCCACTTCTTCTTCGTCGTCATCGGCATCTTCTCCAGGGTGAGCGAGATCCTGGCGGTGGGACTCGAGGTCTTCTGGCTGACCCTGGTCGTCGTGGGGATCCACGGCGTGGTCGTGTACGGCGGCGGGCGACTGGCCCGGCTGGACGTGGGGAGCCTCAGCGTGGCCTCGCAGGCCGCGGTCGGCGGGCCGTCGAGCGCCCTCGCGGTGGCCGTCTCCCGGGAGTGGAGCGCCCTCGTGCTCCCGGGCGTGGCGGTGGGTCTCCTCGGGTACGCTGTGGGGAACTACCTGGGTATCGGGGTGGCCAACCTTGTACGGACCCTCGGATTCGGACTATGATACGGGGCTCCTGATCTTCACTGAACGAGCGTTCTGGAATCGAGCTGCCGATCGAGGCGGCTATTTTTTTCACCGACACCGGTGAGGTCCACGGTGAGCGACGCAGTGACCGAGGCCCCGCGGGGATACGCACCGACCGGGAAGGACTCCGGCCGGGTCAAGCCCAAGGGGACGTCCCGGATCCGTGCGCACGAAGGACTCGACACCATCGAGATCCGCGCCCGGAAGCCCGAGTGGCTCAAGGTCCGGTCCCCCGGCGGGAAGAACTACCTGCATCTGAAGCAGCTCATGCGCAGCCAGTCGCTGCACACGGTCTGTGAAGAGGCGGGCTGTCCGAACATCGGAGAGTGCTGGGAGGCGGGCACCGCCACCTTCATGATCCTCGGCGACGTCTGCACCCGGGCCTGCAAGTACTGCGGCGTGGCCCACGGCATGCCCACCGAGCTGGACCTGGACGAGCCCCGACGGGTCGCGGACACGTGCGCGGCCATGGCGTTGGAGCACGTGGTGATCACGAGCGTCAACCGGGACGAGCTCCCGGACGGCGGCGCGGCGATCTACGCGGAGACCATTCGCGAGATCGGCCGGCGGCTTCCGGACTGCTCGGTGGAGGTCCTGATCCCGGACTTCAAGGGGGACGAGGACGCGCTGGCCACGGTGCTGGACGCCCGTCCCGCGATCCTGGGGCACAACCTCGAGACGGTGGAGCGCCTTCATCCCGACGTCCGGCCCGGCGGCCGGTACTGGCGGTCCATCTCGTTCCTGGGTGCCTCCAAGAAGCTCGCGCCGGACATACTCACGAAGACGGGGATCATCCTGGGCATGGGCGAGGAGGGCCCCGAGATCCGCCAGGCCATGGCCGATCTGCGTGAGGCATCGGTGGACATCCTGACCCTCGGTCAGTACCTGCGGCCCTCTCCGCAGCACATTCCGGTGGCTCGTTGGGTCACCCCGGCCGAGTTCGCGGACTGGAAGCGAATCGGTGAGCAGGAGTACGGCTTCCGGCACGTGGAGTCGGGCCCCCTGGTCCGCTCCAGCTACCATGCCAAGGAGCAGGCCCGTGAGGTGGAGGCCGGTGGTCCGGGCCGGATCCAGGACGTGCTGGAGGCGGACATCCCGGCGCCGGCGGAGGTCGGTCCCCGACTCGACCTGGTGCAGTTGACGATGGGCCGATCCGGCCCCGAGGAGTGAACCAGATGACGACCGACACCCAATCCACCATGGACGAGCCCGCCACCGACGCAGACGATGCGGCCGAGCTCCACGGCATCGACCCGGACCGGGCCCTCGAGATCCTGAAGGAGATGCTCGTCTTCCGCCGCTTCGAGGAGAAGGCGGAGGAGGCCTACGCCATCGGGAAGATCGGCGGCTTCTGCCATCTGCACATCGGACAGGAGGGCGCGGCGGCGGGGACGATCCTTCCCCTGCGGAAGGACGATTACGTCATCAGCGCCTACCGGGAGCACACGCAGGCCCTCGCCAAGGGTGTGTCCCCGAAGGCGGTGATGGCGGAGCTCTTCGGCCGCGCGGATGGATCGTCGGGAGGGAAGGGCGGCTCGATGCACATCTTCGATGCCGATCGGGGCTTCATGGGCGGCCACGGCATCGTGGGTGCCCAGGTGCCCCTCGCCGCCGGCATGGGCTGGGCGATCCGCTACCGGAAGGGAGATCAGGTGGTGATCTGCTTCATGGGCGACGCCGCGGTGAACCAGGGTGCCTTCCACGAAGCCATGAACATGTCCGCCATCTGGGAACTGCCGGTCATCTACGTGGTGGAGAACAACGCCTACGGGATGGGCACGGCCTTCTCCCGGGTCTCCCGGACGGAGATCCACGAGAAGGCCAGCGCCTACGGCATTCCGTCCCACGTGATCAACGGGCAGGACGTCCTCGAGACCTACTCCCGCTTCGAGGGGCTCATCACGGCGGTCCGGGGCGATGCCGGTCCCCAGTTCGTGGACCTGCACACCTACCGATTCAAGGGACACTCCATGTCGGACCCCGTCTCCGGGACCTACCGGTCCAAGGAGGAGGTGGAGGGGCAGGTGGAGTCCGCCGATCCGATCCGCGTGCTGGCGGACCGGCTGAAGCAGGCGGGTCACCTGGACCAGGAGGCCCTGCAGGCGATGGACACCGAGGCCAGGGAGACCTGCCAGGAGGCCTTCGATTTCGCCGACGCCTCTCCGCTGCCGGATCCGGACACCTTGTACCGGAACGTCTACGCCGAGATCAACGAGCACGGTCGCCTCTTCTTCGACAACCGCGACCGCCCCGACTTCGCCCGCTGAGGGCCCGAGAACCCAATGGCCGAGATCACGTACCGGGAGGCCCTGAACCAGGCCCTCCGCGAAGAGATGGAACGGGACGACTCCGTCTTCCTCATGGGAGAGGAGGTCGCCGAGTACGACGGCGCCTACAAGGTGTCGAAAGGCCTGCTGGACCGTTTCGGCGACATGCGCGTCGTGGACTCTCCGATCAGCGAGCTGGGCTTCGCCGGGCTGGGGGTCGGGGCGGCCATGGTCGGCCTGCGACCGGTCATCGAGTTCATGACCTTCAACTTCTCCATCCTCGCCCTGGACCAGGTGATCAACTCCGCGGCGAAGATGTACTACATGTCCGACGGGCAGATCTCGTGTCCCATCGTCTTCCGCGGACCCACCGGTGCTGCACTCCAGCTGTCGGCGCAGCATTCCCAGGCCTGTGAGACCTACTACGTCCACGCTCCGGGTGTGAAGGTGGTGACCCCCGCCACGCCGGCCGACGCGAAGGGACTGCTGAAGGCCGCCATCCGCGATCAGGATCCGGTGGCGTTCATGGAAGGCGAGCTCCTCTACAACTTCAAGGGCGAGGTGCCCGAGGACGACGACTTCGTCATTCCCCTGGGCGTGGCCGACGTGAAGCGGGAAGGGAGCGACGTGACCATCCTGACCCACGGGAAGATGGTCCACGTGGCCCTCCAGGCTGCCCAGAAGCTCGAGAAGGACGGCGTGGACGCGGAGATCGTCGATCTCCGGTCGCTCAGGCCGCTGGACATGGACACGATCCTGGCCTCGGTGAAGAAGACCAACCGCGCCGTCTATCTCGAGGAGGGGTGGTCCTACGTCGGCGTCGGGTCGCAGATCGTCAGCCTCGTCCAGGAGGAGGCGTTCGACCACCTCGACGCGCCCCTGCTCCGTTGCATGCAGGCCGACATCCCGATGCCGTACGCGAAGAACCTCGAGCAACTCGCGAAACCGTCGGCCCAGCACGTGATCGACGCCTGCAACCGGGTGCTGTACCGTAACTAGTATTTTGGTTCTAATTCAACGGAAGCCCTCGCCATGATCACCAAGGTCCACATGGAGGCGCTCTCTCCCACGATGGAGGAGGGCCAGATCGTCCGGTGGCTCAAGTCGGAAGGCGAGGACGTCGCGAACGGCGACATCCTCGCGGAGATCGAGACGGACAAGGCCACCATGGAGCTCGTGGCCCGAGGTGATGGCGTGCTGCGGGTGGTGATGCTCCCGGAAGGGGGGACGGCTCCCGTCGGTGAGGTCATCGCCGTGATCGCCGACGCGGACGAGGACATCTCCGAGTTCCAGGGTCAGGGCGGGCCGGCCGACGAGGCCGGTGCGGAGGAGGGCGGGGAGGATGCCGGCGACGCCGCGCCCGCCGAGGGAGCCGCCGATGCGCAGGACGCGGACGGCGGCGCAGAAGAGACGCAGCCCGCCCCGGCGCCGGCCGCCGACGAGGCCCCCGAGGGTCGGGTGAAGGCGTCTCCGCTGGCCCGTCGCCTGGCCGAGGAGGCGGGTCTGGACCTGTCGGCGATTCCGGGCTCCGGACCCGGCGGACGAGTGGTCAAGCGCGACGTGGAGGAGGCCCGTGAGGGAGCGGCGAGTGCGCCTTCGGCCCCCCGGGAGGCTCCCGCATCGCCCGAGAGGCCGGCCGCACCCGCGCCGGAAGCCTGGGCCGACGCCGGCGCCAGCGAAGGGTACGTGGAGGTGAAGGTCTCCCAGATGCGGAAGACCATCGCCAAGCGACTCACCGAGTCCCTTTCTCCCGTCCCCCACTTCTTCCTCACCATCGAGGTGGACATGTCCCGGGTGCTGGAGGCCCGGAAGACGATCAACGAGGTGGTGGAGAAGGATGGCGACCGGATCTCGGTGAACGACTTCATCATCAAGGCCGCCGCCGGCGCGCTCCGGAGGCATCCGAGCTGCAACGCGGCGTGGCATGGAGACACCATCCGTCGTTTCGACCATGTCCACGTGGGCGTGGCGGTGGCGGTGGAGGACGGGCTCATCACCCCGGTGGTGAAGCACGCCGACCGGAAGGGCCTGGTCCAGATCTCCCGGGAGGTGAAGGAGCTCGCCGGCCGGGCCCGCAAGAAGCGGCTGCAGCCGGACGAATACACGGGATCCACCTTCTCCATCTCCAACCTCGGGATGTTCGGAATCCGGGAGTTCACGGCGATCATCAACCCTCCGGAGGCCGGGATCCTGGCCATCGGGGAGACGAAGGAGATCCCGGTCGCGGTGGACGGGGAGGTGGTGGTGCGGCCCCGCATGCGGGTCACCATGAGCTGCGATCACCGGGTGATCGACGGCGCCACCGGCGCGGCGTTCATGGCCACGTTGAAGGCGATGCTCGAGGAGCCGTCGGCGATCCTGCTCTAAGCGCCCAGATCCAGCCGGCTAGAACCCTCCGCCACCCCCGCCGCCGAAGCCTCCTCCGCTGAAGCCGCCGCCCCCTGAGAACCCAGAGCTTCCGGAGCTGGAGCGGGGCGCGGAGGTCATGGCGGAGCCGGTCGTCCGACTGAGGTCCCCCATGTGGGACGCCAGGAGGGAGGGCCGGAAGCCGGAGGAGTAGTGGCCCACGTACCAGTCCGGCGGCTCGGTATAGAGGTCGTCGAAGGCCTCCGCCCAGCGCTTCTCCACCCCCAGGGCGAGGGCATAGGGCAGGAGGGCCTCGAAGTCCCGGGGCGTCTTGATCATCCTGCGGAAGCGGTCCTTGTCCACCCGCTCGAGGAAGTCCTCGAGGCCCCGGATCTCCTCGAGCTTCCGGACCCCGGGGACGGTGCGGGCCGACATCACGCTGCCGAAGCCGATGACCGCCACGCCCGACAACACCGCCGCGATGACGGCGGGCAGTGGGCTGAAGCCCACTCGGGGGGCGAGCACGATCATCGCCGGAATGCCCAGCGCGGCGATGAATACTCCGGCCGCCACGTAGCGGCCCACGACCTTGTCCGGGCGCTCCAGGTAGAAGCCGTGCTCCACGAGGGAATCGAAGATGGCGGAGCGGATCCCCGGCATGTCCTTGTAGAACCTCTGTTCCAGGTCCTCCGTGGACACCTCCTCCTCGTCGGCGGCGAAGAGGCCCTGGAGGACCTTCCGCTCGTGACGCTCGAGGTCGGCCCAGGCTGATCGGGGGAGCAGCCTACGGAAGCGGAAACTGCGCTGACCGAAGAACTTCCCGATCCGGCCGACCTCCTCCTCCTCGATCCGCAGATAGCCACGGATCGCCAGGTCGACCACGGTGGCCGTGATGTCCCGGACGTCGGGGCGGTTGTCCACCAGCGTCCCCGCCTCTCCCGGAGTGAGACCTTCCGGCGGCCCGTACCTGGGGACCACGGGGCGGGTCTCCGGGTCCTTCCCGCGCCTCCGCCAATGCCGCCACATCCCGGCGAGAACGAGGAAGGGAAGCAGGAGGATCCCGTTGGCCCGGACGAAGTCGACGCCTCTGTCCACGGTCGTGGGCCGGGTGACCAGGCCTCGATCCCACCCGACGACGATGGTCAGGCCCCTGCGGAACCCCAGGGCTTCGCGGGTCTGGAACTCGACCCGACCGCCCGTCTCCCGGGCCGTGGCCCCCTCCGAGGTGGACCCGTAACCGCCGACGAACGCCCGGGTTCGAATGCCGGACGCTCCTGCGGGGAGCGTCACGGCGGCGGTGGCGGGCCCGCGGGGAACGTCCCATTCGGTTCCGGTGACGTTCCAGTAGAGCTCGTCGTGGGTCTCGAAGAACCTGAGTCCGTTCTCGACCCGGTACTGGAGCTCCACGGTCCGGGTCACGTCCCTGGCGTCGGGCACCCAGATGCGAAACTCCACCTCTCCCCCCCGCCGGGACTCCTCCACCCGGAGGGCGGTCCCGTCGGCGAGGGTGGCCGACTCCAGCGCGAGGCGCAGGCGGTAGTCGAAGCCGCGCCCGTCGTCGTACCGGATGGGAATGGTGCGGAGGACCCCGTTCCAGCTGCCGGTGAACCTGAACCGGATCCGCTCCAGCACGTGCAGGGTGCCGGACGGCGTCACGGTGAGCTCGGCGTCGAACCGCTCGACGTCGAGGCTCCGACCCTGGGCCCGGAGCGGGGACCCGATCCCCGTCAGGAGGGCGAGGAAGAGGAGGATCGGGCCCGCAGCGACGATCCTGGATCTGGAAGGGCTCGCCCGTTCGGCCGGGGACCCGTCAGGCATCGCCGCCGAAGTCGACCTTCGGGACCACCGTCTCAGACTCGGGGATCTCGAAGAACTCCCGCTGCCGGAAGCTGAACGTCCGGGCCACGAGGTTGGTGGGGACCTGCTGTACCTTGGTGTTGTAGTCCCGGACCACCGCATTGTAGTAGCGCCGGGCGTTCTGGATGGCGTCCTCGAGCTCGCCGAGCTGGCTCTGGAGGGCCTGGAAGCCCGGCGCCGCCTTCAGGTCGGGGTAGTTCTCGGCCAGGGCGAAGAGCGACTTGAGCGCTCCGGTGAGGGCGCCTTCGGCGGGGCCGGCCTCTCCGGGTGTCGTGGCCGACATCGCCTGGTTCCGCGCGGCGATGACGGCCTCCAGCGTGGCCTGCTCGTGACTCGCGTACCCCTTCACCGTCTCCACCAGGTTCGGGACCAGGTCGTAGCGCCGCTTTAGCTGGACGTCGATGTCCGACCAGGCCGCCTCGGCCTGCTCCCGGAGCTTGACGAGGCTGTTGTACATGAGGACGGCGCCTCCCACCAGCGCGGCGAGAACGACGATTTCCAGCATGGTGCTCCTCCTTTCGGTGGTGCGGCTGTTCGCGGCCGGCTGACCGCACGGCCGAAGGATAAGCGCATCGGGTCGGACGTGCAGCCCGCTTCATGACACGCGTGGGGGCCGGGTTACCTTCACCGGATGGCCCTTCCGATCACCCGCGGGCGCATTCTGCAGCTGGCCTGGCCCATCGTCCTGGCGAACTCCGCCGTGCCCCTTCTGGGGCTGGTGGACACCGCGGTGATCGGCAACACCGGTCGGGTGACGGACCTCGGGGCCATCAGCCTGGGTGCCCTGGTCTTCAACTTCGTGTTCTGGGGGTTCGGGTTCCTGCGCATGGGGACCACGGGCTTCACCGCCCAGGCCTCGGGCAAGGCGGACTCCGCAGAGGTCCGGGCCGTGTTCGCTCGAGCGCTCCTTCTGGCCTTCGCCCTCGGCGTCGGACTGGTGGCCCTCCAGGTGCCCATCCGCTGGGCCGCCCTGGCTCTCCTGGGGGCGAGCCCCGAGGTGGAGGGCCTGACGAGGCAGTACTTCCACATCCGGATCTGGGCCGCCCCGGCGAGCCTCGGGGTGTTCGCGGCCCTCGGGACCCTCATCGGCCTGGGGCGCACCCGCCAGGTCCTGGTGGTCCAGGTCGTCCTCAACGGGCTGAACGCCGTTCTCGACATCCTGTTCGCCGGGGTGCTCGGATGGGGGGTCCGGGGGATCGCGCTGGGCACGACGACCGCCGAGTGGATCACCTTCGGGGTGGCCTTCGTATTGGTGCGGAGGATTCTGCGAGAGGAGCGGGGGGACGCGGAGCCGTGGTGGCCGCGGGAGCGGATCCTGGACGCCGGGGCGGCGCGGGCGATGCTCTCCGCCAACGGTGACATCCTCGTACGCACCCTCTTCCTCCTCCTGGGCTTCGCATGGTTCACGAACCAGGGGGCACTGTTCGGGGACGACATTCTGGCGGCGAACCACGTCCTGCTGCAGTTGGTGAGCCTGAGCGCCTACCTCCTGGACGGGTACGCCCACGCCACGGAGATCCTGGTGGGACGGGCCGTGGGTGCCGGCGCGAAGGACCTCTTCGATCGGGCGGTCCGCCTGTCCACGCAGATGGCGGCGGTCACTGCGGTGGCCCTCTCTACGCTGGCGCTGCTGGCCGGCCCGGCGGTGATCCGGCTCCTGACCGACCTGGACCCGGTGCGGGCCGTGGCTCTGGCGTTCCTGCCCTGGACGGCTCTCTACATCCTGCTCTCGTTCGGAGCCTTCCAGCTCGACGGAGTCTTCATCGGCGCCACCGGAACCCGGGCCATGCGGAACGCCAGCGTGTTGTCCTTCACGGGCTTCCTCGTGGCGTCCCTCGCCCTCGTGCCCCTGGCGGGAAACACGGGGCTCTGGGTCTCCTTCGTCGCCTTCGTGGTTCTCCGGGCCGTGGCGCTCTGGATCCGCTACCCGGGCCTCCGGGCCGAGCGCCTTCCGTGACGCCCGTCGGGGGTTTACCCCCGCCCGCCCACGTCTCTACCTTCCGGGACCGCTCCACCGGTGAGTTCCGGCACTTCCACCGGACCGCCCCAGCCCCACGCGCCGCGATCGCCGGCGCCCCAGCTTCAAGAGGTGCATCTTGGCGGACAAGACCAGCTTCGATCTCATCGTCGTAGGCAGTGGACCCGGCGGGTACGTCGCCGCCATCCGTGCCGCCCAGCTGGGGATGGACGTGGCCTGCGTGGAGACGGAGAAGCTCGGCGGTGTGTGCCTGAACATCGGATGCATCCCCACCAAGGCGATGCTGTCCAGCGCCATGCTCGTGAACGAGATGAAGGACGCGGAGAAGCACGGGATCCGGGCCTCCGAGATGTCCTTCGACCTGGGCCCCGCGCAGGAGCGTTCCCGGGGTGTGGCGGACCAGATGGCCAAGGGGATCGCCTTCCTCTTCAAGAAGAACAAGGTGACGCACCTGCAGGGGTATGGACGCCTGCAGGGTGGCGGGAAGGTGGAGGTGGAGGCCGAGGACGGCGGCAAGACCGTCTACGAGGCGAAGCACATCATCGTGGCCACGGGATCCCGGCCCCGGGACCTGCCGGTCCTGAAGATCGACGAGGAGCGCATCTGGTCCTCCACTGGCGCCCTGATGCAGAAGGAGGCTCCCGAGACGCTCTTCATCGTGGGAGCCGGCGCCATCGGCATGGAGTTCGCCGACGTGTACTCGGCCTACGGGACGAAGGTGACCCTGGTGGAGGCGCTGGACCGGATCCTTCCGCTCGAGGACGCCGAGGTCTCCAAGTTCATGGAGCGGACCTACAAGAAGCGGGGCATCGACATCCATGCGGGCGCCCGCTTCCAGAAGGCCGACATCCAGGACGACGGCGTCCTGGTCACCTTCACGGACGCCAAGGGCGAGGACCACGAGATCAAGGTCGATTTCGTCCTGTCCGCCGTGGGTCGGGTGCCGAACTCCGAGGACGTGGGGCTCGACGCTGCCGGGGTGAAGACGGATGACCGCGGCTTCATCGAGGTCGACGACCGCATGCGGACCAACGTGGAGGGCGTCTACGCCATCGGTGACGTCGCCGGGCGCCAGCTCCTGGCCCACAAGGCGAGTCACGAGGGGATCGCCTGCGTGGAGCACATCGCCGGCGAAGGGCACCACACGGTGGACTACGGGAACGTACCGAACTGCACCTACTGCCACCCGGAGGTGGCCTCGGTCGGGCTCACCGAGGAGCAGGCCAGGGAGGCGGGCTACGACATCGAGGTCGGGAAGCTGCCCTGGGTGGCCATCGGACGGGCCGTGGCTGCAGGCCACGCCGACGGGTTCGTGAAGGTGATCCGGGACAAGCAGTACTCCGAGATCCTGGGGGCCCACATCGTCGGGCCCCACGCCACCGAGCTCATCGCGGAGTTCGTGGTGGGCCGCCATCTGGAGTCCACCGTCGAGGAGATGGAGCGGGCGATCCATCCGCACCCGACCCTTTCGGAGGGTGTTTCCGAGGGGGCCCTGGCCGCCCTCGGCCGACCGATCCACATCTAGGCGCCGCCAGAATGCGTCGCCTTCCTTCGGCCGGAGCCTCCTAGGGTGTCGGTCGGCGAGGCCGCCGGCGGAGGGGCCCCGGGCTCGAAGCGGAGCTGGTCGGCCGACGAGGAACGGTCGCTCCGGCTCTGGATCGCGCTGGCCCGATGTTACGCCACGGTCTCTCGGGACGTGGCGACCCGGATCGCCGACTACGGCCTCACCGCACCCCAGTTCGGCATCCTGGAAGCGCTGTACCACCTGGGGCCGTTGTCCCTGGGCGACCTCGCGGGGAAGCTCCTGGTCACAGGCGGGAACATCACATACGTGATGGATCGGCTCGAAAGTCAGGGGCTGGTGTCCCGGGATCGTTCGGGGCCCGACCGCCGTGTGGTGATGGCCTGTCTCACCGACGAGGGCGCGGAGCTGATCCGGGACGTCTTCCCGGGGCACGCCGCCTTCGTCCACGAGCTGACCGAGGGGCTGACCACCGAGGAGCAGGATCGCCTGAGGGCGCTGCTCAAGAAGTGGGGTCGGAGTCTGGCGGAGCCGGGTCCCGAGAGCTGAGGGCCGACGTCGCCCTCGACCGGGAACCTCCCAGCGGTGTCGGCCGACTACCCGTCACCGCCCCCCCGGGCGCGGACCGGCGAGGTTCTCCTTCAGGCCGGTTGAGGGGACTCCGCGTCCAGCTCGATGCCCCGGATCTGCAGGATCCGAACCAGGGCCTCGCCGATCTTGTTGTTCGGCGTCGATGCGCCGGCGGTGATCCCCAGGCTGAACGGACCCTCCGGGAGCCAGTCCTGGTCGAACCTCTCCGGGGCCGTGGCGGAGAGCTCGGGCTTGTGCCGGATGATCCCGGTCTCCACGTCGATGCAGTCGGCGTCCTCGATGTGGAACGTGGTCGTGTACTCCTGGCACATGTGAGCCAGGTGGTTGGTGTTGGAGGAGTTGTATCCCCCGATGACCAGCATCACATCCGGCGGCTCCTGCATCATCTCCTTCACGGCATCCTGCCGCTCCTGGGTGGCGGAGCAGATGGTGCCGAAGGAACGGAAGTGCTCATCCACCGTGGCTTCCCCGTAGCGCTCGACCATGGCGCGGCGCACGCGACCCCCGATGGCCAGGGACTCGTTGGCGAGCATGGTCGTCTGGTTCGCCACACCGACCCTCACCAGGTCGGCGTCAGGGTCGAATCCGTCCGTTACCTTCCCGCTGAACCGCTCGAGGAACGCCTCCCTGGGGAGGGCTCCGTCGGCGCCGGTGATGTAGTCGCACACGAGCTCGGCCTCGGCCATGTCCCGGACGATGATGTACTTGCCGCCGGGGTGCTTCAGGGCCTGGGACGCGGTCGCCCTGGACTCCTCGTGGGTGTGCTTCCCGTGGATGATCGAGGTGAACCCGTCCCGGGCGTACGACTCGACCCGCTTCCAGACGTGCAGCACCGAGCCGCAGGTCGTGTCCACCAGGATGCAGCCGACCTCCCGGAGCCGGTTGAAGTCGTCGATCGTCACGCCGAACGCCGGAAGGATCACCACGTCGTCGGGGGTGACGCCCCCGAAGTCGAACCACCCGTCCGGGTCCGGGTAGATGAATCGGATGCCCATCTCCGTCATGCGGGCATTCACGTGGGGATTGTGGATGATCTCGCCCACGAGGTAGATCGTCTTGTCCGGGAACTTGTGGACCGTCTCGTAGGCGTAGTCCACCGCCCGGTCGACCCCGTAGCAGAAGCCGAACTCCTGGGCCAGGCGGACGTGGACGTCGCCGATGGTGTCCTCGTAGCCCCGGGAGCGGATCCGCTCGACGATGGCGGAGTGGTACTCGGAATCGATGACGGGCTTGACCTCGGCCTTGAGGCCGAAGCCCTTCCGGAAATACGTCTGCTCCATGGGTTGTCCCGTGGGGCGAGAGAGAACGAGCTGAGGGCTCGGAAGATAGGAAGTTTCGAGACACCGGTCACCCGGCAGGAGTTCCCAGCACATGCTCGCCCGACTCGCCCTCCTCTTCGTCCTCGTCCCGCTCGTCGAGCTGGCCCTGCTGATCCAGATCGGCCAGGTGGTTGGCCTCCTGCCCACCATCCTCCTCGTCTTCCTCACCGGTGTCCTGGGAGCGGCCCTGGCACGGCGGGAAGGGCTGCGGACCCTGGCAGACCTCCAGCGGGAGCTGGGGCAGGGCCGACTGCCCGGGCAGGCGCTCATGAACGGCCTGGCCGTCCTGGTCGGCGGCGCCTTCCTCCTGACGCCGGGCATCCTCACGGACGTGGCGGGTTTCCTGCTCCTTCTTCCGCCCAGCCGGAAGTGGCTGCAGGGGCGTGTGCGCAGGCGGCTGGAGCGGGCCATCGCGGACGGGACCATCCGGGTGGAGGTCTCGGGCCGCGCCGTCGCCGAGGGTTGGCCGGGTTTCGGGTTCGGGGCGGGCGCTCCGGATCGTGGAGACACGGGGACGGCCGGGCTGGATCCGAGCAAGGAGATCGAGGTTCCCGGCGACGGCCCACCCGGGACGTGACGTCATGGACGCGCCCCCCGGCGGCCGGTAGCTTGCGCCGGTTCCAGCGTTCCATGCGCGCCCCGGTCCGCGGGCGCGCCCTGGTCCCCAGGCCCCGCTTCACATGACGCCTCCCGACGACATCGCCTTTCTCGAGCGACTCCTGGACGCACCCGGCCCGAGCGGCTTCGAAGTCCGCCCGGCCCGGTTGTGGCGGGAGGAGGCCGAGACCTTCGCCGACGAGGTCAGCGTCGATATCCACGGCAGCTCCCTCGCGACGGTGAATGGCGACGGGTCTCCCCGTGTGATGCTCGCGGGCCACATCGACGAGATCGGCCTCCAGGTGACCCACATCGACGAGAGCGGCTTCCTTTACTTCGCCGAGATCGGTGGCTGGGATCCCCAGGTCCTGGTGGGCCAGCGCGTGCGTATCCTCACGTCGGACGGCGACGTCCGGGGCGTCGTGGGGAAGAAGGCCATCCACCTCATGACTCCAGACGACCGCACCAAGGCGTCGAAGATCAAGGACCTCTGGGTGGACGTGGGTGTCGGGTCCGCCGAGGAGGCCCGGGAGCTGGGGCTCCGGGTCGGGGACCCGATGGTCCTGGACCAGTCCATGATCCGCCTCGCGGGGGACCGGATCGCCAGCCGGGCGATCGACGATCGGATCGGGGCCTTCGTGGTGCTGGAGGCGGCGCGCATGGTGGCCCGGAACCCGGGAGGGGCGGCGGTGACCGCCGTCGCGACGACCCAGGAGGAGATCGGCTACAGTGGCGGGGGCGCACGGTCCAGCGCCTACGCGGTGAACCCCGACGTGGCCATCGTCGTGGACGTCACCTTCAGCACCGACGTCCCGGACGTGGAGAAGAAGGAGCTGGGGGAGCACGAGCTGGGGGGCGGACCGGTCCTGAGTCGCGGTTCGGCGGCCCACGACCGCGTGTTCCGGATGCTCGCCGAGGTCGCCGAGGAGGAGGGGATCCCCTTCACGGTGCAGGCTTCCCCCAGGGCCACCCGGACCGACGCCGACGGGATCTTCCTCACCCGGGCGGGGGTGCCCACGGGGCTGGTGAGCGTCCCGAACCGTTACATGCATTCACCGAACGAGGTCGTGTCGATCTCGGATCTCTGGAACACCGCCCGCCTGATCGCGGCCTTCATCCGCCGGCTCGGACCGGAGGTGGACTTCACGCCTCGTTGACGGGCGAAGGCGCCTTTTCTACCGTTTACGACTGCCCACCGGGCAGTTCAGCCGGCACAACCCAAGCACCACACGCATAGAGGTAGCGTCCCCATGTTCGACGCAAAGCAGCTCGTCCACGATCTTCAGGACCTCCGGGACCAGGGCCACCTGTCCGACGCCCTCCTCCGGTACGCGGTCCGCAACATCTCCAAAGGGGATCCCCGCTTCGACTGGGTGGGGGTCTACCTGATGGACGCCGAGAAGAACGAGCTGTGGCTCCACAACTACGTGGGTTCCCCCACCGAGCATGCCCGCATCCCCGTGGGCACCGGCGTGTGCGGCACCGCCGTGGAGCAGATGACCAACATCCGGGTGGACGACGTCTCCGAGGTGGAGAACTACCTGGCTTGCGACCCGGACGTGCAGTCCGAGCTGGTGGTCCTGATCCGGGCCGGCGACGAGCTCTTCGGCCAGATCGACCTCGACAGCTCGGAGAAGGGCGCCTTCACCGACGAGGACGAGGCGGCGGTGGTGGCGGTGGCGGACAAGCTCGCCGAGCAGATCGCCGCGGAGCGGCGCTGAACCCGCCGCGATCCCTTCGCGCTGACAACCCAGGTCCCTTCACCCTCGACGGGACCCGCACCTACATCGTCGGCCGCCGCGAGGTGGCCGTCGTGGACCCCGGCCCGGACCTGCCTCGGCACGTCCGGGCCGTGGCGCGTGCGCTGGAGGGGGCGGAGAAGGTCCGCATCCTCCTGACCCACGGCCACGCCGACCACGCCGGGGCGGTGGACGCCCTCCTGGAGGCCGTGCCCGGCGCCGAAGTGTGGGGCGCGGGCCACGACGCGGCCCGACCGCTGGTTGGGGGTGCGGAGATCCCCACCGACCACGGGCGCCTGGTGACGGTGCCGACCCCGGGCCACACCCGGGACCACCTCTGCTTCCATTGGCCGGATCGGTCGGCCCTCTTCGCCGGAGACCTGGTCCTTGGCCTTGGTGACACGACCTGGGTGGGGGAGTACTCCGGGTGTGTCGGGGACTACCTCCGGTCGCTGGACCGGGTCACCGCACTTCCACTGGCCCGGATCCATCCGACCCACGGACCCGACATCGAGGACCCCGGCGCGGCGTGGACGCGGTATCGCCGACACCGGGAGGATCGGATCCGGCAGGTCCGGGAGGCCATCGCGGCCCTGAGCCGAGAAGACGCCGCGGGTGCCGGGGACGGCAGCTCCCGGGTGGGCCGCGGGAGGTCCGTGCCCGGTTCGCCGGGCGGCGTCTCCATCGAGGCCCTGATGGCCCGCGTGTACGGCTCTGACGTCCCTCCGGGGCTGAAGGGGGCCGCGAAAGCGTCGCTGGAGGCCCTCGTGGAGTACGCCCTCTCGCATCCGGAGGAGGAGGCGGAGACGTGAGCCGGGACATGGGAGATCGGCGTGGACCGCTCGAGGCCCCTGCGCCCTCGATCGACGGGGTCGGGGGGTCGGGTGGGGAGGTCGGGCGGCCGAACCGGGCGACACCTACGGCAACCGGGGAGGGTGGGCTGCCGGTGGCCGTGGCGGCCCGGTTGGTGGAGGCCCTGGGCCGGGAGGCGGTGATCCTCGAGCCCGGGCGGCTCCTCACGTACGAGTCGGACGCCCTGCCCCGGTTCCGTCGGCTTCCCCTGGCGGTTCTCCTGCCCCGGGACACCGCCGAGACCGCAGCCGCGGTGAGGATCCTGATCGAGGCGGGGGTCCCGGTCACACCCAGGGGGGCCGGCACCGGTCTGTCCGGCGGCGCGGTGGCTGCGGAGGGCGGGGTGGTGGTGGGGACGTCCCGAATGACCCGCATCCTGTCCCTCGACCCGCTGCGCCGGGTGGCCCGGGTGCAGGCCGGGGTGGTCAACGCGGACCTCGGCCGCGCTGCGGCCGAGCACGGCCTCCACTATGCGCCGGACCCGTCGTCCCAGTCCGCTTGCACGCTGGGCGGGAACGTGGGCGAGAACGCAGGGGGACCCCACTGCCTCAAGTACGGGGTCACGACCCGGTACGTCAGCGGGCTCACCGTCGTGGGCGGCCGGGGTGAGATCCTGGAGCTCGGCGGGGCGGACCGGGTCGAGGACCTGGATCTCACCGGACTGTTCGTGGGATCGGAGGGTCGCTTCGGCCTGGCCACCGAGATCGAGGTTCGCCTCATGCCGCGGCCCCGGGCCGTGCGGACGCTCCTGGCGGTGTTCGACGGGATGGAGGCCGCGGGTTCCGCCGTGTCCATGATCATCGCCCGGGGCCTCCTTCCGGCGGCGCTGGAGATGATGGACCGGGGGAGCATCGAGGCGGTGGAGGCCAGCGTGTTCGCCGCCGGGTATCCGACGGACGCCGGGGCGGTCCTGGTGGTGGAGTTCGACGGGACGGAGGCCGGACTGGATGCGGAGGCCGAGCTCGCCGAGGCCCTGTGCCTGGACGCCGGGGCCTCCCTGGTGCGGCGGGCCCGGAGCGAGAGCGAGCGCGAGGCGCTGTGGCGGGGACGGAAGAAGGCCTACGGGGCCTTCGGCCGGATCACGCCGGATCTCATGGTCCAGGATGCGACCGTGCCACGGTCGACGCTGCCCCGGGTGCTTCGAGAGATCGTCGAGATCGGGGAGAGGCACGGCGTCCGCCTGGCGAACGTCTTCCACGCCGGGGACGGGAATCTGCATCCGAAGATCCTCTTCGACCGTCGCGTGCCCGAGCAGGTCGAGCGCATGGAGCGGGCCTCGAAGGCGATCATGGAAGTGTGCGTCCGGGCCGGCGGGACCATCACGGGAGAGCACGGCGTGGGCCTCGACAAGCGGGCCTACATGCCCCTGGTCCACGGCCCTCGGGAGCTCGAGGTCATGGGGGCGGTCCAGCGGGCGTTCGACCCGGCGGCGCTCTGGAACCCCGGGAAGGTCCTTCCCGACGAGCCGGAGGACGGCCCCGCCGAGGACCGGGCTCCGGAGCCGGTGCGCCGCGGCGACCTCCAGGTGCTGGAGCACTCGGTGGAGGACCTGACCGTTCGCGTGGGTGGCGAGGTGCCCCTGACCAGGCTGGAAGAGGCTCTCGGCGCCGCGGGCCAGTGGCTGCCGCTGGACGCTCCGGACATCGACGGTTGGACGGTGGCGGACGTCGTGGGACGCGCTCCCTGGGGCCCTCTCGCCCCCACGTTCGGTCGGATCCGGGATCTGATCCTGGGGGCCGTGGTGGACACGCCTGGGCGCGGACCCCTGCGGCTCGGGGGGCGCGTCATGAAGAACGTCGCCGGGTTCGATCTCGTCCGGGCGGTGCCGGGGAGCCGGGGCCGGTTCGGGGCGATCCGCGAGGTCGTCTTCCGGCTCATGCCCCTTCCGGGCGCCCATGCCGTCCTGACCACCGACCTGCCCTTCCCCCTGGACGGCCACGCCGAGGCCGTGGAGCTCCTGCGCCGCCTGGTCACCCATCCGGTGCAGCCCGCCTCCCTGGTGCGCGAGCTGGGGCCCACCGGCTCCAGGATCCGGATCCGCATCCTGGGTTCCCCCGCGTCCGTGGCTTCGGAGTGCGCGGAGCTCCGGGGCCTCCTCCGGGAGGCCAGCACCTGGGAGGGGCCCGCGCCCGGTTCCGGGTTCTGGCGACGGGACCCCCTGGGAGAGGCCCTGGCGTCGGAGGATCCGGAGCGCCCCGTCCTGGAGATCCGTGGCGGCGGGGCCGACGTCCCGGAGGTGGACGCCGGGATCGCCGATCTGGGCCCGATCGTGGTCGGGGCGTACCACCTCCCGCTCTGGCACGTCTGGCGGGTCCAGCTCGGGGTCCCGTCGGATTGGGCCGACCATCCGGAGCTGTCCTCTCTGGTGGATCGGATCCGATCGGCGGGAGGGGACGTCGGCTTCCACCGGGCGGCTCCCGCGGCATGGGGACCGGACCGCCGGGTCGCGGCCGAGGTGGCGGCACTGGAAGGGAGGGTCGTGGCCGCCGTGGCGGGTCGAGAGGTCGATGGAGCTCGGCCCGACGGGACGGGGGCCGGGCGGTGAGCGTCCCGACGGGATCCGGGCACGGGCTGCTGGGCCAGGAGGAGCGGCTCATGGCCTGCGTGCACTGCGGCTTCTGCCTCCCGGCGTGCCCCACCTACCGGGTCCTCGGCGACGAGGCGGACTCCCCGCGCGGGCGCCTCCACCTGATGCGCGCGGTCTCCGAGGGCCGACTCCCCGCTTCGGATCCGGCGTTCCAGACCCACATCGACCGCTGTCTGGGGTGCCGAGCCTGCGAGCCCGTGTGCCCGTCCGGCGTCCAGTACGGGGTCCTCCTCGAGCACGCCCGGGAGACGGCCCGGGAGGCACGGGGAAGCGGTCCGGCCACCCGGGGACTCCTCGCCGTCTTCGGGCGGCGGTGGAGCAGTCGGCTCGCGGGCGGCCTGGGCCGACTCCTCCGGGCCACACGCCTTCCTGCGCTGCTGGCTCGGGTCCTGCCCGACGTGGCCGGGCTGCACGCGATCCGGACCGGGATGGCCATGCTGGCGGCGAGCGCGCCAGGGCGCAGCGTGCGGAATGCGTCCGGAGGGGAGCCGGCCGGGGCGCTGGACCGCCCCGTCCCGGAGGCTGGGCCGGAAGGCGCCTCCGACCTGGCCTCAGCGGCGGTGGCGGGCCCCACCACCGGCGATCGCGTCGCCCTCCTCCCGGGCTGTGTCCAGGCCGGCCTCTTCGGACGGGTGGGAGAGGCGGTGAGGCGGACCCTCGCGGTCAACGGGTACCAGGTCGTGGAGCGGCCCGACCCCGGCTGCTGCGGCGCCCTGCATGCCCATGCCGGGGAGCTGTCTGCGGCCCGGGACGCGGCCCGGCGCCACATCGCGGCCCTCGAGGCCACCGACGCCGACTGGGTCGGGGTGGACGCCGCCGGCTGCGGGGCCGCCATGAAGGGCTATGACGCCCTCCTGGAGGACGACCCCGAGTGGCGGGACCGGGCCGCCGCCTTCGTGAGCCGGGTCCGGGACGTGACCGAGCTCCTCGCCGCCGCCGGGCCCCGGGCGGGGGCGAGCCTCGAGATGGCGGTGGCCTACGATCCCCCCTGCCATCTCCTGCACGCCCAGGGGGTCCGGGAGGCCCCGCTCCGGGTGCTCGACGCCGTGCCGGGTGTGCGGCGCGTCCCGGTGGAGAACGCCGAGGGGTGCTGTGGGGGCGCGGGGGTATACGGCCTCACGCACCGGGAGCTGGGAGGCGTCATCGGGCGGGCGAAGGCCAAGGCCCTCTCCGCGTCGGGGGCGGACGCGGTGGCAACGGGGAATCCGGGGTGTATGATGCAGATCCGGGCGACGCTTCTGCTGGAAGGCGTGGATCTGGAGGTCGTCCACCCCGTTGAATTGCTGGATGAGAGCTATCGAAGGGCGGGACTCTATGACGAAAGAGAGTGAGGGTCGTGTTCCCCTCGGCCGGGACCTCGGTCGGTCCGTTCTGTTCCCCCGGAGCTCGAGCCGGTGACTGACGACCGCAGCGGGGTCGTGGATCCGGCCCTCCTCCTGACCTACCTGGAGGAGCGCCTGGAGGAGATGGTGGCGCTGGTGACCGAGCTGGCTCTGGTGGAGTCCCCCACCGACGTGCCGTCCGTCCACGGTCCGGTCCGGGATATCCTGGTCCAGGCCTGGTCACGCCTCGGTTACCGCCATCGGCTCGTGCCCGGTCGGGAGACCTCCGGCCACCTCCTCTTCACGCCTCGCCGTCGTTCCCGGGGCCGCCCGGTTCAGTTGTTGGTGGGGCACCTGGACACGGTGTGGCCCGTGGGCACGCTGGAGCGGATGCCCGTCGTCCGGGAGGGGTCGATTCTCAGGGGGCCCGGTGTGTTCGACATGAAGGCCGGGCTGGTGATGATGCTGTACGCGGTGCAGGCGGCCCAGGTCCTGGGTCTTCCGTTGCCGGCCACGCCCGTTGCCTTCGTGAACTCCGACGAGGAGGTCGGGAGTCCGGAGTCCCGCCGGAGCGTGAGACGGCTGGCCCGCGCTTCCGCCAGGGCGCTCATCCTCGAACCGAGCCTCGGTGCCGAGGGCCTGGTCAAGACCGCACGGAAGGGCGTGGGGCGCTTCCGGGTGGACATCCGGGGCCGGGCCGCCCACGCGGGCCTGGATCCCACTGGTGGTGCCAGCGCGATCCTGGAGCTCTCCCACGTGATCCGTGAGCTCCACGGCTTCACGGACCTCGATCGGGGGCTGACGGTGAACGTCGGCGTGGTGGAGGGCGGGACCCGGCCGAACGTCATCGCCGCCCGGAGCCGGGCTCTGGTGGACGTCCGGGCCCTCACCACCAAGGACGCGGCTGAAGTGACCGAGCGGATCCGCGCCCTCCGTCCCGTGGTGGACGGGGTCGAGCTGGAGATCTCGGGAGGGTTCGAGGTCCCGCCCCTGGAGCGGACGCCACGGAACCGCACCCTGTGGCGGAGCGTGCGCGAGATCGGCGAGGCCCTGGGACTCGACCTGGAGGAGGCGACGGCCGGGGGCGGTTCGGACGGCAACACCACCAGCCAGTACACCGCCACGGTGGACGGGCTCGGGCCCCGCGGGGACGGTGCCCATGCCGAGGGAGAGCACATCGTCGTGGACAGCCTCGTGGAGCGCACGGCGCTCCTGGCCGCTTCGCTGACCACGCCGGTGGTGGGGGGCGGGACGGCAGCTGCATGATCAGGGCCGTGATCCGCGACCTGGAGGGCGTGGAGGAATACCGCCGGGCGGTGGCGTTCCAGGAGTCCATCTGGGGGGTCGGGTTCTCCGAACGGGTGCCCGCCTCCCTCATGAAGGTGGCTCAGCGGGTGGGTGGGGTCGCGGCCGGGGCGTTCGACTCCGACGGCGATATGGTCGGCTTCGTGTACGGGATCACGGGCATCGCCGAGGGGGTGATGGTCCACTGGTCGGACATCCTGGCGGTTCGTCCCGGCCTTCGGGACGCGGGGCTCGGGCGACGGCTCAAGGCGTTCCAGCGGGACAAGGTCCTGGCGGTAGGGGTGACCCGGATGCACTGGACGTTCGACCCGCTGGAGTCCCGCAATGCCCACCTGAACCTGGGCCGCCTGGGCGCCGTGGTGCGGGAGTACGCCGTGGACATGTACGGAGCCTCGGACTCGCCCCTGCACCGGGGGCTCGGCACCGACCGCTTCGTCGTGACCTGGGAGCTCGATGCTTCCAGGGTGGCTGAGCGCCTGGCGGGGGCGCGGCCCCCGACCGCCGACGACCTGAGGGGGCTGCCCGTGGCCTTTCCGGTGGACCTCGGCATGGGGCCCTCGCTGCAGGGACCCACCGGCGCAGCCCCCGGCGCCCCGGGAGAGGCCGAGTCCCCGCAAGGGCCGGGACGGGCCGCACCGCCGGATCCGGTCCCGGACGTTCCCGGCCCCGAGGCGTTGGCGGCCGCCCTCGCTCGCGGGCGGGCAGCGGGTGGTCTGCGAGTTCCGATCCCCGCGGACATCCAGGGCCTCAAGGACCGCAATGCCGACCTGGCCGCCGCGTGGCGTGCGGCCACACGGGCCGTGCTCCACCCCCTCCTGGGCCGGGGATGGGAGGTCCGTGATCTCGTCCGGCACGGAGCACAACCGGGCTCCGTCTCCCACTATCTGGTGGTCCCGCCCGAATCCCACTCCGACCCCTGACCTTCGTGAAGATCGACCGAATCGAGCTCCGCATCGTTCCCATGAGGCTCCGGGAGCGATTCGTCATCAGCTCCGGCGCGCGGCAGGACCGCCACGTGCTCCTCGTCTCCCTCCACGGCGAGGGCCGGACCGGGTGGGGCGAGGTCGTTGCAGCCGAGGATCCCAGCTACTCGCCGGAGACCACGGAGACCGCGTGGCACGTGATCCGGGACTTCCTGGCCCCGGCCATCGTCGGGGTGGACCATGAGGGCCCCGGCGCGACGCTGGCGGCGGCGGGTTGGGTCCGTGGGCACCGCATGGCCCGGGCGGGTCTCGAGATGGCGGCCTGGGATCTGACGGCTCGGATCCACGGGGCGTCGTTGGCCGAGGAGATCGGCGGGGAGCGGCGTCCGGTGCCGGTGGGGGTCAGCATCGGCATCCAGCCCGACGACGACGCGCTCCTGCGGAAGGTCGAGGGATACCTGCTGGAGGGCTACAAGCGGGTCAAGATCAAGATCAAGCCCGGGCGGGACGTGGAGATGCTCGCGGCGGTGCGGGAGCACTTTCCGGAGGCGGACCTCATGGCCGACGCGAACTCCGCCTACGGCCTCGACGACGCGGACCGTCTGGCGGAGCTGGACGCCCTGGGCCTGATGATGATCGAACAGCCTCTCGGACACGAGGACATCCGGGACCACGCCCGGCTGCAGGAGCGGATCCGCACCCCGATCTGCCTGGACGAGTCCATCCGCTCCCCGGCCGATGCCCGACTGGCGCTGGAGCTCGGGGCGTGTCGGATCATCAACATCAAGCCGGGACGGGTGGGCGGGTTCGGGCCCTCCCGGGCCATCCACGACCTGTGCGTCGAGGCCGGCGTCCCGGTCTGGTGCGGAGGGATGCTGGAGTCGGGGATCGGCCGGGCCCACAACCTGGCGCTGGCCACCCTGCCCGGGTTCACGCTTCCGGGAGACATCTCGGAGAGCCGACGTTACTGGGAGGAGGACATCGTCACCCCCGAGTTCGAGATGGAGAACGGGATGATGCAACTGCCGGAGGGCCCGGGGATCGGGGTAGAGCCCCGATTGGACCTGATCGAGGCGTTGGAGATCCGACACGAGGTGGTGCCGGGATGACGGCCCGTCGTCCCGCCCGGACGGGCCGCACCGCTCTCCTGGCCGCGAGCCTGTTGCTGGGCGGATGTGCATCCGGGGGGCCGTCCATGGAGGCGCTGGGGCCCGGCGGTGACGCCCCCTGGGACCTGCTCCTGGTGAACGGGAGGCTCGTGGACGGCACGGGCAACGCCTGGCGGTACGCCGACGTGGCCGTGAGCGGGGACCGGGTCGCCGCGGTGCTTCCGCCGGGAACCGCGGATCGGGCCCGGGCCAGGGAGGTCCTGGACGTCTCGGGGCACGTGGTGGCACCGGGCTTCATCGATCTGAACGGGCAGGGCGACACCGGGCTCCTCCGGGACGGGAGGGCCCTGAACAAGCTGTACATGGGCGTCACCACCGAGATCATGGGGGAGTCGAACACGCCGGCACCCCTCAACGACAACGTCACAGGCGGGGACCCGGCCCGGGACGAGACGGAAGAGCGCCGCCGGCGCGAGTGGACCCGCTTCGGGGCCTGGCTCGAGGAGATGGAGGCCGGGGGCGTTTCCGTGAACGTCGCGTCCTTCCTCGGAGGGACCACGGTCCGTCGCTACGCCATGGGCCTCCGGGAGGGTACGCCGAGCCCCGCGGAGCTGGACACGATGCTCGCCGTAACGGCCCGGGCGATGGAGGACGGCGCCCTGGGGGTGGCGACGGCGCTGATCTACCCGCCGGGGGCCTATGCCGGGACCGAGGAGCTCGTCCACGTGGCCGGCGAGGTGGCGCGCCACGGCGGGGTGTACATCTCCCACATCCGGAGCGAATCGGCCGGGCTCCTCGACGCCCTGGGCGAAGCGGTGGAGATCGGCCGCCGAGGCCGTGTTCCCGTCGAGGTCTACCACCTCAAGGCCGCCGGAGTGGACAACTGGGACCTCCAGGCCGAGGCCATCGCCCTCATCGACCGGGCCAGGGCCGGCGGCGTGGACATCCAGGCCGCCATGTACCCGTACACCGCCGCCTCCACCAGCCTGCAGGCCTGTCTCCCGCCCTGGACATCAGCGGATGGCCGTCTGCAGGACAACCTGCGGGATCCCGCCGTCCGGGCGCGGATCATCCGGGAGATGTCGGCGCCGCCCGAGGGGTGGGAGAACTGGTGTGCCCTGTCGACGCCCGAGGGGGCGATGATGGTGGGCCTGTCCCGCCGGAACCGGGATCTGACCGGCAGGACGTTGGCGGAGCTGGCGGAGGATCGAGGCGTCCCCTGGGCCGAGGCGGTGCTGGACCTCCTGATCGACGAGGGCAACGTGGGGATGGTCTATTTCGCCATGGCGGAGGAGAACGTCCGGGAGCTCCTGGGGCAGCCCTGGATGAAGTTCGGCTCCGACTCCGGGATCCAGGATCCCGACAACGCCACGGGCATGACCCATCCTCGGGGCTACGGCACCTACCCCCGCATCCTGGGCCGCTACGTCCGGGAGGAGGGGGTGCTCCCGCTGGAAGAGGCCGTGCGGAAGATGACCTCGGCGGTGGCGGACCGGGTCGGGTTGCAGCGTCGCGGCCTGCTCCGGGAGGGATGGTTCGCCGACGTGGTCGTGTTCAATCCAGCGGGGATCTCGGAGTTGGCCACCTTCACCGAGCCCCACCAGCTGTCCCGGGGGGTGACCCACCTCCTGGTCAACGGGGAGCTCGTGGTCCGGGACGGCGCGTTCACCGGCGCCTCACCCGGCCGGTTTCTCCGGGGCCCCGGGGCACGGGGGCGCTGAGTCGAGGAAGGACACGGCACCATCCCCCACGGGTGGGAGCACGGCGAGCTCCGGACCCGGGGGCACGTCCAGGGGAGGCGGAGGCGTGGGGAGGCGCTCGCCCGCCGCACGGGCCGGGCCGCCGCTCCCGGAGGCCCCGACCGGCGGGGGCCAGTCGAAGGTCGACGTCCTGAGCCGCTCCCGGCGAGCCGGAAGGCCCAGGGCACGGACCATGACGCGCCGCAGCCCCCGGCCGACCGCCGACTCCGGCGAGCGCTCCCCTTGAACCGCGGGACCCAGGTCGCCCTGGAGCCACCTCCGCAGCTCCTCGAGGTCCGAGAGGGAGAGGGTCTGCATCTCCACCTCGGCCAGGTAGTAGTACCGTCCTTCCCCCTGGGGCCGGACGGTGCTGCGGAAGCCCGCCTGCAGGGCTTCGGCGACCCGGGCCATGGACGGGAGCGACAGGGGCTCCTCGCCGACCACCTGGAACTCGTAGCTCTCGGTGACGGCGTCGTGGATGATGCTCGCCCGCCAGGTGCCGCCGTCGACCTGCTGGTCGAAGAATCCATCCCGCCAGAGCTCCACGGAGACCTCGACCCGGATGGGCAGGCCCGAGTGCAGGGCCCGCCGCAGCCCTCCGTCGTCGAGGAGGGGGGTGAGCTCCAGCTCGAGCGCGCCGGTGACGGGGTCGACCCGGGCCCCGGGCTCGTCGTCCTGGGCGCGCACGACCGCAGGGAGCGCTCCCTGGACGATGAATGCCGCGGCTGCCACAGGCCCGAGCCTGCGGAACGAAGCCACGAGGGAGCGCCGGAGGCTCACGGGTCAGAAGCGGTGCTGCAGTCGCACGAAGAAGCTCACGTTCCGGTCGTCCCCGTTGAGCGGGAGGGCGAGGTAGAGGCCCACCTTGCCGACGAAGAACCCCAGTCCCAGGTCCGCGAGCGTGTCGCTGTCCTGCCCGTCGGGCGCGTAGGACCAGCCCCGCCCCACGTCCATGAAGGCCACGAACGCCGCGGTCAGATCGATCCGCGGATACCAGTGCCACTCGTCCCACTCCTCCTCGTCGTCGGGCGAGAGGTCGAGGTTCCAGTCGAGCTCCTCCCGGAACTCCATCTGGAAGAGGGCCGTGCGGTCGCACCCGTAGCGGGGGAAGGCGGCCCGGACCTCCTCTCCCTCCACGACGTCGGCCGGCACGCTGCGGGCGCCACAGTCCAGCGCGAACCGGCGGTAACCCGGCAGGCTTCCCACGCCGCCGAGTGCGGACTGGAACTGGGGCGGGAGCTCTTCCGCCTGCAGACCGCCCCGGAGGAGCAAGCGGAAGCGCAGGTCCGAGTCCGGATCGATGCGGGCGTAGCGCCGCAGGTCCATGGTCCCGTACATCCAGTCGTCGTCCACCGGGGTGGGGCCCACGACCTCCCCGCCGTCGGGATCGACCCAGGCCGGCAGGGCCAGGTCGCCGTCCAGGCCCCGCGCCAGGGTGGCGTTCAGATACCAGCCGTCGCTCGGGTCCTCGGGGTCGTTGCGGCGGTCCACCTCCAGCTCGGCCTCCAGCGCCGAGAAGTCGCCCTCGGCCACCAGCGGAAGGGGGCGCCATTCATCGTCGTTGCGGAAGAGGGTCCAGGGGCCGCCCGGGGCGACGGAGTAGTGGCTCTCGTCGCGATACGTCAGACGCCCGCGGATGGGGGTCGACTCTCCCTGGGCCTCCAGGCTCACCGTCCAGCCCTCCCGGGAGAAGTAGTCCCGGTTGTCCCGGTGCAGGAAGAAGGTGGAGAGCGACGCCTCGAGATCGGATACGCCCCGGGTCTCGATGGGCACGATCTCGGATGCCGCCGTGGCGCCGATGGACCAGCGAGGCGCCGCACCGAAGGCCTGTTCCAACCGGAGCTGGTAGCCCAGGTCGTCGAAGGAGAAGCCGGACTCGGTCCGGAAGATGGCGAGCGCGTCGAGCTCCAGGGGGTAGTCGCCGGAGGTGCGGAAGACGGGCCCCACCAGGATCGGCAGGCCCTCCACCCGGTTGTAGCCGTTACCTCCCCGGACGGTGATCCGCGCGTTGTTGCCGATGTAGAGGCCCGGCCGCTCCTGCCGCCGGTCCGGACGGGCCAGCACCTGGCCGTCCCGGCGGATCACCGGGTACCCCCGCTCGTAGATCGTGACGAGGCCGTCGATCCGCAGGACGTCGCCCTCCTCCAGATCCCCGCCGACGATGAGCACGTCTCCGGCGATGTGGGCGGAATCCCCCAGGATCAGGTCGCCGTTGAGGACCACCAGGCTGCCCCCGATCTCACCGGTCACGGTGAGAAGGCCGCCGACGAGGGCCACGTTGCCCTGGATCGCCTGGCCTCCGGGGATGACCCCGTCACCCTCGAAGCGGAGGGTGCCCGGGTCGTTCACGAAGGCCAGGACGTCCGCAGCGACGTCCTCGGGGAGCGCCTCGCCCCGGACCGGTTCCTGGGCCTGGATGGGCCCGGCCGCCACGAGGGCGATCAGGCCTCCCCGGATCCAGGCACTCCTCGAGCTCCACCTCATGCGTCCTCCTCGTCGTCGCGCAGTCCGAGTCGTTTCATGCGTCGATACAGGTTGGCCCGGTCGGTCCGGAGACGCCGGGCGGCGTCGGTCACGTTCCCCTCCGATGCGGAGAGGGCTCCCTCCAGCAGCCGACGCTCGTAGTCGTCGAGACGGTCCCGGAGCGGGCGGGTGTCCCGGTCCAGGTAGCCGGGGATGGCGCCCTCGGGACGATGCGCCGGGAGTACCGCCCGGATGTGCTCCGGGGTCACCACCGCGTCCGGGAACAGGATGGCCAGCCGCTCCACGAGGTTCAGCAGCTCGCGGACGTTGCCGGGCCATTCGTACCCCGTCTCCAGCAGGTCCAGGGCCTCCGGCCCGAACACCGGCGCCCGGACCCCCTGACGGCGCTGCAGCCGATCCCGGGCGTGATCCACCAGGAGCGGAACGTCCCCCGTTCTTTCACGGAGGGGCGGCAGATGGATGGGGACCACCTCGAGGCGGAACAGCAGGTCCTCCCGGAAGCGGCCGGCCTGGATCTCCTCCCTCAGGTCCCGGTTGGTGGCGGCCAGCACCCGGACGTCCACCGGGATCTGCTCGCTGCCCCCGATCCGCTCCACGACCCCCGCCTCCAGCGCCCGGAGGAGCTTCGCCTGGGCAGCCGGCCCCAGGTCCGCGACCTCGTCGAGGAAGAGGGGGCCCCCGTGGGCCAGCTCGAACCGTCCCCGGCGTCGCTCCGTCGCCCCCGTGAAGGCCCCGCGCTCGTGGCCGAACATCTCGCTCTCGACCAGATCCGCGGGGATGGCCGCGGAGTTGACCCGGATGAAGGGTCCGCCCCGTCGAGCCGAGAGGCCGTGGATGGCCGTGGCCACCAGCTCCTTCCCGGTCCCGCTCTCCCCGGTGACCAGGATGCGGGCGTCCGAGGGGGCCGCCCGACGGATCCGCTCCCGGATCCGCTCCATCTCCGGGGAGCGGCCGACGAGCTCCGCTTCGGGACCGAGCTCCTCGCGCAGGGCCCGGGTCAGGTCCCGGGCCCGCACCAGCTCCTCCGCTCCCCGGACCGTCAGGAGGACCGCCTCGGGGGAGAGCGGTTTTTCGATGAAGTGGAAGGCGCCGAGTCGGGTCGCGTCGACGGCGTCCGACAGGGAGGCTTGCCCGCTCATCATGATCACCACCGTAGCCGCGGCCTTCTCCCGGATCTCCGGGAGCACCTCCAGCCCCGACCGCCCCGGGAGGGCCAGGTCCAGGAGCATCACGTCCGGGGGGGAGTCCTGGATGAGATCGAGTCCCTCCTCGGCGGACGCAGCGGTCCGGACGCGGTGCCCCTCGGCCTCCAGGAGAGCCCGGAGGGCGCGGCGGATGTTGCCTTCGTCGTCGACGATCAGGAGCTCCATCGCGCCTAGCCGTCCGGCCCGGGGAGGACCATCCGGAAGTCGGCGCCGCCGCCGGATCGCTCGACGAGGCGCACCTCGCCGCCATGGGCCTGGGCGGTCTGGCGGACCATGGCGAGCCCCAGCCCAGAGCCTCGGCGCCGGGTGGTGACGTCGGGTCGCCAGACCTGGTCCCGGAGCTCCTCGGGCACCCCGGGCCCGTTGTCCGCGACGGAGATCTCGACGCCGCCCGCCATGGGCCGCGCCGAGAGGATCACGCGCCCGTCAGCGGTCCCGTCCAGCGCCTCCAGGGCGTTGACCAGGAGGTTGAGCACCGCCCGGGACAGGGCGTCGTGGTGGCCGTGGACCCAGGGCAGCTCGTCGGCCAGGTCCAGCTCGACCCTCGGCGCGTCCGGCCCGTCCGGGGCATGCCGGCTCCGGAGGGACTCGAGGAGCTCGGCCACGTCCACCGGCGCCGCCGGACCCTGCGGGGGGCGGCCGAACCTGGAGAAGTCCCGGGCCATTCCGTCGAGCCGCCCCACCTCCTCGAGGATCATCTCCCCCGTGTCCCGCACCCCCGGGTCGGCGTTGCGGGTGAGGGAGGCGGCCCCGATGCGGATCGGGGTCAGCGGGTTCTTGAGCTCGTGGGCGACCCGCCGCGCCATGTCGGACCAGGCGTGGACCCGGGCGGCCTCGACCTCACGGGCCCGGGCGGCCTCCAGTCGGCCGGCCATGTTCCGGAGGGCCTCCCGCAGGACCTGGAACTCCTCGAAGGGCCGCCGGTCCTCCTCCCGGGAGGGGATCGGATCCCCGGCGGCCACCAGCCGGGTCCACTCCACGAGCTCGCCTACGGGACCACCCAGTCGCCGGGAGATGCGCCGTGCGGCCAAGGCACTGAGGGCGGCCAGGAGCAGGATGCCCGCGACGGCGGCCAGGGGAAGGATCTGTACGGTCCGCTGGGCGACGAAGGAGTAGAGCCGCGACTGCCGGAGCGACGCCGAAAGGGCCCTCTGGTGCGCCTCGGCCACCCGGGCCACGGCGGAATCCCCGGGAGCCGCCGCCTGGGCTGCCTCGATCAGCTCGCCGCCGGACCGTGCCACGGCGTCCCAGGGCCCCAGCGTCCCGCTTCCGGTCCCCATCCCCGTGAGCAGGGCCGTGACCGCCACGAGGGCCACGACCCCGGGGGTCAGGGCCACGAGCATCACGGTGGTGAAGACCTTCCTGCGAAAACTCCGGGGCCGGACCATGCGGGTCGTGCCTCCTCCCGTCGAGGGCGCCGCAGACCGTCCTGGAGCACCGGATCGGGCCTGGGGCGTGCGGATCGCCCCAAAGGTGGCATGAGGTCTGGCCTGCTGCGAGGGGGAAGGGGGCCGACCGCCGCACCGGGGAGCCGCCGAAGGTCCACCGCATCACGGGGAGGGGACGGGAGACACGTCCTCCAGGCGCCCCAGACACCCGGGACAGAATCGCCACCCGCCATCGACGCGGCGGCCGCAGCGACAGCTGCGAAGTCTGCGGTCCCCGCACCAGGGACATCCCTGGGCGTCGGGAGGGACCTCGTCGCCGCAGCTCGGGCAGGGGACGGCGCCCCCCGGGTCGCCCCGGACGACCCTGGCCACCTCGTGAGGCGTGGTGCGGCCCTCGGAGACCTGCCTGCGGGCGTCGTCGGCCAGGAACCCCATGCCGGCCTCCCGGGCCAGTCGGCGGAGGACGGGGGTGGAGGCGCCCTGCACCACGGCCTCCCGGAGGCGATCGTTCATCACCAGGATCTGGAAGACGCCCGTCCGTCCGCGGTATCCGTCCACGCAGCCCTCGCAGCCTCCGGTGCCGGGCCGTCCTCCGCACCGGGTGCACCGCAGCCGCACCAGCCGCTGGGCGATGACGCCGGAGACCCCCGCCGCCACGAGGTAGGGGGGAACGCCCATGTGGAGGAGCCGCGTGAGGGCCGACGGGGCGTCTGTGGTGTGGAGGGTGGAGAGGACCAGGTGGCCCGTCACCGCGGCGGCCATGGCGATCTCCGCCGTCTCCACGTCCCGGATCTCGCCCACCATGACCACGTCGGGATCCTGCCGCAGGACGGCCCGCAGGGCAGCGGGGAAGGTGAGGCCCGCCCTGGGGTCCACCTGGACCTGGGTGGTGTCCGGGACCGGGTACTCCACCGGATCCTCCAGAGTCGTGACGTTGCGCGCGGCCCGGTCCACCTCCCGCAGGGCCGCCTGCAGCGTCGAGCTCTTGCCGCTCCCGGTGGGCCCGGTGGCCAGGACCACGCCCTGCCCGCTGCGGAGGATCCGACGGACCCGTTCGAGATCGCCGTCCCCCATTCCCAGGTCCGCCAGCGAGCCCGGGGCCCGATCCGGCTCGAGGATCCTGACCACCGCCTTCTCGCCTCCCTGGGCAGGGAGGGTCGAAACGCGCAGGGCGACGGTCCGACCTCCGGTCCGGATGTGCAGCCCACCGTCCTGGGGCCTTCTGCGGACCGCGATGTCCATACCGGCCATGATCTTCAGGCGAGACAGGACCACCGGCCGGATGGAGGCCGGGAGCGACCGCACCTTGCGCAGCAATCCGTCGATGCGCACCCGAACGGTCAAGCCCGCCGGCCCGGGCTCCAGATGGAGGTCGCTGGCCCCGGCTTCCCAGGCCTCGGCCAGAATCCCATCCACGAGCTGAACCACCGGTGCGGCGCCCGCCACCCGTTCCAGGGCGGCGCGGTCCTCTTCCGGGTCCTGGGCGGCGTCCTCGAGGCTGGAGACCAGGGCCTCGAGCTCCCCTCCGTAGCCCCGGTCGAGTCCTCGGCGCAGGTCCGGGCCCGTGACCACTCGCACCTCGACACGACGACCGGTACGGAAGCGGATGTCCTCGACCGCTCCCACGTCCAGGGGATCCTCCACCGCCATCGTGAGGCCCCGGCCGCTGATGCGCAGGGGGAGGATGCCGAGGCGGCGGGCCAGATCGCCCGGGATGACAGCCAGGGCATCGGGCTCCGGCTCCAGCGGACCCGGCTCGAACGGGAGGGAGAGCTGGCGGGAGAGCGCTCGAGCCACGGCCTCGGGCGTGACCGTCCCCTCTCGGATCAGGAGCTCGCCGAGTCGGACCGGATCACTCTCCTGCAGCCGCAGCGTCTCGTCGAGCTGCTCGGGGGCGACGGCTCCGGCCTCCACCAGCAGCGCGCCGAGGAGCCGAGGGCCTCCGCCGGTGGTGGCGCTCGGGCCCGGGGGGCGGATCGGCGTGGCGACGGTCATGCCCGAGTCTGCAGGCGTCACCGGGGCGCTGGAACGGGCGGATGGGACCGCGCGGCCACCCCGGGCCGTCGCCCTCCCGCGGGACGGGCACCTCGCGGGGGACGCCGCGCCGTCCGTCCGGGACTCAGTCGCGCTCGAGCCAGCCGAGAATTGCCGGAGCCGGATCCATCAGGCTCGACAGTCCGGCGGCCCGGCGGTGCGCACCGGGCCCCACCAGCAGCCCGAGGGCCGGGTTGCGCGTGTGACCGGCCTGGAGATCCTCCACGTTGCCGTGGTCCGAACCCACGAGGAGAAGGTGGTCCTCGGGCAGGCCGGCCAGGATGCCCCCCAGGAAACCGTCGACCCGCTCCAAGGCCTTCCGGCATTCGTCGGCCGAGCCCCGGTGCCCCGCGATGTCGGTCGTGTAGTGGGCGTAGAACGTGAGGTCGGCGGTGCCTGCGAGGTCGGCCAGGGTACGGCCGGCGTCCTCGGCGGTGACGTCGGGGATGTCGTCCTCGGGCCATCGGGCCCGCCAGCGGTCGTTGACGATCTCGCTGGAGACCGCCCGCCCCTGGGCCAGCTCCGACTGCTCCCGCGTGAGCAGGCCGGCCGCCCTGGCGGCCAGGGGTGCGCCGGCGATCCGGCGGGTGCCCCATTTCAGCGCCCATTCCCGTGGGTAGGCGTTCGCGAAGACCGCCGGGCGGCCCTCTTCGACGACCCGGCGAAGGACGCTCCGCTCTTCAACGACGGGGCGGAGGGCGACGGGAACCCAGGGCCCGAAATGACGACCGAACCGCTCGGCCCCGTTCTCACCGGTCAGGAGGGCGGTCTGACCCGTGCCGGATTGAGGGAGCCCCGCGACGCCGAGGGTGGCGTCCAGGGGGAATGCCGCCGCCTCGCGCTCACCCGTGAAATGGATGGAGGGGTGGTCCAGGGTCGGAATCCTGCCCCCGAGCAGCTCCCGCAGGACGGGGAGCCGTGCTTCGAGGAAGGGGTTCCGCCCGGGGTCGGCGGTGCCGATCCCCACACCGTCGAGGAAGACGAAGAGGACCCTCGCCATCGGGGGCAGCGGGCCGTCCGACGGGGACGGCGCCGCCGGATCCTACTCGACGGGGCGGAGGTCCATCGTGACCTGGACCTCGACGTGGCCCATGTCCGCCCGGTCACGGATCGCGTCGCGAATCCGCGGCTCCACCTTCTGGTAGGCGGCCAGGACCCCGTCCCGAAGCTCCTTCCGCAGGATCCGCATGGCGTTCACGTCGGCCCGGCTGGTCTTGGTCTCCTTCCGGATCTCCTCGAGGTGGGTCGGATGGATCTCGAAGGGACTCATGCCGAAATCCTCCGGCCGGTCGTGGTCCAGGTAGCGGATGGCGATGCTGACGTCGCCCCGGGCCTTGTGCTCGGAGATGTCACCCACGGCCTGGAACCGCTGGGCCAGCGGGCCGAGGATCGCGCTCTGGGCCGCCGAGGTGTAGGCCCGCTCCACCGCCCGGAACACGCGCTTCACCCGCTCGGGGTTGGTCGCGTCGACATCCGGGACCTCGGTGTCGAGTTCCCGCCCCGTGGCCTGGCGGTCCGAACCCCGCAGGCCCGTCTCCTCCCGGTTCCGACGCCGGTCGATGTTGTCCAGGATGCGGTCCGGATTCGTGCGAAAGGACATGGGGGCCTCTTACCGTGGGATCGATGGGGAGCGGACGATAACGAGTGCGCGGGCGGTGGGCCAAGAGGTGAAGGTTCCTTCAGGGTGGGCCGTAGTGCTACCGTGTCGCGCCCGGGTGGTTTCACCCCACCCCACCCCCACGGACTCCAGAATCGAGGTCGAATCGATGCGGAACGTGCCCACCGGCCGCCTCCTCGCGGTCCTCCCGTTCCTTGCGGCCTGCGCCGGGGGCTCCGGCTCCGGCGCCGACGGCCCCCCTGCCCTCGCCTATTCGATGTCGGCCGCGGACGTGACCTACTCGCAGAACGACTCCACGGTCATGAGCATCGACGCCGGGGGGCAGCTCATCGACGTGGTGATCCTCGCCGACGGGATCCTCGACATGGGGTTCGCCCCCACGGCGGACGGCGTCCGGGTCACCACCACCTGGCGGGACCTGGACATCGAGATGACGAACCCGATGGGTGCCCCGGAGCGTGCCACCGAGGACGATATCGACGGGCCCCTCGTCTTCGACATGGATCGCCGCGGGAACACCGAGATGATCTCGGCGCCGGCCCTCGAGGGTCGGGCCCGGCAGATGGTGGCGCCCAAGGCCCTGGCGGAGTCCTTCTTCCCTCGTCTACCGGGAACCGCCCCGACCCCGGGCATGACCTGGACGGACACGATCTCCTTCGAAGCCGAGGTTCCGGAAGCGTCCACGGTCACGAACATGGTCCTGGACTACACGGTCGTGGGGGACACGCTCGTGGACGGTCGTCCGCTCCTGCGGATCGACCTGCAGGGCCAGGGCAGCACGCTCCAGGAAGGGAACACCCAGGGAATGGACTTCCTCCAGGACCTCGCGGGGGACGTGAGCGGCATGATCCTCTGGGACCTGGCCGCCGGCGCCATGCACTACCAGCGCATGGAGACCGAGTACGCCGGCAGCATGGAGGTGTCGGCCGCACCTATGCCGCTGGAGGTCGCCATGCGGGGAGTCAGCCACACACGACGGACCCCGGAGGGCTGAGGGGGCCGCGGGCACCGGCCGGGAACGGAACGGGGCGGGTCCTGAATCGGGCCCGCCCCGTCTTCGTCGTCAGCGTCCGATGCCCGGCACCCCGTCGGGCTCGCGATCCCACCACCACCCTGCCGGAAGGTCCCGCCGCCGGGGGAAGATCTCCCGGAGGGTGTCCCCCTCGTAGAGCCGGCCGTTCATCATGACGTGGGTGATGCTGTTCGTGTTCATGATGTCGTCCAGGGGGTTCCCCTCGAGGACGACCAGGTCGGCGAGCTTGCCCTCCTCGATGCTCCCCAGGTCCTGATCGAGCCCCAGCGCCTCCGCGCCCATGATCGTGGCCGCACGCAGCGCGTCCATGGGGCGCATGCCCCCGGATGCCACGGACCACAGCTCCCAGTGGTAGCCGAGGCCCTGCAACTGGCCGTGGCTGCCGATGCCCACCCGTCCGCCGGCCTCCACCAGGTCCCTGGCGAAGACGGCGTGGTCCTGGAACACGTGCTCGTCGTCGAGGAACCACCCCGCAGGGCCCGGGCTCGGACCCCCGCCCCGCCGGCGGGTCGCGGCGTCCACGTCGGAATGGGGCATGAACCGCCGCAGCTTGGCGTCGTCGTGGGGGTTCATGCGGGCGTAGTAGTAGTTCTCCGCCCAGGGCCCCCCGTACGAGACCAGGAGCGTGGGGGTGTACGCCCGCATGGTGCCGGCGAAGAGCCGCACCATGTCGTCGTAGAGCGGGAAGACGGGGATGGAGTGCTCGAGGCCGGGATAGCCGTCCAGCGTCTCGTTGATGTTCTGGCGGAGGTTCAGTGAGCCCTCGGTGGTGGGCATGATCTCGAGCTCGCGGGCGGCCTGGATGATCCACTGCCGCTGCTGCCGGTTCCCCGCCACGTACATCTTGAGGGTCTTGGTGTCGTAGTACTCGGCGTACCGCCGCATCAGGTCCCGGGCCTCCTCGAGGGACGAGATGTTGTCCTGCCAGAAGACTCCGGGCCCCGTGGAGTAGATGCGGGGGCCGACGATCTCCCCGTTCCGCACCAGGTCGGCGTAGGTGAGGACGTCCGTCTGGCTGGTCTGCGGATCCCGGGTGGTGGTGACCCCGTAGGCCAGGTTGGCCCAGTACATCCACTGGTCCCGGCGGTGCACCTGCCAGGCCGGCCACATGTGGGCGTGTGTGTCCACGAAGCCGGGGACGATGGTCCGGCCGGAGAGGTCCACGACCTCCGCGCCACCCGGCACGTCCACGGACCCCGTCTCGCCCACGGCCACGATCCGGTTGTTCCGGACCACCACCGTCCCGTTCTCGATCACCCGCTCGCCGTCCATGGTGACGATGCGGGCGTTGGTCAGGGCGACGACCCCCTCCGGCAGGTCCCGCGACGCCTGGATCTCGATGCGGAATTCGGTGGGCTCGAAACGGGCCTCCTCCTCTTCCTCCTCGCCCTCCCCTTCCGCTTCCTCCTCGTCCGGGGCGGCGGCCTCCGCGGCTTCCACCGAGTCCGCGAAGGCCTCGGCGGCGGCCAGGTCGTAGACGAAGTGGGCGTTCCCCAGGGACCAGTGCACGTGACGGGCATCGCCGGACCATGCCGGGAACTCGGCGCCGAAGCGGGTGAGCTTGCGGGCAGGGAAGGCGGCGTTGTCCGGGTTGCCGACGTTGACGGTCGGGGCCTCTCCCACCCGGGGCACGGTGACCGTGTAGAGCTGCCCCTGGATGAGGGCCATGGCCTGGTCGCCGATGGGGGCCATGACGATGGCGTCGGGGGTCGCGGCCTGGGTCGACCCCGCCGACGTCTCGCCCCGGACCCGGAGGTGGGTCTTCTCGTCGGTGCCGTCCCAGCGGACGGAGATCAAGCGGTCGGGGTTGGCATTGAACCAGATCCGGTCGCCGTCGTTGGCGAAGTGGGGATTCGACCGTCCGTCCGTGGGCATGATCAGCGTCGCCTCGCCCCCCTGCTCCGACACCCAGATCACGTCGTCGGTGCCGAATGCCGCGCCCGGCCCCGTATTCTCGACGTAGCCCCGGGCGTGGCCCCGGAGGGCGACGATGCGCGTGCCGTCGGGCGACCAGACGGGATCCCGGTAGAGGGCCGGGAGGGTGGTGAGCCGGGTCAGCCCCGAGCCGTTCGGCCGGATCTTGTGGAGGTGGCCCGCCCCGTCGGCCTCCGACCAGGAGGCGAAGACGATCCACTGGCCGTCCGGCGACCACGCGGGCTGCTGCTGAGTCCAGCTCGCCCCACCCTCCTCGGCTCCGCCCAGCGCACGGACGTCGGAGCCGTCGGCGTCGCTCACGTACAGTCGGTCGAGGGCCGTGAACGCCAGCCGGGACCCGTCGGGGGAGGGCACCGCGTCCCGGATCTGACGCACGGTGAAGGTCGGCGTGTCTTCGATGGGGTAGTCGAACTCCACAAGGGGCCCCACGTCGAGCTCGAAAGTCACCCGGAAGGGGATCTCGGCGGCCGGGCCACCCGCGATCGGGATCCGCCACAGCTTGCCGCCGTACGAGGCCACCAGCTCCCGGGAGTCCGGGGTGAAGCTCATCCCGGGAAGGGCGTCCATGCTGGCCCGGGACTCCTGGTCGTCCCGCTGCACGGGGTAGGCGAGCCAGCGCTCTTCTCCGTTGGTGAGGTCCCGGAGGACGAGACCCGACTGGTCGTCGTGGCGGGTGCCGTAGACCAGCCAGCGACCGTCGGGGGAGAGGGTCGGCCGCACGGCGCCGCCGTAGCGGGATACCCGCCCGTACGTGTCCCCCGTGTCCCGGTCGTAGACGCGGATCGTGTAGAGGGGGAACTGGGCGTTGTAGTCCCAGTCCCGGGGGCCCGTGCGCTGGGCGTACCACACCCAGCGCTCGTCGTCCCCGGCGAAGGCCGCGCCGATGCGCTTGGGCGCGTTGTCGTCGTTGTCCAGGAGCTCCACGCCGTCACCACCCTCCACGTGGAAGAGCTTGAGCGTCGGGTTGCCGCCTCCCCGGAACCCTCCGATCGAGGCCACCACGTAGTCGCCGTCGGGGGTCCACTCGGGGGACTCGGCCCGGTTCGCGGCGCCCCGGGAGATCTGGGTGGTGTCCGAGCCATCCGCGGCCATCACCCACACGTTCTGGCCGCCGTCCCGGTCCGAGGTGAAGACGATCCTGGAGCCGTCCGGAGAGAAGCGGGGCTGGGCGTCCATCGCCATGCCCGAGGTGAGCTGCGTCGCCTGGCCTCCGGAGATCGGGACGGCGAAGAGGTCCCCCAGGTAGTCGAACACGATGGTCGAGCCGTCGGGGCTGACGTCCACCGACATCCACGACCCCTCGGTGAGGTCGATGGGGATCGTCCGGCCCGGCTCCAGGGGAAGGTCCTCGGTGGCCCGTGTCGTATCCGGGGCGTCCTGGGCGAGGGCCGGGCCCGCCAGGGCCAGGGCCGCAAAGGTCAGGCAGAACGATCCGATTCGCATTCCCGTCTCCGTCGTCATCGTGCACGTTGCGCGCGGAAGGCGAATATTCGGTGCGACTCCAACCACGGCAACGAGATCCATGGAACCCAATCCCGACGCACCCGGGCGAGCCGGATTCGGACGGCGCCTCCTGCTCCTCTTCACCGCGCCCGGCGCTCTGGGCGACCGCCTCCGGGTGCGGCCGGTGTGGTGGGACGTCCTCCTGCTGGGCGGGCTCCTGGCGGCCCTGTCGAACCTCGCCATCCCCGCGGAGGTCTGGGCCGAGTTCATGCGGACCCAGGCCCTGGCCACCGGTGGGACCGCCCTCCCTCCCGATTCCCCCATGGCCAGCGGCCAGATCGTGCGCATCGCCGGGAGCATCGGCGCGCCCATCTTCTGGACGGTCTTCATGGCGGTGTCGGCGGGTCTCATGGCGCTCATCTTCGCCTTCATCCTGGGAGACGAGGGACGGTTCACGCAGTACTTCTCGGCCACCGCCCACGCCTCGGTGATCACGGGGATCGGCCTGATCCTGATCTCCCCACTGCGCATCGCTCGCGAGGACCCTCAGCTGACCCTGAGCGTCGGGACCTTCCTGCAGGGCGCCCTGGGAGAGGGGTACCTGGCGACCTTCGCGAGGGCACTCGACCTCTTCGCCGTCTGGGCGTGGATCACCATGGGCGTGCTCTACAGCCGTTTCGACGAACGACGGTCCGCCGGCTCGGCGGTGGGCATCGTGGTGGTCGCGTCGGCTGCGGTCCTCGCGGTGATCGCCTGGTTCCAGCATCGAGCCCTGAGCTGACGTGAGGGAACGCCGGGCGGTCTTCCTGACCGCCGTCGCGGGATCGGCCGCGCTCTTCCATCTGTGGGCGGCCGGGGTCGCGCCGTTCACCGCCCTGGTGCAGCGGCCGGTCCACCTGGCCCTCATGGGATTGCTGGGCTTCTGGGCCGTGGGCCGTCGTCCCGGCGCCGACCCGGAGTGGAGCGGGTCCACGTCCTCCACCGACGAGGGGGAGGCACGCCGCACCGCCGCGGGCGAGGGCGCGGGGATACCCGGACGTCTCCGGCTCTGGGCCGCGGCGGCCTGGAACGTCGTCCTGTCGGGGACTCTCGTCCTGGCCGCCGTCTATCTCGTGACCCAGCACGAGGCCCTGGTGGCCCGATCCGGCGCACCCACCCCGATCGACCTCGTTCTGGGAGGGGCGACCGTGGTAGCGGTCCTGGCTCTGGCGCGACGGACCACTGGCTGGGGACTCGTTGCGGTGGCCCTGGCCGCCCTGGCCTACGCCCTGGCGGGGCCACGTCTCCCGGGGATCCTCGCCCATCGGGGCTACGGACCGGAGCGGCTCGCGGAACACCTCTTCCTGTCCACTGAGGGCGTCTGGGGCATCCCCCTGGGGGTGAGCGCCGACTTCGTCTTCCTCTTCATCCTCTTCGGAGCGGTCCTGGAGGCGGCGGGAGGCGGCGCCCTCCTGATCGCCCTGGCGAATCGGGTCGCCGGGAGGAGCCGTGGGGGACCGGCCAAGACGGCCGCGGTGTCCAGCGCGCTGATGGGTTCCCTGAGCGGGAGCGCGGTGGCGAACGTGGTGACGACGGGGACCTTCACGATCCCGTTGATGCGCCGGGCGGGGTTCCGACCCCTCTTCGCCGCGGCGGTGGAAGCGGCGGCGAGCACCGGGGGACAGCTCATGCCGCCGGTCATGGGTGCCGGAGCCTTCATCCTGGCCACCTGGACGGCGATCCCCTACCCCACCGTGGCCCTGGCGGCGCTCCTTCCGGCGCTCCTGTACTACGTGGCCCTCCTCCTCGCCATCCACTTCCGGGCCGGTCGCATGGGCTTGGAGCCGGGCCGGGGCGAGGCCGACGAACCGGTCTGGAACCGACTTCACCTCCTCTTCCCCCTCGTCCTCCTGGTGCTCGTGCTGGCCTCGGGACGCTCGCCCATGCGCGCCGCTTTCTGGGCCGTGGTCTCGGGCGTGGCCGTGGCCATGTTGCGCCCCGACACCCGGTTGGACGGGCCCCGGCTGCGGGCGCTGCTGGGGACGACGGCTCGGGGGGCTGTCCAGGTCGCGGCGGCGTGCGCCGCCGCCGGCATCGTGGTGGGCGTCGCTTCGCTGACCGGCATCGGGCTGCGGATGTCGGACCTGATCGTGACGCTGTCTGGAGGGCACCTCTTTCCGGCCCTGGTACTGACGGCCCTGGGCAGCATCGTCCTGGGGATGGGGCTCCCCACCACCGCCGCCTACGTCGTCCTGGCCGCCCTGGGCGCGCCGGCCCTCGTCGAGCTGGGCACCCCGCTGCTGGCCGCCCATCTCTTCATCTTCTACTTCGGTTGCATCTCGAACGTGACGCCGCCGGTCTCGCTGGCCGCCTACGCCGCGGCGGGGTTGGTGGGCGCTCCGGCGCTCCGCACCGCCATGATGGCCATGGGGCTCGCCCTTCCCGGCTTTCTGATCCCCTTCCTCTTCGTGCACGAGCCGGCGCTGCTCCTGATGGGCTCGCCCGCCCGCATCGTGCTGACCACCGTCACGGCGACCGCCGGCGTGGCCGGGCTCGCCGCGGCCATCATGGGGTTCCTCCGGGCCCCGCTCGGGCCCGCCACCCGGCTCGTTCTGGCCGCCGGCGCGCTCCTCCTGCTGGTCCCCGGAGCCTGGACCGATCTGGTGGGTGCCGGTGTGTTCGGCCTGGTCCTGATGGCCTCCGGCGGGCGACGCGAGGGCTGAGACGGGGCCGTTCCGCCGCATGCGGGCGGCCGGGGGCGGAAAGGGTTGTGGACGCCTGCGGCGGGGGGACATCTTGAGGGCTCCCCGACGTCAAATGTTTCCCGGCCCCCGACGGTGCCGGGGACCGGCCCCTACCGCTCCGCGATGCCACCCGAGTCTCGAACAGACACCCACGGGGCGGGGATCGCCACGTCCCGCTCCCGCCCCCGACGGCGGCCCTCCAGCGAGTCCGTCCGGAGGGAGATCCGCCGGACCCTCGCCGGCCTCACCCTGATCGGTTCGGCCTTCGCCTGCGGGGGCGAGACCGGCCTGGATTTCCGGAGCATCGGCACCGGGGGCACGGGCGGTGTCTATTATCCTCTGGGCGGCGCCCTGGCCAGCGAGCTCTCCCTCGCCGATCCGGGCCGGCGGTACACCGCCGAGGTCACGGGGGGCTCGGTGGAGAACGTCAACCGGATCCTGCAGGGCCAGATCGACCTGGGCTTCGCCCTCTCGGTCACGGCGTTCCGGACCTGGCAGGACGCGGCCGAAGGTGAGCCCGGCCGGCGGCTGCGTGTCGTGGCGCCCGTGTATCCCAACCTGGTGCACGTCCTGGTCCGGGAGGACGCCGGCATCTCCTCCCTGTCCGGGCTGCGTGGCGCCCGTGTCTCCGTCGGATCCGCAGGCTCCGGGACCGAGCAGACCTCCCGGGAGATCCTGGCCAGCCAGGGGCTGAGCTACGACGACGTCGACGAGGAGTACCTCTCCTTCTCGGAGTCGGCGGCGGCTTTGAAGGACGGCGCGCTGGACGCCGCCATCCTCTCGGTGGGCTATCCCGCCGCGGCGGTCCTGGAGGCCACCACGGGAGGCGGGGTGATGCTTCTCGCTCTGAGTTCGACCGAAGTCACGGCGATCCTGGACGCCCGGCCCTACTACGAGGAGGCCCGCGTCCCCTCGGGTGTCTATCCCGGCGTCGGCGAACCTGTCGCAACCGTGGCCATGATGAACTGGATCGTGGCCCGGGACGATCTCCCCACCGAGATCGGCGATGCGCTGCTTAACATTCTGAGCCAGGAGCGTGTCAATCTGGAACGGGTGCATCCGATGGCGGGCCAGATCGATCTGGCCGCCCTGGATCGGGCACCCGCCCCGCTTCACGAATCCGCGTCGCGCTTTCAGGCTGCGCGCTGACGAGATAGATCGAGGTCCCCCTGATGTCCACGCGAAACCAGCCCCGGGTCCCGACCCTTCGCTCCGTGCGCACCGGCCCCGTGATCCCCCTGGTGCTGTCCGTGCTCGCCGTCGCGGCGGGCTCCTCGCCCACGGAGGCCCAGGAGGGTGCGGCCGGGGGCTCCGGCAGCGGTGTGGCGGATGCCGCGGTCGTGCGGACGACCGCCGTCCGGGCCGACGTGGACGTCGAGGTGGACGGCCGCATCGACGAGTCGACGTGGGCGGCGGTGGCGCCGATCTCGAATTTCGTGCAGGGCGAGCCCACCGAGGGCGTTCCGGCGGAGTACGACACCGAGGTGCGCATCATCTTCGGCGAGGACGCCATCTACGTGGCGGCGCGGATGTGGGACGACCCCGAGACCGTGGCGCGCCAGCTCGTGCGCCGGGACGACCGGGGCAACTTCGACTGGTTCGCCGTCAGCCTCGACACCAACATGGATCGGCGCACCGGATACTCGTTCCAGGTCAGCGCCGCCAACGTGCAGCGGGACGAGTACCTCTTCGACGACAGTCGCCAGGACGGCGCCTGGGACGCCGTGTGGGAGTCGGGCGTCCAGGTGGATGCCGACGGCTGGACGGCCGAGCTGAAGATCCCCTACTCGCAGATCCGGTACTCCTCGTCCTCCGACCCTCAAACCTGGGGGGTCAACTTCATCCGCCGCCGGCAGGCCAACAACGAGCTGAGCTACTGGGCCCTCCGCTCCCGGCTGCAGCAGGGTGTGGTGAGCCAGTTCGGTGAGCTGGACGACGTCCTCGTGACCCAGGGTGCCCGGCGGATCGAGGCGCGTCCCTACGTGCTGAGCAGTCTGCACCAGGGACCCGCGGCTCCGGACGACCCCTTCTTCGACGGTCGTGAGAGCCAGCTCCGCCTGGGCACCGACCTTCGGGTCGGCCTCGGAAGCGCCTTCAGCCTCGACGCCACGATCAATCCCGATTTCGGGCAGGTCGAGGCCGATCCGGCGGTCATCAACCTGTCGGCTTTCGAGACCTTCTTCGAGGAGAGGCGCCCCTTCTTCGTGGAGGACGCGAACCTTCTCCGCTTCGGGCTCTCGGGCGGGCGGAACGACCTGTTCTACTCGCGGCGGATCGGGCGCTCGCCGCAGGGTCGCGCCCCCAGCGGAACGCTGTACCGGGACGAGCCGTCCGCTGCGACGATCCTGGGTGCCGCCAAGATCACGGGCCGGACCGACGGCGGCCTCTCGGTGGGAGGGCTCGCCGCGGTGACCCAGGAGGAGACGGGGTGGGCCTACCTTGGCGACGAGGAGGGGAACGCGCGCTACGTCGCCGAGCCCCAGAGTCGATTCGGGGTCCTGCGACTGCAGCAGGATTTCAACGACGGCGCCTCGACCGTGGGGGGCATCTTCACGGCCATGAACCGGGGGCTCCCGTCGGACGGGAGCTTCGATTTCCTGCCGTCGTCGGCCTTCACCGCGGGGCTGCAGTTCGAGCACCAGTGGTCCGACCGGACCTGGGCGCTGGAGGGCTTTCTCGCGGGATCGCTGGTGCAGGGGGACTCCACCGCCCTCACCCGGATCCAGCGGAGCAGCAACCACTACAACCAGCGTCCCGACGCGACGCGGCTGTCGGTGGACTCGACCGCCACGTCCATGAGCGGCCTCGAGTGGCGGCTCCAGTTCGAGAAGCGCCGGGGGGACCACTGGACCTGGGCCGTATGGGCCGCCCAGCTCACGGACGGGTTCGAGATCAACGATCTGGGCTACTCCCAGAACCGGGAGCGGCTGGACGGCGGGTTCCGGGTCAGCTACCGGGAGATCGAACCAGGGAGCGTGTTCCAGAACTACAACGTGAGCTTCTTCACCTTCCACAACTGGAGCCACGAGGCGCTGGATGCCCCGGGCTCCTGGGAGTCGTGGAACAGGGCCCGCACCAGCGGGAGCTTCAACCTCAATTCCCGGGGTGAGTTCCTGAACAACTGGGGCGCCAACATGGACCTGTCCCTCAATCCCGACACGTACAGCCGCACGGCGACCCGCGGCGGCCCGGTGATGCTCGATCCCGGGAGCTGGAGGGTGAGCACCCGCATGAACACGGATCGGCGGAAGGCGGTGAACTTCAGCGCCAACGTGCAGTACCGCTCCGGGTTCCAGGAGTCGGGGGACGAGTTCAGCATCGGCGGGGGCATCGAGATGCGCCCCACGGCCAACACCGAGATCGCGGTGCAGCCCCGGTGGTCCAGCGAGAACAACGCGGCGCAGTACGTCACGACCTCCGATGCGCTCTTCTTCGGGCCCACCTACGGGAACCGATATCTCTTCGCGGAGCTCGAGCGGAAGAGCCTGTCCATGGAGACCCGCTTGAACGTCAGCTTCAGCCCCGCGCTGACCTTCCAGCTCTTCGCCCAACCCCTCCTCTCCAGCGGCGACTACGTCCGCTACCGGCAGCTCGCCGAAGCCGGCACCTACGACTTCCTCGAGTTCCAGGAAGGCGACGTGTCCGGAGACGGCATGGGGTGCGTCGGCGGGACGATCTGCCGGGACGACACCGACGAGCAGTACGTGGACTTCGACGGCGACGGCGTCGCGGACGAGTCGTTCGGGGACCGGGACTTCAACGTCCGCTCCCTGGTGGGGAATGCGGTGCTCCGGTGGGAGTATCGGCCGGGGTCCACCGTTTTCCTGGTCTGGCAGCGCCAGCAGCGGGGGAGCGTGGCGGTGGGCGACTTCGACTTCGGCCGGGACTGGGGCGGCCTCTGGGACGCGCCCGCGGAGAACGTGTTCATCGTCAAGATGAACTACTGGCTGGACTTCTAGCGGTCCCATGTCCGACCCTCCGAGGACTCCCGGCGTCTACGTCCGCGAGGTATCCGGAGGACCTCCGCCCATAGCGGCCGTCGACACTTCCGTCGCCGCCTTCGTGGGTGCCTTCGCCCGAGGCCCCCTGGACCATCCGGTGCTCGCCACGGGAATCCACGGGTTCGAACGTGTGTTCGGGGCCCCCGGCCCCGATCATCCCGCTCCCTGGGAGGTCCACCAGTTCTTCCACAACGGAGGAACACGGGCCTGGATCGTCCGGGTCGCCCGGGGCGCCGCGGCCGCCACCGCCGAACTGGTGGGCGGGGGCCGACCGGTCCTGCGGGTCCGGGCGGCGACCCGGGCGGGCCGCCGATCGGTAGATGATCCCGGCCGGTGGGGAAACCGTCTGCGGTTGGACGTCGAGCACGGGGCGGACCCCTCGTTCGACCTCGTGGTCCGGGACGTGGGCCCCGACGGTCGGACGCGTCGGAGCGAGACCTTCCAGGGCCTCGTCCTGGACCCCGGCGACCGGGCCTTCGCGCCCACGGTGGTCAACGCGGTGTCCACGCTCGTCCGGCTCGAGGTCGACGGGATCCCCCTGGCCGGATCACGCGGGCTCCGCCCGGAGGAGGGCAGGAGCCGGCTCGCCGATGGGGCCGACGGGGACCGCCCCACGGCCGCGCTGCTTCTCGGCGCGCGTGGGTCGCGCACCGGCCTGGCTGCCCTCGGGAAGGGATGGAACCTGCTGTGCCTCCCGGACGCGGCCTGGATGCCTCCGGCGGAGGCTCGCAGCACGTACCTGGAGGCGGTGGAGCGCTGTGCGGAGCACAGGGCGTTCCTCCTGTTGGATCCCCCGAACGGGCTGGCGGCGGCCGGCGAGCTCCTCGCCTGGGTGGAGGGGGGGGCGGGACTGCGCAGCCCCGACGCCTCGCTGCACGTGCCCCGACTCGTGGTCCCGGCCGCGGCGGTCGACGGCGGCCGGCGAACCGTGGGTACCAGCGGCACCAGGGCGGGGCTCTTCGCCCGCACCGACCGACTGCGAGGAGTCTGGAAGGCTCCGGCCGGGCCCGAGGCCGACCTGAGGCACGTCCTGGAGCCCGCCGTCGACCTCGGACGGGCCGACCTCGAGTTCCTGAACCCCGGCGGGATCAACGCGATACGTCGTTTTCCCGGCCGCGGCATCGTGAGCTGGGGCGCCCGCACCCTGGCGGGGCACCAGCGAGGATCCACGGAGTGGAGGTACGTTCCGGTGCGCCGACTGGCGCTCTTCATCGAGGCGTCGCTCGCGGAGGGCCTCGAATGGACGGCCCTGGAGCCGAACGCCCCCCCCCGGTGGGCGAGGATCCGATCCGCAGCCGATGCGTTTCTGCTCTCCTTGTTCAGGGCCGGAGCCCTGCAGGGGACGAAGGCCGAGGAGGCGTGGTTCGCACGGTGCGGTCCCGAGACCACCACCGATTTGGAGCGACGGCAAGGGATCCTGTGGCTCGAGACGGGATGCGCGCCTCTCATGCCGGGCGAGTTCACCCTGATCCTTAGAACGCGGCTCCGCACGCGCGTGCCGATCGAAGGGGCCGGGTGAGCAAGACCTGGGACCGGGCCTATTTCGACCGCTGGTACCGGGGAGAGGACGCGCCCAAGGGGCAGGGCGAGCTGTCCCGGCAGGTCGCCCTGGCCGTCGCCGCCACCGAGTCGGTCCTGGACCGGGAGCTCGCCTCCGTCCTGGACGTCGGGTGCGGCGAGGGTCGCTGGCAGCCGGTGCTCCGGGTCCTCCGCCCCGAGGCCGCCTACCTGGGTCTGGATCCCAGCGCCTACGCCGTCGAGCGCTTCGGGGCGTCGCGGAACCTGTTGGCGGGCTCCTTCCAGGAGCTTGACGCCTTCGCCTTCGAGGACCCCTTCGACCTCGTGGTGTGCGCCGACGTCCTCCACTATCTCGACAAGGAGAGCGTCCTGGCCGGACTCGACACCCTGGCGGACCTCGTCGGTGGTGTGGCCTTGATCGAGGTGTTCACCGAGGAGGACCCCGTCCTGGGCGATCGGGAGGGCTTCCACGCCAGACCGGCGATCTGGTACCGGCGGGCGCTCCGGAGCGCCGGACTG
>DATHRY010000005.1:0-2121 GCA_035464715.1 Longimicrobiales bacterium
CAGCTCCGACCCGGAGCTCAGGGACAAGGTCGCCTCTGCGTCGCAGAGCATCATTGAGCTGGCGAAGAAGCACGACCTCCACTTCACGCGGGAGGAGCTGGCGGACGTCTTCCGGGAGAAGTTCTCGGATTCGGCCGACGAGTCCGGGGGCGCCACCCCGATGACCCCCATCTTCTCGGAGCGTCCCGGGGTCTGACCTCGTTCGCCATGGAAGGTGGAGACACATCCCCCTACGTCCTCCTCGAGAGGGTGGGGGCCGGAGGGGTCGGCGAGGTACATCTGGCGCGGGATCCGCGCCTCGATCGCAATGTCGCCCTGAAGTTGCTGAGGACGGAAGCCGCCACGGACGAAGGCGCCCGGCGCAGATTCGTGCTCGAGGCTCGGGCGGCGGCTGCGATCGATCACCCATTCGTCTGCAAGGTCTACGAGGCCGGTGTTCTGGGCGATGGAAGAGCCTTCATCGCCATGGAGTACATCGACGGCGTCACGCTGGATCGATGGCTCGGCGGCGCACCCCCGCACGGTGATCGCGTGCGGGTGGCCATGGAGGTGGCCGAGGCCCTGGACGAGGCCCACGGCAAAGGTTTCATCCATCGGGACCTCAAGCCTGCCAACCTGATGGTGACCCGGGGAGGGCACGCGAAGGTCCTCGATTTCGGGATCGCCAAACAGATCCACGACGGTCGACCGGGCCTGACGCAGGAGGGCCGGGTATGGGGGACGTTCGAGTACTTCTCTCCGGAGCAGGCCAGCGGCGACCCTATCGACCACCGCAGCGACCTCTTCTCCTTCGGGATCGTGCTCTACGAGATGTTCGCGGGCGTCCACCCGTTCCGGAGGGATTCGCCCATGAAGACCGCGGTGGCGATCATGGCCCAGTCTCCCCCCCCGTTGCGGGCGCACACGGAGGACTCCGGTGCGCTGGAGCCGGTGATCCGTCGCCTCCTGGAGAAGGATCCCGACGATCGGTTCGAGACCGCGGCCGATCTCCGGTCCGCCCTGTCGTCGATGAACGGGGGAGAGCACGGCCGGGCCGGCGCGACGGTCCACGATTCGGTGGCGGTCCTCCCCTTCCGACGGATCAGCGCGTCCGAGGACGACGAGTACTTCGTCGACGGGATCACCGAGGAGATCATCACCCGGCTGTCCCGGCTGAGCAGCCTCAAGGTGATCTCCCGGACCTCGGTCATGCGCTACAAGGCGGCGGACGAGGACCTGGCGACCATCGGGCGGCGACTCGGTGTGACGACGCTGGTGGAGGGGAGCCTCCGCAGGGCCGGGGACCGGGTCCGGATCACCGCTCGGCTCGTGGCCGTTCCCGGAGACCGACAGCTCTGGGGGGAGTCGTACGATCGCAATCTCCAGGACGTCTTCGCCGTCCAGGAGGAGGTGGCGGAGGAGATCTCTGCTGCCCTCAGCCGGAGTCTGGCGCACCGGGACGCCAGCGGTCGCGGCACGGACCAGGTGGCGTCGCTGGAGACGTACAGCGAGTACCTCAAGGGTCGGTACTCCATGAACAAGCTGACGCCCGAGGGAATCCAGACGGGGATCCGACACTTCGCGAAGGCCCTCGAGATGAACGCCGCGTACGGCGACGCGCACGCCGGGCTCGCCCTCTGTCACGCCTACTCGGGCCATCTCGGGTTCGTCCCCTTTGCCGTGGCCTTCCCGGCGTCCCGGGCGGCTGCGGTGCGGGCCCTCCAGATCGATCCCTCGCTGCCGGAGGCAGAGGCCGCTCTGGCGCTGGTGGCGCTGCTTCACGACTGGGACTGGGAGGCGGCGGACCGACACTTCGAACGGGCGCTGGAGTTGAACCCGAACTTCTCTGCCGCCCACCTCTCCTACTCGTGGTATTTCCTGGCCGTGGGCAAGAACGACCGGGCGATCGCCGAAGCCGCCCGGGCGGTGGAATTGGACCCGTTGAGCGCGATGAACTACATGGCGCTGGGATGGGTCCAGTTCTATTCCGGGCTCTACACCGAAAGCCTGGTCCAGTACCGGAAGGCCCTGGAGCTCGAGCCCGACCACCAGGTCAGCCGGGACCAGATCGGCGGGACCTTCATCGCCATGGGACGGCACGACGAAGCCATCGAGATCCTCCGGGAGGCCGTGAACCCGATC
>DATHRY010000006.1:0-49583 GCA_035464715.1 Longimicrobiales bacterium
AGGCATCGACCTCTCATCACCTGGACCCCGACCGGACGGCCACCCGTCGTCCCGGCCGGGGCATACATTGGCTGGTGGCCACAGCGCGAGGGCCACACCCGTTCCCATCCCGAACACGGTCGTTAAGCCTCGCAGCGCGGAGGGTACTGCAGGGGAGACCCTGTGGGAGAGTACGTCGCCGCCAGCCTCTTCTTCGAGGGGATCGTCCCGCCGCACCGCGGCTCAGGACGGTCCCCTCGTTTCGTTTGGGCACCCCACCCCCGGGCCCCATGGACGACACGAACACCCCCCGCGCCCACCCGGGACCCATCCCCGGACCTGAACAACCGCACCTCCCGAACCGGTCGCCGTTGCCCTTTCCGTGCCGTCGCCGGACCTTCCGTTGATGAGCGAATCCGACCTCGATCCGCCCCCGACCACCCAGGCGGGCTACGTGGCCCTCGTCGGCCGTCCGAACGCGGGCAAGTCCACTCTGATGAACGCCCTGGTGGGGGAGCGTCTCTCCATCGTGACGCCCCGGGCGCAGACGACCTGGACCCGGGTCACGGGGATCCGGACCGAGGGAAGCGTCCAGATGGTGTTCCTCGATACGCCGGGGCTCCTCCACGTCAGGGACCTGCATCAGAGGGCGATGCTCGAGACGGCTCACGAGGCGCTACGCGAAGCCGATGTCGCGCTCCTCCTGGTGGACGGGACGCGTGAGCTGGGTGGTGGCGACGCCGAGGTGGTGCGGACGGCCCTCGAGGAGACCCGCGCGCCCCTCCGGGTGGCCCTCACGAAGATCGACCGCCTGGACCCCGCCGAGGTCGAGCCGCTCACCCGGCGGTACGAGCAGGAGTTCCGGTGCCCGGTCCACCCGATCAGCGCGGCGAACGGTGAGGGGCTGGAGGCGCTGCTGGAGGACCTCGCTGCACAGCTCCCGGAGGCGCCGTTCCTCTACCCCGAGGACGACCTCGCCTCGCAACCGGTCCGGTTCTTCGTGGCGGAGCTCGTCCGGGAGACCGTCTACGAGCAGTTCGACCAGGAGATCCCCTACTCGGTCGTGGCGTCGGTGGAGGACTTCAGGGAGTCGGAGGACCCGATCTACGTCCAGGTGACCCTCTTCGTGGAGAGCAAGTCGCAGAAGGGGATCCTGATCGGGAAAGGGGGGAGGGCGATCCGGGAGTTGGGGGCCGCATCGCGAGCCAAGATCGAGACCTTTCTCGGGCGGCGGGTGTACCTGGATCTCTGGGTGAAGCCCCTGGCGGGATGGCGCCGGAAACGGCAGCATCTCCGCCGGTTGGGGTACCGTGTCCCCGAGGAATCCGAATGAGACGCACCCTCCACATCCTTCTCGCGGCGCTGTGCATCCCGGCCACCGCCGAGACCGGGGCCGCCCAGGACTCCGACGGAGACGGGACGGCCACGGAGGGGGCGCTCTTCCTCCTGCTTCCCGTTGGGCCGAAGGGGGTCGGGGTGGCCCGGGCCATGACCGCCCTGGGTGGGGCCGAGTCCGTCTGGTGGAACCCGGCAGGACTGGCCGCCGTGGAGGACAGCCGGATCTTCCTGACTCGCTCCGAGGAGGACGTCACGGGTGAGGCCACGTCCGTGACGGGTCTTCTCCACAGCGATCGGTTCGGAGTGGCGGGGCTGTCCTACCTCCTGCTGGACCTGGGGGACGTGGAGTTCCGGGACGACCAGGGGAACTTCCTGGGTCAGGTGAGCCTGCGGTACCACACCGGGATCGTGTCGGGATCGACGTTGATTCTGGGCGACCTGGCCCTGGGGATGAACCTCAAGGTCATCCAGTCCCGGCTGACCTGTCGAGGGCAGTGTCTCGATGCCGGCGTCACGGCCACGACCTACGCGGTGGACGCAGGCGCCCAATGGCGGGACGTGGCAGGCTCCGGCGTGACCCTCGGCGCTGCGGTCGCCAACGCCGGGCCGAGCCTGCAGGTGGTGAACGAAGAGCAGGCCGACCCCCTTCCCACCCGGATGCGGGTCGCGGCGTCGTACGACGTCCTGAGCCGCTGGATCGACATCCCCGACCTCCACGGCGTCGTGACCCTGGAGCTCGAGGACCGCTGGCGGGATCCGGGGGACCCGGCCGTGTACGCGGCGACGGAGATCTCCGCCGGCTCGAATCCGGTGGTGGCGCTCCGGGCCGGGTATGCCTGGGGAGCCGACCTGCAGGTGGATGGCGCCGGTGTGGGTATCGGGGTGCGGTACGACCGCTTCGACGTGGGGATCAGCAAGTCGCTGGCGTCCGGAGGCCTGGCGGGGCAGGGGGAGCCCATCCACTTCGCCCTGGGCTTCACCTTCCAGTGAGGCGAGCGCGCGGCTCGGCGTGGATCGCCGGGTGGATCGCGTGCGCCGCCCCCGGTGCCGCGGCACAGGTCCTGGAGCCGTCGCCCCCGGCCTGGCGCCCGGTGGTGGAGAGCGTGGTTCTTCCGGGCTGGGGACAGCTCGACCAGGGACAGGCCCGCGGGTGGGCGTACCTCGCTGTAGAGGCCGCGGTCTGGGCCGGCTGGGGAATCTCGCGGCACCAGGGATCCCACGATCGGGCGGCCTACCGCACCCTGGCCTGGGAGGTGGCTCGAGGAGGACCCGACCCACGCATGGACGGGGACTTCGAGTACTACGAGAGGCTGGACCGGTGGACCCGTTCCGGGGCGTACGACGCGGATCCGGGGCAGGGGGGGGTGCAACCGGAGTCGGATCCCACCACCTTCAACGGAGATGCCTGGGCCCTGGCCAGATCGATCTTCGACGTCTCTCCGGACGCGTCCCCCGGCGACTCCGCGTACGACGCGGCCCTCGAGTACTACCGGGAACGAGCCTACGATGAGGCGTTCGTCTGGGATTGGACGGGTCAGGGCGCGGCCCACGCCGAGTACCGGGCCCTCATCGAAGACAGTGACGCCCACTACCGTCGGGCGACGCTGATCCTGGGTGGGGCGATCCTGAACCGGGTGGTCTCGGTCACCGACGCCTACCTGAGCCAGGTGGCCGGGCGCCCCGCGAGCTTGCGACTGAACCCGGTCCGCCGGGGCTCCGATCTGCACCCCTTTCTCACCCTTCGTGTGGTCTTTCCATGAGCAGACTCCCTTCCGACAAGGCGATCGTCGCCGCTATCCGCGACTCCAAACGCGGTCCCATGCGACCCAAGGTCCTCGCGGAGGAACTGGGCGTCTCCCGGGAGGGGTATCGTGACCTCAAGGAGCGCCTCAAGGCGCTGGAGAAGGCCGGGAAGCTCTATCGGGTGAAGGGTGGCCGGTACGCCCCCCAGGACCGGATCAGCCTCTTCACGGGCGTCCTGTCCACGATCCGACGGGGCGACGGGTTCGTGCGAGCCAGCGACGGGCAGGAGGTCTACGTGCCGGCCCGGGACCTGGACACCGCGATGGACGGGGATCGGGTGGTCGTCCGGATCGAGAGCCGGCCCCGGGGACGGAAGCCCGAGGGGCGGGTCATCAAGGTCCTGGATCGGGCCCATCCGTCGATCGTGTGTGTGTACCACCAGGACAAGAAGCTCGGCTTCGGGGTGCCCCGGGACCCGAAGCTCAACTTCGACGTGACCATCCCGTGGGGCGACCAGGGGGATGCGACCGACGGGGACGTGGTCCTGGCCCGGATCGTCGCCTACGGGCATCGGCGCCACGGCCCGACGGGTGAGGTCGAGCGGGTGCTGGGGAAGCTCGGGGACCCCGGGGTGGACATCCTCTCTGTCCTGTACGGGCATGGGCTCACCCCCGACTTCCCTCAGGAGGTGGTCGAAGAGGCGGAGGAGCTCGCGGAGTGGTGGCACCAGGCGATCCCGGCGGAGCTCGCCGGCGGCCGGGAGGATCACCGGGACCTGGACGTCTTCACCATCGACCCGGCCGACGCGAAGGACCACGACGACGCCCTCTCCGTGGAACTCCTGAAGGGGGGGCGGGCCCGGGTGGGCATCCACATCGCGGACGTCTCCCACTTCGTCCGCCCCGGCACCCACCTGGACCAGGAGGCCCTCCAGCGTGGGACCAGCGTGTACCTGGTGGACCGGGTCATCCCGATGCTCCCCCATCCCCTCTCCTCGGACGCCTGCTCACTGCGCCCCGACGAGGACCGCCTCGCGGTGTCGGTGTTCGCCACCCTGGACGAGAACGGCCAGGTGCTCGAGCACCGCTTCGCCCGCTCCCTCATCCGGAGCCGACAGCGCCTGGCCTACGAGGATGCCCAGGAGGTCCTCGAGGGGCGTCGCAGCATCTCGCCGGAGACGGACGCCTCCATCCAGACGCTGGGAAGGCTCTCCAGCCGGCTGCGGGACCTGCGGGAGGAGCGGGGCGCCCTGGACCTGGACCTGCCTGAGGCACGGGTCATCCTCGACACCGAGGGGGCCCCGGTGGAGATCCGGAAGGTCGAGCGCCTCGACGCCCACCGCCTGGTGGAGAACTTCATGCTGCTGGCGAACGAGCTCGTGGCCCGGGCCTGCTCGAAGAAATCGCTGCCCGCCCTGTACCGTGTCCACGAGCCACCCAGCGAGGAGAAGACGACCGCGCTGCGGGATCTCCTGCAGACGTTCGGGCTGCAGATTCCGAAGGGGAAGGTCAAGCCCGGGGACCTGGAGCGGATATTGGTCGCGGTCCGGGGACGCCCCGAGGAGCAGCTGGTGTCCACGGTCGTGCTGCGTTCGCTCCAGAAGGCCATGTACTCGCCCGAGAATCTCGGGCACTTCGGGTTGGCGCTGAACGACTACGCCCACTTCACCTCTCCCATCCGCCGGTACCCGGACCTGGTCACCCACCGCGTCGTGGTCCGGGGGCTCGTCGAGGGCGAGCCCATCCCCGACGACTGGTACGAGGGGCTCGCGGACGTCGCGGAGCAGTCGTCTCTCCGAGAGCAGGCCGCTCAGTCCGCCGAGCGCGACAGCGTCGATCTCAAGAAGATCGAGTACATGGAGCGCCATCTGGGGGACGAGTTCGACGGGACGGTCTCCGGGGTCACGGCCTTCGGCGCCTTCGTGCTCCTGGACGAGGTCTTCGTGGACGGGCTCCTGCACGTCAACTCGCTCGACGACGACTACTACGAGTTCCGGGAGTCCGAGTATGCACTGGTGGGCTCCCGTAAGGGGCGGCGGCTGCGCCTCGGAGACCGGCTCAGAATCCAGGTGGCCCGGGTGGACCGGGAGGAGAGAAAGGTCGATTTCCGGCTGGTTTCCCGCGTTGACCGGGGTGTTTGACACCCCCCACGGGCGGATTTAGCGTGGAAGAGTCCCCCCTCACGGCTCCTCCTCGAGCGCCCATGCGGTCCGAACGCACCATCGCACTCTATAGCCCCCGGGTGCGCCCGACCGTCGAGCGGGTCCGGGAGTTCGCCGAAACGAGCGGACGGGAGAGCCGGGATATGGCCTCCCTGGACGCCGTTCGGGTTCTGGTGAACCGCACCTTCCCGGCCTGCGTCGTCCTGGACGCGTGTGACGATCCGGAGCGGGTCCTGGAGCTGGTGGGCGAGCTCAAGGGCGATTCCTTCACCGCCATCGTGCCCGTCGTGGTGTTGACGGAGGCCGACGGGGATGATCTGGCCGCCCAGGCGCTGGCGTGCGGGGCCGACGAGGTGATCACCGACCGCACCGCGGAGCGGGAGGTGGCCCTCCGCATGAACCTGGCCCTGCGTCGGGCTGCGCGGGACGTCTCGGTCCATCCGACGACACGGCTTCCCGGGACGGGACTCATCGAGCGGGACATCCACGAGCGGCTCGAGTCCCAGGAAGGCTTCGCGGTCTGCTACGCCGACCTGGACCATTTCAAGGAGTTCAACGACCGCTACGGCTACAACAGCGGTGACAAGGTCATCCTGCTCCTGTCCCGGATCCTCCGGGACCTGGTTCGGGCGCTGGCCCCCGGCGGTTTCGTCGGGCACATCGGCGGGGATGATTTCATCTTCAACGTCCCGGTGTCCCGCCTCGAAGCCACCTGCGACGCCATCATCCAGGTGTTCGACGAGCTCATCCCGTATCAGTACACCGAGGAGGACCGACGGGCCGGGTACTTTCTGGGCCGTGACCGTCGCGGCGCCGTGCACCGGATCCCCCTCATGACCCTTTCCATCGGGGTGGTCACGGATCAGCTGAACGCCTTCACCCACACCGGGCAGGTGAGCGAGCTCGCCGCCGAGATGAAGACGTACGCGAAGTCGCTGCCCGGCTCGAAATACGTGGTCGACCGACGCGTCCTGGCCCGGGAGACCGCCGAGCCCCGGCCCGACGACCCCCGCGGCGGCGGGCGCCGCCCTCCTTTCCTCTCCTGAACCGTACCTCCGCCATGTCCATGACCTTCACGATCGAGTGCCCCGCCTGCGCCACGACCTTCCCGGTCGATCCGGAGAAGGTCCCCGCGGGCGGTGCCCGCACCGAGTGCACCGTCTGCCACACCCCGTTCCGAGTCGACGATCCGGCGCACGAGGTGGAGGGGGAGGCCTTCCTGGATCCCTGGGACGCACCGGAGGAGGGTGCCGAGGCGGCCACCGAGGGAGAGGAGGAGCACGGCGGTTGGGAGTCGGAGCCGGCCGACGTCTGGGAGGAGGAGGCCGACGAGGACTACGGTGAGGACGCCGTCACGGCGGTGGAGGATGGAGGACCCGACGACGAATCGGACCGGGAGGAGCCCCTCTCCGCGATCGAGACCGAGATGGAAGAGGGGGACGAAACCCTCGAGGACATGGACGGATCGATCGACGACGGCCTCTCCGAGATGGCCGAGATGATGGACGACGGCTTGATCCTGGCCGACGAGGCCGGGGTGGCGGTCGGTTCGGGGGAAGAGCCGTCGCCGCCCGGTGACGGGTTGGTCACGGATCAGTGGAGCGAGCTGGTCGTCGACGAGGCCGAGGGCGAAGTCGCCGCGGATCTCGAGAGCTGGGGCGGCACCGACGATGACGCCGACTGGATCGTGGATACGGAGGACGAGGGCGTGGATCTCTCCGGGCTGGACGTCGAGATGGACTCCGTCGAGACGGTGGAGGGACAGATGCTGGCCGCCCAGGACGAGGCGGGGCTCGCGGAGCCGGCCGAGGGCATCGAGCACCCCTTGGTGCCGGAGTCGGACCTGGGCGCGGATCTCCTCGGCGGGGACGAGATGGTACTTCCGGCGGATGCCCTGGACGGGCTCGATGACGCCGGAGCGGACGGGGAGCCCGGCATCGGCGACGCTCCTGCTTCGGAGGCCGACCAGGACGCCGGCGATGAAGCGACCTGGGACCTGGGGGGGAGTGCGGATGACGAGATCGCGTCCGAGGAGCCCGCCGCCGCCGACGTCCCGGCGGACGAAGGGGAGGAGGTCTTCCAGTTCGGTCGGAGGGATCCCCACGACAAAGCCCGGCGCCTGGCCCGGGTCCTGGTCTCGGACATGATCACCTACAATCCCGAGCGACACGAGCAGGCCCTGGCCAATGATCGGATCCGGGAGGACTTCCAGGACGAGATCGACAAGTCCTGGGCCGAGTACGTGGAGCAGGTGGGTCCGGAGCTCGCGGAATCCACCGCCTACTGGAAGGACGCCCTGAACGAGATCCTGGCCCGCGGAGAGACTTTGTTCTAGTCGTCGCTTGGTTATGTTTCTCACGCTGAGTTGGAGGCGGGGGCCGTCCAGACGGGGCGGCCCCTTTCTCGTGGTCCGGCGGCTGCCGGAACCGCCCGTACCGCACGAAGCCCGAGGAAGACGTGAACGCTGACCACCGCGAACGGCTGGACGAGATCGCCCGCAAGGTGGCCGAACTCAGGGGGTATCTTTGACCTGGAGACCCGTGAGCCGCAGCTGAGGGAGCTCCTCGAACGGTCCGGTGCTCCCGGGTTCTGGGACGATCCCGAGGCGGCCCAGGCCACCATCGCCGAGGTGAACCGTCTCAAGGGTTGGGTCGAACCCTGGAAGGAGCTGTCGTCGAAGGTCGAGATGCTGCAGGAGATGGCGGAGCTCCTCGAGGTCGAGTCGGACGACGAGATCGAGGCCGAGGTGGTCCAGGAGCTGGAGCGCTCGGAGCAGGGGCTGGCCGAGCTGGAGCTCAAGACGATGCTCCAGGGACCCGACGATCATCGCGACGCCCTCGTCACCATCCATCCGGGGGCGGGCGGCACCGAGTCCCAGGACTGGGCGGAGATGCTCACCCGGATGTACACCCGTTGGGCGGAGAAGCACGACTTCTCCGTGTCGGTCCTGGATCTCCAGCCCGGCGAGGAGGCCGGCATCAAGAGCGTGACCCTTGAGATCAAGGGCCAGTACGCCTTCGGCTATCTTCGCGCCGAGGCGGGGGTCCATCGGTTGGTGCGGATCTCCCCCTTCGACTCCCAGGCCCGGCGCCACACCTCCTTCTCGTCGGTCTTCGTGTATCCGATGGTGGACGACGAGATCGAGATCGAGATCGACGAGGGGGACCTCCGCGTCGACACCTTCCGGGCCTCGGGTGCCGGCGGGCAGCACGTGAACAAGACGGATTCCGCCATCCGCATCACCCACGAACCCACCGGGATCGTGGTGTCGTGCCAGCAGGAGCGCTCTCAGCACAAGAACCGGGCGACGGCCATGAAGATGCTGAAGGCCGCCCTGTACCAGCGGGCCCAGGAGGAGCGGGAGAAGGAGCGGGCGGTGCTGGAGGCCACGAAGACCGACATCAGCTGGGGGAACCAGATCCGCTCCTACGTTTTCCAGCCCTATACGATGGTGAACGACCACCGGACCGAGTTGAAGGACGGCGACGTCCAGGGAGTCATGGACGGGGACCTGGATCCCTTCATCGAAGCCTACCTCAAGAAGTTCGGAGGCCAGAGCGCCGCATGAGCGAAGAACTGAGCCAGGTCCTCAGAGTCCGCCGGGAGAAGCTCGCCGCCCTTGCGGAGCGGGGGATCGCGCCCTTCGCCCACGGATTCGACCGGAGCCATCTCAGCGCGGGCGCCCGGGCGCGATTTGAAGAACTCGAGTCCGCCGGGGAGCTCCCGGAGGACGGGCACGGCGACGTGGTGCGGGTCGGCGGGCGGATCGTGGCCTGGCGGTCCCACGGCAAGAGCGCCTTCGCCCACATGGAGGACGGTGAGGGCCGCCTGCAGCTCTACTTCAAGAAGAACGTGCTCGGCGACGCCTCCTTCGAGGATCTCGACCTCCTGGACCTGGGGGACTGGATCGGTGTGGAGGGCCCGCTGTTCCGGACGCGGACCGGCGAGGTCACCGTCCGGGTGGACCGGTGGGCGCTCCTGTCCAAGTCGCTCCGCCCCCTGCCCATGGGTAAGGTGGAGATGGACCCCGACTCCGGGGAGCGAGTCGTCCATTCGGGCTTCCAGGACCAGGAGTCGAGGTACCGGCAGCGCTACGCCGATCTGGCGGTCCACCCCGAGGTGCGGGAGGTCTTCCGGGTCCGCTCCCGGATCATCAGCGAGATGCGGCGGTTCCTCGACGGAGAGGGCTTTCTGGAGGTGGAGACGCCGGCCTTGCAGCCCCTGTACGGGGGGGCTGCGGCGCGGCCCTTCGTGACCACCCACAACGCCCTCGACCGCACCATGTATCTTCGTATCGCGGACGAGCTCTACCTCAAGCGTCTCATCGTCGGGGGCTTCGAGCGGGTGTACGAGATCGCGAAGGACTTCCGGAACGAAGGGTTGAGCCGGTTCCACAACCCCGAGTTCACCATGCTGGAGTTCTACCAGGCCTTCGCCGACTACGAGGACATGATGGATCTGGTTGAGCGGCTCCTGGTGCACCTCGTCCGGGAGGTCCACGGCTCGGACACCCTGGAGTTCCAGGGCCATGAGCTGTCCTTCACACCCTCTTTCCCCCGCATCGGGCTCATGGACGCCCTGGGCGAGGCCATGGGGGTGGACCCCACCACCCTTTCCGAGGCGGAGCTCCGGGCCCGGGCCGAGGCCCTGTCCGTACCCGAGCTGGACGGAGCCGGGCGGGGGAAGCTCTATGACAAGCTCTTCGGGGAGCTGGTCCAGCCCCGACTGATCCAGCCCACCTTCGTCGTGGACTACCCGGTGGAGCTGAGCCCTCTGGCCAAGGTCCACCGGTCCAAGCCCGGGCTGACCGAACGGTTCGAGCTGTTCGTGGCTGGGCAGGAGGTGGCGAACGCCTTCTCCGAGCTGAACGACCCCCTCGACCAGCGGTCGCGCTTCGAGGCCCAGGCCGGGCTCCGGGCGGGCGGCGACGACGAGGCCCACCAGGTCGACGAGGACTACATCCGGGCCCTGGAATACGGCATGCCGCCCACCGGAGGCCTGGGGATGGGCGTGGACCGGCTGGTCATGATCCTCTCGGACCAGCCGTCGATCCGGGACGTCATCCTCTTCCCTGTCCTCCGGGCGGAGGAGCACGGCTCGTGAAGCTCGACTGGTTCCTGGCCTGGCGGTATCTGACCGCCCGCAAGCGGGGACGGCTCCTGTCGTTCATCACCGCCATCTCGCTGGGCGGGGTGACGGTGGGCGTGATGGCGCTTGTGGTGGTGATCGCGGTGATGAGCGGGGCCCAGAAGGACTTCCGGGCCGCCATCCTGTCCTCCAACCCCCACGTCCTCATTCTGGAGTCGGGGAGCAGCCTCCGGATGCGGAACTGGCGCGCCGTCCTCGATTCGGTGCGGAAGCTGGAGGGGGTCACCGCAGCCTCGCCCTTCATCTTCTCCCAGGTGGGCCTGCTCCGAAGCGGAGAGGAGTACGCCAACACGGCGCAGCTCGTCGGGATCTCCGTGGACACCTCGGCGGTGGCGTCCACCGATCTCGAGAAGGACATCCGGGAGGGTGTATACGACCTGGAGCGGCCCGCTTCGGGGCTGCCTCCCGCCCTGCTGGGGAGTGGACTGGCGGACCGGCTCCTCGTGTTCCCGGGGGACACGATCGTGGTGGTGGCCCTGGAGAACCTGCAGCAGGGCGTGCTGGGCATCAGCCCCCGCACGCTGCCCTTCGAGGTCACGGGGACCTTCACCACTGGCATGTGGGAGACGGACACGGGGACGCTGTACACGACCCTGGAGGACGCCCAGAACCTGCTGAGCCTCACCCAGGCCGACGCCGTCTCGGGGCTCGGCGTCCAGGCGGCGGACCCGATGCTGGCCGACGACCTGTCTCAGCGGATCCAGGAGGCGGTGCCGTTCCCCTACGTGTCCCAGAGCTGGTTCACGACCAACCGCGCCCTCTTCAGCGCCCTGGAGCTCGAGAAGCTCGCCATGTTCGTGATCCTGTTCCTCATCGTACTGGTGGCGGCCTTCAACATCGTCAGCACCCTGGTCATGGTCGTGGCGGATCGCACCCGGGAGATCGGCATCCTGAAATCCATGGGCATGACCGATCGCGGAATCCTCCGGGTCTTCGTCCTCCAGGGGGCCTGGATCGGGATCGTGGGCACGGCCGTGGGGACGACGCTGGGGCTGATCCTGTGCTGGGTGCTCGACACCTTCCCGATCATCCGCATTCCCCCGGACGTCTACTTCGTCGACCGGCTCCCGGTCTCCGTGGAGCCCCTGGACGTCCTCACCATCGTGGCGGCCTCGGTCTTCGTCGCCTTCATCGCGACGATCTACCCGGCCCTGCAGGCGGCCCGGCTCGAGGTCGTCGAGGCGATCCGACATGACTGACGCGGTCGGGGGGGCGGCTCCGATGGACGTGGCCCCGGCGCGGGCGGCGTCGCCGCTTGCGGTGGACGGGGTCCACAAGACGTACACGTCCCCGGCGGGCGACCTGCACGTGCTCCGGGGCGTGGACCTGACCCTGAACCCGCGGGGCGTCCTGGCGATCATCGGGGCCTCGGGCGCCGGCAAGTCGACCCTGATGCACCTGATGGGCGGCCTGGACCGGCCGACGGCCGGGGAGATCCGGATCGGCGGACGGCCGCTGGCGGGCCTCGACGACGTGGAGCTGGCCCGGGTGCGGAACCAGGAGATCGGATTCGTCTTCCAGTTCCATCACCTCCTCCGGGAGTTCTCCGCCGAGGAGAACGTGATGATGCCCTGCCTGATCGCCGGCGTGGACCGGCGCGTGGCCCGGACACGGGCCCGGGACCTCCTGGCCAAGGTGGGGCTGGCCGAACGGATGACCCATCGGCCTTCGGAGCTGTCCGGCGGCGAGCAGCAGCGGGTCGCCGTGGCCCGGGCTCTGGCGAACGAGCCGGTGGTGCTTCTGGCGGACGAGCCCTCCGGCAATCTGGACCACCACACCAGCGAACGTCTCCACGACCTCCTCTTCGGCCTCCGGGAGGCCCTCGGACTTGCGATGGTCCTGGTCACGCACAACGCGGAACTTGCGCACCGGGCGGATCGGATCCTCAAGTTGGAGGACGGGGTTGTACTTCCATTGGAGGACGGCGAGGCGGTTCCGGGGTGGCACGGACGGCAGAGTGAGGGCGCAGGAGGTCGGTCATGAGCGTCAAGGGGCTGTGCGAGGACTGCGGGGAGAACGCCGCGGTCATGCACGTGACCCAGGTGGTGAAGAACGAGATGACCGTGATCCACCTCTGCGAGGGCTGTGCGGCCGAACGGGGCGTGGAGTCCACCCCCCACACCCCGGCGCCGCTGACCGACTTTCTGGCGCAGATGGGCGCCGTCGTCCCGGCCCGGGAAGGGGATGAGGACACCCGTTGCGCCTTCTGCGGGCTGACATACGGCGACTTCAAGGACGTGGGTCGGCTCGGGTGCCCCGAGTGCTGGACCACCTTCCAGCCCGCGCTGGAATCCCTCCTCCGGCGCATCCACGGCAGCGTCCAGCACCTCGGGAAGGTCTACCTCCCGCCGGACCCGTCGGCGTCGGAGCGGGAGAAGCGCCTCGAGGGCCTCCGGCACCGGCTGCACCGGGCCGTTCAGGCCGAGGACTTCGAGCGGGCCGCCGAGATCCGGGATCGGATCCAGGAGCTCGAACCGGGGGAGGCGCGCTGACATGGACTTCGACGCCCTGCCCGATCTCGGTCTGTCCTGGATGGAAGGCAGCGGGGAGCACGCGGACGTCGTGCTTTCCACCCGGGTGCGGTTGGCCCGTAACCTCCAGGGTCACGCCTTCGGGCCCCGGGCCCGGGTGAACGATCGGGAGGCGGTCCTCGGTCGGATGCGGAAGGCCATGAAGGGGATCGAGCTCCTCCAGCCGGGCCTTCACGTGGACCTCACCGAGGTGGACGCCTTGTCCCGCCGGGTCCTGCTGGAGCGCCGGATCGTGACCCGGGACCTCCTGGGCGAGAGCGCCGAGGGACCCGTCCGCGGCACGGCGGTGGTCATCTCGGGCCGGGAGCCGGTGAACGTCCTCGTGAACGAGGAGGACCACCTCCGTCTCCAGTCCTTCATGCCGGGGCTCCAGCTCAGGAACGCCTGGGGACTCGTGGACCGCCTCGACGAGGAGATGGGCGGCCAGCTCCCCTACGCCTTCCACCCGTCGTTCGGCTTCCTGACCAGTTGCCCGACCAACGTGGGGACGGGGCTCCGGGCGTCGGTGCTGGTCCACCTGCCGGGCCTGGTGCTGACCAAGGAGATCTCGAGGGTCCTCCACAGTCTCGGACAGGTGGGCCTGACCTTCCGGGGGCTCTACGGAGAGGGCTCGGAGGTGGTAGGGAACTTCTTCCAGGTCTCGAACCAGACGACGCTCGGAAAGACCGAGGACGACCTCGTCGACCACCTGGATCACATGGTCCGGCAGGTCATCCGGCACGAGCTCCAGGCCCGCCAGGTGCTGCTCCGGGACGCACGCGCGGTGACCGAGGACAAGGTGTGGCGGGCGTACGGTTTACTCCGATATGCCCGGACCCTATCGTTCGACGAGTTGATGAACCTCCTGAGCGGCGTTCGGCTGGGGATGAGCCTGCAACTTCTCCCCGGAATTCGGGTATATACGCTCAACAAATTGATGATCTTCACGCAGTCCGCGCACCTGAACCAGGCAGCCGGGCGCGACCTCACCCCGGTGGAGCAGGATGCCCACCGGGCTGCGTACGTCAGGAAGGTGCTCCGCACCGAGACCACGGCTCCCTCCGACCCGGGCGAGTCGGGTGGAGAAGCTCCATTCGACGGCGTCTAGAATGCCCTTGCGCGGGCGACCGCGAGACACCCCATGAACTACAATTTCACCGATCGAGTCCGGAAGGTGCTGGCGATGGCGAGGGAAGAGGCCATCCGACTCCAGCACGACTACGTCGGCACCGAGCACATCCTCCTGGGGTTGATCCGCGAGGGCGAGGGCGTCGCGGCCAACGTCCTCATCAACCTGTCCGTGGACCTGGACCAGGTGCACGAACGGGTGGAGGACTCCGTGCGCAAGGGCAAGGCGACGATCGCCCTCGGCGAGCTCCCGTATACGTCCAGGGCCAAGAAGGTCCTGGAGTTCGCCATGGCGGAGGCCCGTGAGTTCAACCACTCCTACGTGGGCACCGAGCACCTCCTCCTGGGGCTCCTCCGGGAGGAGAAGGGCATCGCGGCCCAGGTCCTGAACTCTCTCGGCGTGACCCTCGACGAGGCCCGCTCCGAGACCCTCAAGGTCCTGGGGTCCGACGTAAGCGGCTCCGAGCCCGCCGGGATCGGCGGCAGCGGGAATCCGCCGTCCGGATCCGCCGGCGGTGGGAAGGGGGACAAGAAGTCCAAGACGCCGGCCCTGGACCACTTCTGCCGGGACCTGACGGACCTGGCGCGCCAGGGCAAGCTCGATCCCACGATCGGCCGGACCTCCGAGATCGAGCGGGTCATCGAGATCCTGTGCCGCCGCAAGAAGAACAACCCCGTCCTCATCGGCGAGCCCGGGGTCGGCAAGACCGCCATCGTGGAGGGCCTGGCCCAGCTCATCTCCCGCGGGGAGGTCACGGAGGTCCTGCGGGACCACCGGGTCCTGGCCCTGGACATGGCGGCGGTCATCGCAGGCACGAAGTACCGCGGCCAGTTCGAGGAGCGGCTCAAGGCCGTCATGAACGAGATCCAGCAGAACCAGAACGTGATCCTGTTCATCGACGAGCTGCACACGCTGGTGGGTGCCGGGGCCGCCGAGGGCGCCATCGACGCCTCGAACATGCTCAAGCCGGCCCTCGCCCGGGGCGAGCTCCAGTGCATCGGGGCCTCGACGCTGAACGAGTACCGGAAGTACATCGAGAAGGACGGCGCCCTGGAGCGCCGGTTCCAGCCCGTCATCGTCGATCCCCCGGCGGTGGACGAGGCCGTGGAGATCCTCAAGGGCCTGCGGGGCCACTACGAGGACCACCACCGGATCACGATCCCGGACGAGAGCCTGGAGCAGGCCGCCAAGCTCTCCGAGCGCTACATCACGGACCGCTTCCTCCCGGACAAGGCCATCGACGTGATCGACGAGGCCGGAGCCCGGGCCCGGATCGCGGCCCAGGTGCCGCCGCCGGACGTCGAGGAGCTCAAGGAGGAGCTGGCCGATGTTGCGGGCCGGAAGGAGGCCGCCATCCGGGACCAGGACTTCGAGCGGGCCGCGGAGCTCCGGGACGACGAGCGGGAGCTCTTGCAGCGGATCAAGACCCGGCAGGAGGAGTGGGAAGAGGAGCGCAAGCGCCACCGTCCCGAGATCTCCACCGAGGACGTGGCCTTCATCGTGTCCCGTTGGACCGGGATTCCCGTGACCCGCATCCGGCAGGCCGAGACGGAGCGGCTGGTCAACATGGAGGACGAGCTCCACCAGCGGGTGGTGGGGCAGCACGACGCCATCCAGGCCATCAGCCGGGCCATCCGGCGGAGCCGGGCCGGGCTGAAGGACCCCAACCGGCCCATCGGGTCGTTCATCTTCTCCGGTCCCACCGGGGTGGGGAAGACGGAGTTGGCCCGGGCCCTGGCGGAGTTCATCTTCGCGGACCGGGAGGCCCTCATCCGCGTGGACATGAGCGAGTACATGGAGAAGTTCTCCGTCTCGCGGCTCATCGGCGCACCTCCCGGCTACGTGGGCTACGAGGACTCCGGGGCCCTGACCAAGGCGGTGCGGCGTCGGCCCTACTCCGTCGTCCTCCTGGACGAGGTGGAGAAGGCTCATCCCGACGTCTTCAACATCCTCCTGCAGGTCCTGGACGAGGGGCACCTGACGGACAACTACGGACGCGTGATCGACTTCAAGAACACGGTCCTGATCATGACGTCCAACCTGGGTGCGCGGGACATCTCGAAGGGGGGCGGGCTGGGATTCCAGTCCGGCGACACCCAGTCGAGCTACGACATCATGCAGGGCAAGGTGCGCTCGGAGATCGAGCGGGCCTTCAATCCGGAGTTCCTGAACCGGGTGGACGACGTCATCGTCTTCCACCCCCTCAGCAAGGACCAGATCGGGGAGATCGTGCACATCCTCCTCGCGGACGTGCGGACCCGGCTCGCGGAGGAGGAGCTGTCGATCCGGCTCACCGACGGGGCCGTGGCCTTCCTCGTGGACAAGGGGTACGACGAGAAGTTCGGCGCCCGGCCGCTCAAGAGGGCCATCCAGCGCTACCTCGAGGATCCGCTCTCCGAGCGCATCCTCATGGCGGAGTTCACCGCCGGAGACGAGATCGAGGTGGATGTGGACGACGATGGGGAGAAGCTGACCCTCCGTGCCGGATCCACGACGACCAAGACGTGAAGGCTGGGGAGAGGGCGTCCACAATGAAGGTGTTGGCGTTTCGGGGGCGGGCCCTTCTGGGGCTCGTCCTCGGTCTGTTCGGCGTGACCGGAGCCGCGCCCCTGACGGGGCAGCAGGCGACGGCGCCCATCGTGGTGGATTCCATCGTCGTCCAGGGCAACGTCCGGGTCGCTGCGAGCACCATCCTGGGCCAGCTTCCGTTCGCCGCGGGGGACACGATCACCAGGGAGGAGATCCAGGCGGCCGAGACCGCGCTCTGGAACCTCGGGCAGTTCCAGGACATCCGGGTCCGAGCCACCGGTGGGATCGGCGTGGAGCCCGTGGTCATCACCCTCGAAGTCGAGGAGCGACCGCTGCTCCGGCGCGTGGTCTTCCGGGGGCTCGACCGGGCGGATCCGGATGTCGTGCGGGACTCCTCAGGGCTCGCAGATGGACGTCCGCTGAATCCCCAGGACCTCATCGAAGCCCGGGCGGTCATCCTCTCGGAGCTGTCCAACGAGGGCATCCCCTTCGCCCGGGTCCAGGATCGCCTGGAACCCGTGGAAGGGGCCACCAACGTGTTCGACCTCATCATCGAGGTCGAGGAGGGCAACCGGGTCGCGGTCCGGGACGTCGTGGTGGAGGGGAACGTGGCCGTGTCCGACGCGGACATCCTCGATGCCCTCGGTACCCGTCCCGAAGGCTTCTGGTGGTTCCAGTCCGGGACCTTCGACCAGACCCGTTACGACGAGGACCTCTCGGTTGCGCTCCCGGCGCTGTACAACTCCCGCGGGTATCTCGACTTCCAGGTCCTCTCGGACACGCTGATCGTGGACCCCGAGACCGGGAAGGCCCGGGTGGAGCTCCAGGTCGAGGAGGGGCCCCGCTACCGGGTGGCCTCCCTGACCATCGACGGCAACCGGGAGTTCGACGACGTCGTCCTCGAGCGCTACTTCCTGCCGCAGCGCGGGGGGCTTCTCCAATCCCTGGGCTTCGGGGGGCCCGACGAGGACGAGGAGGTCGAGGGCCGGGTCTTCGACGCCGTCGCCTTCGAGAACGCCCAGCAGTCCATCCGGGAGCTGTACGCCAACGAAGGATTCATCTTCGCCGAGGTGACCCCGTCGGTGGTGAAGGGGCCGCCCCTCGACGAGGGGGGGGATCCGACCGTGTCCATCGGCGTGACCGTCGCCGAGGGACAGCCGGCCTTCATCAACCGCATCTTCATCGAGGGGAACGACTACACGTACGAGCGGGTCATCCGGGACCGGATCATCCTCCTGCCGGGCGACACCTACTCGCAGGATCGGGTCATCCAGAGCTACCAGAGCATCGCCGGACTGGGCTTCTTCGAGACGCCGCTGCCGATTCCGGACATCCAGCCGGATCCCGAGACGGGGGAGGTGGACGTCACCTTCCGTGTCGTGGAGCGCCAGACGGGTGCCGTGAACTTCGGGACCTCGGTAGGCGGCGGCGTCGGTCTCTCGGGGTTCATCGGCTACGATCAGCCGAACCTGTTCGGGCAGGCCAAGTCCGGGTCGCTCCGCTGGGACTTCGGGCGCTACCTGAACAATTTCACCCTGACCTACTCCGATCCCGCGCTCTTCCAGAGCCGGATCAGCGGAACCGTGTCCCTGTTCAATTCCCGGGACCGCTTCTTCCAGTTCGCTTCGGGTCAGCGTCGGCGGATCGGGGGCTCCCTCCGCTTCGGCTTCCCGCTGCCCAACATGCGCTTCACCCGGGCGATCGTAGGCTACTCGCTCTCCCGGACCCGCTACGACCTCTTCCAGGGCGTGGACGACACCTCGCTCTTCGGACGGCCGCCGGGAACCCAGAGCCAGATCTCGGTGGGACTCGCTCGCTCGACGCTGAACTCGCCGATCTTCCCGACCAGCGGGTCCCGCCAACAGTGGACCACCGAGTTCAACGGCGGCATCCTCGGCGGGGACGGGGAGTTCATCAAGCACAACATCGAGACGGCGTGGTGGCTGCCCGTGGCCGAGGTCGGGGGCGGGGGAGGGGGCAGGCCCATCATCTTCGCCCTGGGAACCTCCCTGAAGGCCGGGGCGATCTTCGGCGATGCCGGGGCCTTCCCCTTCGACCGGTTCTGGATGGGCGGCGTCCAGTTCGGACAGCAGCTGCGGGGGTACGACGAGACGTCGGTCACCCCCTTCGGCTACTTCCCGGAGCGCTCCAGCGCCATCTCGGACATCGACCGGCTGGGCGACGCCTTCCTCTCGGTGACCACCGAATTCGCCATGCGGTTGAACGACAATATCTCGGTCCAGGCCTTCTTCGACGCCGGAAACGTGTGGACGGGCCCGGCTGCGGTTAACCCCAGTCAGCTCTTCAGAGGGGCCGGCATGGGGATCCAGCTCGTGACCCCCTTCGGACCCATTGGGCTGGATTATGCGTACGGATTTGATAAGACCAACCCCGGTTGGCAGCTTCATTTCCGGATGGGACCCGGATTCTGAGGTCCCTTCCCTAGACAGACCGCGGAGATCTCTCCTCGGCAACGGTTCAATGGAGACAGCAATGCGACGAGTAGTTCTGGGAGCTCTCACGGTCCTGGCCGTCACTTCGATGCCGGCCATGGCTCAGGCGCCTCTCAAAATCGGCTTCATCAACAGCCAGGCCCTTCTGGCCCAGGCTCCGGGAGCCGCCGAGGCGTCCCAGCAGTTCGACCGGGAGCTCGGGGACATGCGCGCCCAGCTTCAACCCATGGCCGAGGAGCTGGATTCCCTCATCGCCCAGTTCGAGGCCCAGTCCATGACGCTGTCGGACCAGGCCCGGCGCCAGCGGCAGCAGACCATCGTCCAGAAGCAGGGCGCCCTCGAGCAGGCGGCCCAGCAGATGGAGGCGCAGGCGGAGCAGCGGCGGGCCGAGCTGGTGCAGCCCATCATGGACCGGATCTCCTCGATCATCGAGGAGCTCCGGGTCGAGGGGAATTACCACCTCATCTTCGACGTCGCCGCGGGATCGATCATCGCGGCGGATCCGTCGCTGGACCTGACGAACCAGGTCCTGACGCGCCTGCAGGCCAACACCGGTGCGGCGGGGGCCAGCAACTGACGTCCCACCGGACTGTGTAGCGACCTGGAACGGGGCGGATGGCCGGCGAGGCCGTTCGCCCCGTCCTTCTTTCCCAACCCGGTGTCCCGGAGGACTCGATGAGCAGCGGTGCCAGGATGACCCTCGGCCGGATCGCGGAATGGACCGGTGGCCGGGTCGACGGCGATCCGGAGGTCCGGGTCCGCCGTCCGATGCCCCTCGAGACCGCCGGGGAAGGGGACCTGGCCCTCCTGGCGGACGAGGGGTACCTCGCGAGGGCCCGGGGATCGGCGGCGTCTGCGTTCCTGGTCTCGGAACGGCTCGTGAAGGCCCTGGACGACTCCCGTCCCCGGGTGGTGGTGGAGGACGCCCGCGCCGCCCTGCTCCCCCTTCTGGAGCGCCTCGACCCGACCCCCCGCCCGGAGCCCGGCGTGCACCCCACCGCCGTCCTGGGGGACGGGGTGGAGCTCGGAGAAGACGTCCACGTGGGACCGTATGCGGTCCTGGGTGCCCGCGCACGGATCGGGAGCGGGACCGTGGTGGGCGCCCACTGCGTCGTGGGCGCCGGGGCCCGGCTCGGGGCGGACTGCTACCTGCATCCCCAGGTGGTCCTCTATCCCATGGTGACCCTCGGAGATCGGGTCATCCTCCAGGCCGGCGCCCGCATCGGATCGGACGGCTTCGGATACGTGGCGGGGGAGGGCGGCTACGAGAGCATTCCGCAGGTGGGGGCGTGCGTCCTCGAGGACGGCGTCGAGGTCGGGGCCAATACCTGTATCGACCGGGGGTCCATCGGGGACACGGTGATCGAGCGGGGGGTGAAGCTCGACAACCTCATCCACCTCGCCCACAACGTCCGGGTCGGGGCGCACACCGCCATGGCCGCGTTCACCGGCGTCGCGGGATCGACCCGGATCGGCGAGTGGTGCCGCTTCGGCGGGCAGGCGGGGACCATCGGGCACCTCAGCATCGGCGACCGCGTCGACGTCGCGGCCCAGGCGGGGATCATCGGGGACGTGCCGGACGGCGCCAGCGTGACGGGCTACCCCGCCCGCCCGCAGAACGATCAGAAGAGGGTGTGGGCGGCAGGTCGGCGGGTGCCGGACGCCCTGAAGAGGCTCCGGGCCCTGGAGCGGGAAGTGGAGGCCCTTCGGGAGCGTTTGGACCGGGACGACGGCTAGGGGTACATTATCGCGACTGTTTCCCGTCCTCCCCCGACCATGCCCGCATCCAGACAGCGCACCCTCGGGTCCGACGTCACCCTCGACGGCGTCGGCGTCCACTCCGGTGAATCGAGCCGCCTGACCTTTCGCCCCGGTCCTCCCGGGAGCGGCGTCGTCTTCCGGCGCGTCGACCTCCCCGGCGAGCCGGAGATCCCCGCGGACCTGGACCACGTCCACGGAACGGAGCTCGGGACGAGCCTCCAGGCGGGAGAGGCCTCGGTCCTCACGGTGGAGCACGTCCTGGCCGCCCTGGCCGCTCGCTACGTGGACAACGCCATCCTGGACCTGTCCGGTCCCGAGCCGCCCATCCGGGACGGCTCCTTCAAGGACTTCCTGGACGCGGTCGAGTCCGTGGGAGTGGTGGAGCAGGACGAGGAGGCCCGGGTCCTGGAGGTCCGGAGCCCGGTCTACGTGGAAGGGGGCAAGGGCGTGTCCTACGTGTGCGCGCCCCACGAGGGGTACCGCATCTCCGCCACCATCGACTTCGAGCACCCGACCATCGGGCGGCAGTTCGGGTCGTGGGACTTCGGTGACGGCGCGTTTCCCCAGCAGATCGCCCCGGCCCGGACCTTCGGCTTCAAGGCCCAGGCGGAGGCGCTCCAGGCCCGAGGGCTGGCCCAGGGGGCGTCGCTGGAGAACACGGTCGTGCTGGACGACGACGGGGTCATGAACGAGGCCCTCCGCTTCCCGGACGAGTTCGTCCGGCACAAGGTCGGGGACATGATCGGGGATCTGTCCCTCCTCGGCTCCCGCATCCGGGGCCACGTCGTGGCCCAGCGCCCCAGCCACGACGGCAACGTGAGGCTCGCCCGGGCGCTGAGGGAGCACGCCCACTCCGAGGGCGCACCCCGGCTCGAGGCCGGGGACATCATGCAGTACCTGCCGCACCGCTATCCGATGCTCCTCGTGGACCGCATCGTGGCCTTCGAGCGAGGCAATCGCATCGTGGGATTGAAGAACGTCACGATCAACGAGCCGTTCTTCCAGGGCCACTACCCGGGGCACCCGATCATGCCGGGGGTGCTGATCATCGAGGCCATGGCCCAGGTCGGCGGGCTCCTCCTGATGGACCACGTGGAGGACCCGGAGAACAAGGTCGTCTACTTCCTGTCGCTGGACGACGTGAAGTGGCGCCGACCGGTGCTGCCCGGGGACCAGATCCTCTTCGAGCTGGAGCTGCTCCAGTTCCGGCGCGGGATCTGCAAGATGCAGGGCGTCGGCCGGGTCGACGGGAACGTGGTCGCCGAGGCCAAGCTCATGGCACGGGTGATGGATCGGTGAGCGAGACGCGGACGGGAGGCGCCACGGTGATCCATCCGTCCGCCCTGGTGGACCCCGGGGCGGAGCTCGGCGAAGGCGTGGAGGTCGGCCCCTGGGCGATCGTCGGGCCGGGGGTCCGGGTCGGCGACGGCACCCGCATCGGGCCTCGGGTCCTCATCGAGCGGGACACCACCGTGGGCGCCGGCTGCCACCTCCACCAGGGCGCGGTTCTCGGCACCGACCCCCAGGACCTCAAGTACGCCGGCGAGCCGACGGTGCTGGAGATCGGGGACCGCACCGTGATCCGCGAGTACGCGACCCTGAACCGAGGCACCTCGGCCTCGGGGCGCACCGCGGTGGGGAGCGACTGTCTCCTCATGGCCTACACCCACGTCGCCCACGACTGCGTCCTCGGGGACCGGGTGATCCTGTCGAACGCGGTCAACATGGCCGGGCACGTGGTCATCGGCGACTGGGCCATCGTCGGTGGGGTGACCCCCATCCACCAGTTCGTCCGGATCGGGGAGCACGCCTTCGTCGGAGGCGGGTCCCGCATCCCGCAGGACGTCCCGCCCTACTGCCGGGCAGCGGGGAATCCCCCCAAGCTGTACGGCCTCAACTCGGTGGGCCTTGAGCGCCGCGGGTTCGGGCCGGAGCTGCGGAAGGCCCTCAAGCAGACCTACCGGTGCGTCTTCAACTCCGGCTTGAACGTCTCCAAGGGCGTGGAGAAGGCCCAGGCCGAGGTGGACGTGGACGCCTGGCCGGAGGTGCGCCGCTTCCTGGACTTCATCCGGAGCTCGGAGCGCGGGGTGACCATATGACGCGGATGGGCGTGGTCGGTACGGGCTCCCTGGGATTCCACCACGCCCGCATCCTCCGCAGCGTGCCGGGGGTGAGCATGGCCGGGTTCTTCGAAGCCCGGGAGGAGCGGGCCCGTGAGGTGGCCGAGGAGCTCGGCATCGAGGCGAGAGCCTCCCTGGAGGCCCTGCTCGACGACTGCGACGCGGTGGTGATCGCGGTGCCCACGGTCGCCCACGAGGAGGTGGCCATGGCCGCGCTGGAGCGCGGCGTCCACGTCCTCGTCGAGAAGCCGATGGCCGCGTCGCTGGAGGAGGCGGACCGCATCCTGGAGGCGGCCGAGCGGGCGGGATGCGTGGTCCAGATCGGCCACGTGGAGCGCTTCAACCAGGCGATCCGGGCGGCGGAGCCCCACCTGGACCGGCCCCTCTTCATCGAGTCGCACCGGATGGCTCCGTTCTCGCCCCGCAGCACCGACGTGGCGGTGGTCCTCGATCTGATGATCCACGACGTGGATCTGGTGCAGAGCCTCGTGGGTCGACCCATCGTGGACATCGCGGCGTCGGGGATGCCCGTGCTGACCCGCACCATCGACATCGCCAACGCCCGCATCAGCTTCGAGGGCGGTGCCGTGGCGAATCTCACGGCGAGCCGGGTCTCCCTGGAACGGATGCGGAAGCTCCGTATCTTCCAGCCCAGCGGATACTTGAGCCTGGACCTGGCCGGTGGGACCGGCGAGTTCCTGCGGCTCAAGCAGGAGCTCCCCCTCTTCTCTCCGGGGGCTCAGCCGCCGGCCGTGCCTCCGGCGGAGGGGCTGGCGGCGCTGGTGGAGCGGGTCGCCCTGCAGGGCGACGGGGCGGAGCCGCTCCGGAAGGAGTTGGAGAACTTCCGGGACGCGGTGCGTGGGGATGGCGCGCCGGCGGTCTCGGGGCGCCAGGGACGACAGGCGCTGGAGGTCACGTTGTCCATCGAAGAACGGATACGAGCCCATGTCGCTGATACGAATCCGGCGTAGGCGGAAGAAAGAGTGGATCGACGTCAAGCGCGGCAAGCCGCCGGGCAAGCTCATTCTGCTCCTGGTCTTCGTCGCGCTCCTGTTCTGGTACTTGGGGCGCGTCTAGCGCCTCCGGCACCCTCTTGGCCTCCGGAGCCCTCCCGGTCGTGTCTTCCCGGATCCTGATCCTCGCCGGAGAGGCGTCCGGGGACCACCACGCGGCCCGTGTGGTGGAGGCTCTCCGACGTCGACGCCCCGACCTCCGGTTCGTGGGCCTGGGCGGGCCGGACCTGGCCGCCCAGGGTGTCGATCTCCTGGCGGGTCTCGACGAGCTGGCGGTGATGGGCTTCGTGGAGGTGATCCGACACCTGCGCTTCTTCCGGTCTCTGGAGCAGCGGGTGGTCGGCCTGCTGGACAACGGGTCGGTCGACCTGGTGGTGGCGGTGGACTATCCAGGCTTCAATCTCCGCATCGTCCGAGAGGCCCACGAGCGACGGATCCCGGTCCTCTACTACATCGGTCCGCAGGTGTGGGCCTGGAAGGCCGGGCGTGCCACGACGCTGGCCCGGACCGCCGACCACATCGCGCTGATCCTCCCCTTCGAGCCGGAGATCTACCGACGGGAGGGTGGGTCCGCCTCGTTCGTGGGGCACCCGCTCATGGAGGCCGAGGCCCCGGAGGTCGAGGACGTCGTGGAGCTCCGCGACCAGCTGGGTCTCCCGGCGTCCGCCCCGGTCCTGGCGCTGCTGCCGGGCTCCCGGACCCAGGAGCTGGACCGGCACCTGGACCTGTTCGTGGAGGCCGCACGGGACCTCCGGGCCGGCCGTCCCGAGGTGGCGCCGGTCCTGGCGGCGGCGCCTGGCGTCTCGCCCGATCGCCTCAGCGCCACCGGGCTTCCGGTCACGGACCGGACGCGCACCCTCCTGCGCCTGGCGCGGGTGGCGCTCGTGAAGTCGGGCACGTCGACGCTGGAGGCGGCGGTGGCGGACGTCCCCTTCGTCATGGCCTATCGCACGTCGGGGCTGACCTACGCTCTGGCCCGACGCCTGGTCCAGGTGCCACACATCGCCCTGGCCAATCTCGTGGCCGACGACCGGGTGATTCCCGAGTTCCTCCAGGGGGACGCCACCGCGACGGCCCTGGCGGGCGCCCTCCTGCCGCTCCTGGACGACGGACCCGAACGGGCCCGGATGCTGGACGGCCTGGCCCGTGTGCGGGCCCGGCTTGGGGAACCGGGGGCGGCGGACCGGGTGGCGGAGATCGCCCTCCGGCTCCTGAACGGGGAGGAGCCGTGAAGGAGTGGAAGTTCCGGTCCGTCGGGATCCTGGGGCAGGGAATGCTCGCGGGGCTGTTCACCACGGTCCGGGTGACCCGGGTCGGCGACGCCGCCTACAAGGCGCTCAGGGCCGAGGGCCGGAACGTGATCTTCGCGTTCTGGCACGGTGTCCTCCTGCCTCTGACCTACTATCACCAGGGCGAAGGGGTCGTGGTCCTGGTCAGCGAGCACTCCGACGGCGAGTACATCACCCGCGTCATCCACCGCTACGGCTACGAGACCGTCCGGGGCTCCTCGACCAGGGGTGGGAGCCGTGCTCTCAGGGGCATCGTCCGGGCGGCCCGGGAGGGGAAGAGCATCGCCGTGACCCCGGACGGACCGAAGGGGCCGCCCCGGGTCTTCAAGCCCGGGACCCTCGTGGCGGCACAGCTCACCGGGCTTCCGGTCCTGCCGGTCGGGGTGGGGGTCAGCTCCGGGTGGCACTTCAACTCCTGGGACCGCTTCGTGGTGCCCAAGCCCCTCTCCCGGGTCCGCATCCACTACGGGGAGCCGGTGGTGGTGCCGAGGCGCCTCGACGAGGAGGGGCTGGCCTCCTGGTCCGACCGCTTGGGCGGCGAGCTCAATCGCCTGGAGGCGGAGGCGGAGGCCGCCCTGCGGGGAGAGGAGGAGTGACCTTCCGGGACGGGGTCCGTCGGATGTGGTCCGGGGATGCGGGGGCCGCCGGGAGGTTCGCCCGGGCGCTCCTCCTTCCGGCCGAGGGGGCCTTCCGGGCCGTGACCGCGCTCCGGAGGGCGGCCTACGACCGGGGCATCCTCCCTGCCGTGAAGGCGAGGATCCCCGTCATCGGGGTGGGGAATCTCAGCGTCGGGGGCACCGGCAAGACCCCCGTCGCCTCCTGGGTGATCCGGGAGCTGCAGACCCTGGGTCGGCGTCCGGCCCTCGTCGCCCGGGGCTACGGCCGGGACGAGCTCCTGCTCCACAGGCGCTGGACCCCGACCGTGCCGGTGGTCGCGAATCCGGATCGCCGCGCCGGCGTCGAGGAAGCGGCGCGGGAGGGGGCTACGGTGGCGGTCCTGGATGACGGGTTCCAACACCGTCGGCTCGCCCGGCAGCTCGACCTGGTGCTGGTCGCCGCCGAGGAGGGATTGCCCGGCGCCCTCCTTCCCAGGGGGCCCTTCCGGGAGTCCCGGAAGGCCCTGTCCCGAGCCGGAGGCATAGTGGTCACCCGCAAGTCGGGAACCCCCGGGGAGGCCCGGGGGTTGGCCGAGTCGATACGGCGGGAGCATCCCGACGTTCCGGTGGCCCGGCTCCACCTGGCACCGGGAGGGTTGGTGCGGTTGGGTGACCACCACTCGACGGAGGTCCCGTCCGGTCCGGTGGTGGTGGCCACGGGTGTGGCGCGGCCCGAAGCGGTGGCCCAGGCCGCCCGTGCCCTGGGTTGTGCGGTGCGGGAGCTCGTGGCGTACCCGGACCACCACGAGTTCACGGAACCGGACATGCAGGCCCTGCTCACCCTTGCCGGAGACGATCCCATCGTGGTCACCGAGAAGGACGGTGTTAAGCTCGCCGAGCTCGGTGGGGCTCGTGCGGCCGATCTCCGGGTGATCAAGCAGACCCTGACGTGGGAGGAAGGGGAGGATGCGATTCGGGCCCTTCTGGTGGCGGCCGTGAGGGAGGACGTCTGATGGAGGCCCGGGTGCCGGTGGTGGTGGTGGGGAGCGGGATCGCCGGGCTCTCGTTCTCGCTGAAGGTGGCGGAGTACACCGACGTCCTCCTGGTGACCAAGAAGGACCGGGCCGAGTCGAACACCAACTGGGCCCGGGGAGGGATCGCCGCGGTGGTGGGCCCCGACGACGACGGCCGGCTCCACGTCCAGGATACCCTGCTGGCCGGCGCCGGCCTGTGCCACCGGGACGTGGTCGAGGCGGTGGTGGCCGAGGGGCCGGAGCGCATCCGGGACCTCCTGGAGTGGGGGGCCCGGTTCCACAGGGATGGCGATGGCCTCTCCCTGGGCAAGGAGGGAGGACATTCCCGGCGTCGTATCGTCCACGCCGGCGACCGCACCGGCCGCACGATCGAGTCGGCCCTCCTGGGTGCCGTCGCCGCCAGGGACAACATCCGGGTGGTGGAGGACCTCATGGTGGTGGACCTCCTCACCGAGGGGGAGGACGAGGCCCGGCGATGTACCGGGCTCACCGCCCTGGGACGCCATACCGGGGAGGCGGTCCGGGTGCGGGCGGACGCCGTGCTGCTGGCGACGGGCGGATCCGGGCAGGTGTATCGCCACACCACGAACCCCGGCATCGCCACCGGGGACGGGGTGGCCATGGCCTTCCGGGCCGGGGCCCGGGTGGCCAACATGGAGTTCGTCCAGTTCCACCCCACCGCGCTGTTCCCCACCGAGGACCCCGCGTTCCTGATCTCCGAGGCGGTCCGGGGAGAGGGGGGGGTGCTCCGGACCATCGACGGCACCCCGTTCATGGACGCCCTCCACCCCCAGGGGTCCCTGGCTCCCCGGGACGTGGTGGCCCGCGGCATCCACCAGGTGCTACGGGACACCGGAGACGACCACGTCCTTCTGGACGTCTCGCCGATCCCCTCGGACCTGTTCGCCGAGCGCTTCCCTTCGACGCTGGACGGGTGCCGCACCCGGGGGATCACACCGGGCACGGACGGCATCCCCGTCGTGCCCGCCGCGCACTACCAGTGCGGGGGGGTCTGGACCGATCATTGGGGGGCGACCAACCTACCGGGCCTCTACGCCACCGGAGAGGTGGCCTGTACGGGCCTCCACGGGGCGAACCGGCTGGCGTCCAACTCCCTGCTGGAGGCCGTGGTCTACAGCCACCGGGCTGCCGTGCGACTGCGGGAGACGCTGCCGGGGGCCGGGGCCCGGGCCAGGACCGACCTGGTGGGCCTGGGGTCCGAGTCCGGAGCCGCCGGGGCGGACGCCGCCGCCGCCCCGGATCCCCCGAACCCCTCGAGGGTCCATCTCCGGTCCCTGATGTGGAATCGGGCAGGAATCGTGCGCAGGTCCGACGAGCTTCGGGCGGCGCTGGCGGAGGTGGAAGGCCTCCTGACGGAGGTGGAAGCGGCCCCGGATCCGGGGGGCGCCGGGTCCACCGAGGCGGTCGAGCGTCGCAACCTCCACTGGACGGGGTGGCTGGTCCTCCGGAGCGCCGTGGACCGGATGGAATCCCGGGGGCTCCACTTCCTGGAGGACCGCCCCTGGCGGGACAACGAGCGCTGCCTGCGGGACACCGTCGTGGAGGTGGGCTCGTGACCATCACGCTCGTCGTCGTCGGCCGGGTCAGGGGGGATCTGGCGGAGGCCGTGGCAGGGTACGAGGCCCGGGTGGATCACTACTGGAAGTTCGAGGTCGTGGAGGTGGCCGCGGGAGCGCCCGGTGGACGCGATGACGCCGACGCCGTGATGGCGGCCGAGGGGGATCGGATCCTCGCCCGGCTGCCGGAGGGTGCCGAGGTCGCGATCTTGACCCGGGACGGCAAGGCCATGTCGTCCCGGGAGCTGTCGGCGTGGCTCCAGGACCACGCCGTCCACGGCAGCCGGGGTGTGGCCCTCGTCATCGGCGGTGCCTACGGTATCCACGAGGCGGTCCTGAAGCGGGCGGGGCGACGCATCTCGCTGTCGGCCATGACCCTGCCCCACGAGATGGCGCGCCTCATCCTGGTTGAGCAGATCTATCGAGCCGGCACGCTGGTGCGCGGCGAACCGTATCACAAGGGCCCATGAGGCTTTCGAGCTCGGCCCCGGAGGAGGTCCCCTGAATCTCGAACTGCAGATCCGACGCCCGGGAGGCAACGCGCTGGTGGAAGGCGTCCTGGCGGGTAGCGCCGAGGCGCTTTCCTTCTACCCCCGGGACTGGCGGGATCCGGCGAGCTACCTCGCCCGGGCCGAGGCGGTCCTGGCCGCCGGCACACCCACGAACGGATGGACGGAGGCCGTCCGGGCCCACGGCGAGACTGCACGGGAGCGGCTGGCCGCGGTCCGGGCCGGCGAGGGCTTCGTCGTCACGGGGGGGCAGCAGCCCGGCTTCCTCGGCGGACCGCTTTACAGCCTCTACAAGGCGCTCACTGCCGTCCGGCTGGCCGAGACGCTGGAGGGATTGGTGGGCCGACCGGTGGCTCCCCTCTTCTGGGTGGCCTCCGAAGATCACGACTGGGAGGAGAGCGCCCACGCGTGGCTCGTAGGGGTGGACAACGAGCTCCACCGCCTGGACGTCCCCGAGCGGGAGGGCTCCGGGAGCCTCCCCCTCCATCGGCTCCCCATCACCGACTCGGTGCCGGAGATCATGGCCCGGGCCGCGGAACTCCTGCCCGACACCGACGTGGCCCGGGAGGCCCTGAGCCTCTTTCGCGAGGCCTACGGCGAGTCCGGGACGACCCTCGCGTCGGGCTTCCAGGGGGTGATGGAGCGGCTGCTGGAGCCGTACGGCGTGCTCTTCGTCCAGGCCCACGATCCGGTCCTGAAGGCCCTTTCGGCGGATCTGCTGGCGGCGTCGGTCACGGAGTCCAGCACGGTGGAGAGGGTGCTCTCGGAACGGGCGGACGCCCTCGAGGCCGCCGGCTTCCCGGTGCAGGTCCCCATCCTGCCCGATGGGGTGAACCTCTTCGTCGAGGGCCCGGCGGGTCGGGAGCGGCTGTACCAGGACGGCGACGGCTTCCACCTCCGCCACTCCGAGCTGCCCCTCACCCAGGAGGAGGTGTTGGGGCGCATCCGGGACACGCCGGACACGGTGAGCCCGAATGTCCTTCTCCGTCCCGTGGTGGAGGCCCTGGTCTTCCCGACGCTCGCCTACGTGGCCGGGCCCGGGGAGCTCGCCTATTTCGCGCAGCTCGGACCCATGTTCGAGGCCCTGGGGGTGGACATGCCGGTCATCCACCCCCGGTTCAGCGCCACGATCGTGGAGTGGAAGGTGGGAAAGGTGTTGGAGAAGTTCGACGTCGAGCAGGAGATGCTGCGGCAGCCGCTCCACGAGCTGGCGGGCCAGATGGCCCGGGACGAGGTCCCGGAGGACATCCGGCGGGCCCTGGGAGAGATCCGGGGCGCGCTGGGTCGAGGTGCGTCGGAGCTCACGAAGGCCAGCCGCGAGCTGGATCCCACGCTGAAGGGCCCGATCCAGCATGCCCGGAGCGTGGCGCTGGACGCCTTCTCGGATGCGGAGAAGAAGATCCTCCAGGCCTTGAAGCGGGAGAACCACACGACCCTCGAGCAACTCGAGAAGGCCCAGCTCCACCTCTTCCCCGAGGGCAAGCCTCAGGAACGGGTCGCGGGCCCCCTCTACTACCTCGCCCGCTACGGTTCCGACTGGGTCGACGAGGTCGCAGCGAGCATGGAGGTCGCGTTGCCGCCCGAGGACGGGTCGCGGTAACTTTCACCCATGATCTCCGCCATCATCTTCCTGGTGTTGCTGATTCCGATCCTGGCGATCGTGCTGGAGTCCCAGCTCGGGCGGGCGTTGGCCGCCCGGGTGGAGCGCCGCCCCCTCTCGCCCGGGGACGACATCACCCAGGAGCGGATCGCCCTCCTGGAGAGCGAGGTGGAGCGCCTGGGTACCGAGCTGGGCCGGCTGGAGGAGGAGAGCGAGTTCCTGCACCGTCTCCTGGCCGAACGGGCCTCGGGTTCCGACGAGATCAAGGGCGCCCTTCCGGAGGGCGAGGATCACGAGTCGGCCTGAGGGTCGGCCGCCCTCCTCGGCCCGCTCGTCCTGGTGGGTCGGCGCCGGGATCCTGCTGAGTCGGCTCTCGGGCATCGTCCGGGACGCCGTCGTGGCCTTCTACCTCGGCTCGGGCCGGCAGGCCGAGGTCTTCTTCGCAGGGCTCCGGACGCCCAACCTCCTGCAGAATCTCCTGGGGGAAGGCACCCTGTCGGCGTCCTTCATCCCGGTCTATGCCCGGCTCCTGGAGGAGGGCAGGGAGGAGGACGCCGGCCGCTTCGCCGGGGCGGTCCTGGGGCTCCTGGCCGTCACCGCCTACGGCGCGGCCCTCCTGGGCGTCGCGGCGGCCCCGCTGATCGTGGAGGTCCTGGTCCCGCTCTGGAGCGCCGACGCCCAGGCCCTGCTGGTCAGGGTGATGCGCATCCTTTTCCCCATGACCGCCACCCTGGTGTTGTCGGCCTGGGCCCTGGGGATCCTGAACTCCCATCGACGGTTCTTCGTCTCCTACGTGGCGCCGGTCCTGTGGAACGTCGCCCTGATCATGGCCGCTTTCGTCGCCGCCAGCGGGGCGTACGCGGGGCCCGAGGCACGGGCGGACGGGATCGTCGTGGGGCTGGCCTGGGGAGGGCTGGCGGGGGGAGGGCTCCAGCTCCTGATCCAGCTCCCGTTCATGGGCCGCCACCTGGCGGCGGTGCGGCCCTCCCTGGGCCGTGGCGTCGTCGGGGTCCGGGAAGCGGTGTCGAACTTCGTGCCGGTGGTGGCCGCCCGGGGAGCCCTGAACCTGTCCGCCCTGGTGGACGTGTTCCTGGCGGGTCTGCTGGTGGAAGGGGCCGTGGCCCACCTGAGCCGGGCGCAGACCCTCTATCTCCTGCCCATCTCCCTGTTCGGGATGGCCGTCGCCGCGGCGGAGCTTCCGGAGCTCTCCCGGCAGGGCCCCGAGGCCGGGGACCTCCTCGCCGGACGGATCCGGGCCGCCCTGGCCCGCGTCCGCTTCCTGCTCATCCCGTCCGCCGCGGCCTACCTGACCTTCGGGGACCTCCTCGTGGCGGGACTGTACCAGCGGGGAGCCTTCGGGGCGCCGGACAGCCACGTCGTGGGCTGGGTGCTGGCCGGCTACGCCCTCGGCCTGCCCGCCTCGGGAGCGTCCCGGACCCTGTCGTCGGCCTTCTACGCCCTCCGGGACACCCGCACCCCTGCCCGCCTGGCGGTGCTCCGCATCGTCGTCTCCCTGGCCGTGGCAGCCGCCCTGATCTTCCCGTTGGATCGGCTCCGCGTCGGGCCCTTCGGGCTGGGCACGCTCGGCCTCGCCCTGGGGGCCTCGATGGGCGCCTGGCTCGAGTACGGGCTCCTGCGGCGGAGTCTGGCCCGTCGGGTGGGCTCACACGGGCCGGGCACCGGGGGGCTGGTGCTCCTGGTGGCAGTGGCGGCGGTGGCTGCCACGGCTGGCTGGGCGAGCCGGCATCACCTGTGGCCCCGGGTCCTTCCCGAGGGACTCCGGATCGGCCCCTTCGACCCGACCCTGCTGCTGCAGGCCCTGGGAACGGCGGGGGTCTTCGGGGTGGTATACCTTGCCCTTGCCGGTCTGGCGGGGCAGGGGCTCCCGCTCCGCCGCCGGCGCACCTGAGTCCTCTCGGTTCCGTCGTGCCTGACACCCCCCTCGACAAGACCCTCGCCCGGCTCCCTCGCCGGCCCGGCGTCTATCTCTTCCGGGACGAGGCTCGGGAGATCCTGTACGTGGGGAAGGCGAAGAGCCTGCGGACGCGGGTGCGCTCGTACTTCCGGGCCGATGCCGCCCAGTCCGTCAAGACCCGGGAGTTGGTCCGGCGGGTGGCCGACGTGGACACCCTGGTAGTGGGATCCGAGGCCGAGGCGCTGATCCTCGAGGCGAACCTCATCAAGGAGCACCAGCCGCGCTTCAACGTCCAGCTCCGGGACGACAAACGGTATCCCTACATCAAGGTCACGGTGCAGGAGCCCTTTCCCCGGGTCTGGGTCACCAGGACGGTCCGGAACGACGGGGCCCGCTACTTCGGGCCCTTCACCGCCGTCGGGTCCCTGCGCCAGGCCCTCGACGTGGTCAAGCGGCTCTACACCGTCCGTTCCTGCCGCTACGATCTGCCCCGGGAGACCCCCGACCGCCCCTGTCTGGACTACCACATCGGCCGCTGCAAGGCGCCCTGCGTGGGGAAGCAGAGCGAGTCCGACTACCGCGCCATGATCGACGAGATCGTCCAGATCCTCAGCGGGGAGACGGAAGCCCTCCGTCGCCAGGTGGAAGGCCGGATGAAGGAGGCCTCCGGACAGCTCGACTTCGAGGCGGCAGCCCGGCATCGGGACGTCCTCCGGGGCCTGGACAGCCTGGCCCGGGAGCAGCGGGTCCATCAGGTGTCCGGTGGCGACCAGGACGTGGTGGGCCTGGCCCGTGACGGGGAGTCGGCGACCGCCGTGGTGCTCCGGATCCGCGGGGGTCTCCTTCTCGGCCGGGACGTCCTGCGCCTGTCCGGGATCCAGGAAGAGGCCGACCCGGACCTCCTGGCCTCGGTGCTGGCGCGGCATTACGTGGGGCGGGGAACGGAGGGTGCCCGGGACCTACCCCGGGAGATCCTACTCCCCCACGCCTCCCCCGACGACACCACCATGGAGGCGATCCTCTCCGAAGAGGCGGGCCGCCGCGTCCAGATCCTGGTGCCCCGGCGGGGCGCGAAGCTCCGGATCGTGGAGCTGGCGGCGACGAATGCGCGGCACGCCCTCGAAGACCGGATCCTCACCGGTGGCGAGGCCCCCGGCGACCGGGCCGACGAGATCCTCTTCGACCTCCAGGACCGTCTCGACCTGAAGGTGGTGCCGCGCCTCATGGTGTGTTTCGACATCTCGCATACCCAGGGCTCGGAGACGGTGGGCAGCGCGGTGGTGTTCCAGAACGCCGAGCCCCGGAAGGCCGAATACCGGCACATGCGCATCCGGGGGGACTGGGGCAACGACGACTACCGGTCCATGCACGAGACGGTGCAGCGCTACTTCCGGCGGCGCCTGGACGAGGATCGCCCGATCCCGGATCTGGCGGTCATCGACGGAGGCAAGGGGCAGCTCAACGCCGCCGTGGCGGCCCTGGCCGAGCTCGGGCTCCAGGACGTGCACGCCGTGGGGTTGGCCAAGCGGGAGGAGGAGGTATTCCTTCCCGGCCGGAAGGAGCCCGTCCTCCTGGACCGCCGGGAGCGATCCCTCCAGCTGTTGCAGCGGATCCGGGACGAGGCCCATCGGTTCGCCGTGAGCTACAATCGGAAGCTCCGTCGCAAGCGGACGATCCGGAGCGACCTCGGGGACGTCCCGGGCATCGGCCCTCGCCGCCAACAGGCCCTCCTGACGCGTTTCGGCTCCGTGAAGGGGGTCGTGGCCGCCTCCGAGGAGGAGATCGCCCGGGTGCCCGGGTTCAGCCGCGTTCTGGCGGCCCGGGTCCTGACCTACCTCAAACGCTGATCCCGACATGACGGTTCGTACCCGCTTCGCTCCCAGCCCCACGGGCCGGCTCCACCTCGGCAACGTCCGGACCGCCGTCTTCAACTGGCTGTTCGCCCGGCACCACCGGGGCGCCTTCGTCCTGCGGATCGAGGACACCGACGTGGAGCGGAACGTCGAGGGGTCCGAAGCGCTCCTCATGGAGGACCTGCGCTGGCTCGGGCTCGAGTGGGACGAAGGCCCGGACGTGGGCGGCAGCTACGGGCCGTACCGCCAGAGCGAGCGGAGCGACCTCTACGAGGCCCACGTGGCCCGGCTGCTGGACGGCGGGGTGGCCTACCGCTGCTTCTGTGGTCGAGCCCACGGGGAGTCGGACGATCGGCGCTACACCGGCACCTGTCGGGCCCTGGACCCGGACGAGGCGGCGTCCCGGGCCCGGGGCGGCGAGCCCTGTGTCGTGCGCCTCCGGACGCCCTCCGCAGGGGAGATCCGCATCGAGGACGCCGTCCGGGGGGAGATCTCCTTCCCCGCGGCGGACATCGACGACTTCGTCCTGCGCCGCTCCGACGGCCGGGTCACCTACAACTTCGCGGTGGTGGTCGACGACGTGACCATGGCCATCAGCCACGTGATCCGCGGAGCCGGCCACCTGTCGAACACACCCAAGCAGGTGCTGCTGTTCGACGCCCTGGGCGCGCCGCGCCCGACCTTCGTCCACCTTCCCAACGTCCTCGCCCCCGACGGCGGCAAGCTCTCCAAGCGCCGGGGTGCTCCCGGGATCGGGGAGCTCAGAGAGCGGGGCGTGCTTCCGGAGGCGGTCGTGAACTACCTGTCCCTCCTGGGCTGGTCACATCCCGAGGAGCGGGAGATCCTTTCGCTCGAGGACCTGATTGCCACGGTGGACCTGGATCGGATCCGGCCGTCGGAGATGACGTACGATCCGGATAAGCTGGAATGGGTCGCGGCGCAGCATTTCGCTGCATTGTCCACGGCGGCGGTGGTGGCCGGGGTGCGGGAGCGGATGCCGCCGGGGGAGCTCCCGGTGGAGGGGGCGGCCCTCGATGCCCTGGTTGAGACGCTCCGGACCCGCCTGGCGGCGTTCGGCGACTTCGGGGACCACCTGGGGCTGGCGTTCCCCCGGGATGCCATGGAATGGGATTTGCTGCGTAAGGAGATTGCGGGGGAGCCGGCGGCCCGGGGCGTCGTGAAGGCGGCCCGCGACGTCCTGGCGGACGTCGACGCCTGGGACCGCGAGGTTCTCAAGGTCGCGTTCCGCGATGTGGGGCAGAGCGTCCAGGCGAAGGGCCCGGCGCTCTACCATCCGCTCCGGAAGGCGCTCTTCGCCGCGTCGAGCGGTCCCGACCTGGCGGGCCTGACGGAAGCCATCGGTCGGGAGGAGGCTCTGCGGCGGTTGGACGCCGCGTTGGGTGCGGGGTCCGGTTGAGCGGCGCCCACGCTCGTTCTATGTTCACACGCTATTCAGCTGACTGATCGACCTACAGGAGGATTACGGATGAGGCTCCGTTTCGGGCTGGCCATTGCCAGCGCTCTGTCCCTTACGCTCGGCGCGTGCGCGTCCAGCGGTGGAGGGGGATCGGCCCCGGCGTCCGGGACCGCCATGGCCGGTGCCGACGTTCTGGCGCAGGGTGAGAGTCCCCGGGACGACGACTTCACCAGGTCTGCGGAACAACACCTCGACATGGTCGAGGACGGGATGGCCGAGACCGAGGCCCGGACCCACTACCAGGCCGCCGCCCAGGCCGCGCAGCAGGCGATCCAGGCCGACAGCACGAACCCCAAGGCCTACCTCCTCGCGGCCCAGGCCAACCTCGGCCTCGACGACTACGAGACGGCCGGGGAGATGTTCGACGAGGCCGAGCGCCTCCGTCCGATCTACGAGCTCGAGACCGAGCGGACCCGCGAGCTGGCGTGGATCGAGAAGTACCAGGAGGCCGCGCCGCTCGTGAACGCCGGCGAGTACGACGCCGCGATCGCGCTCTTCGAGCAGGCCAACGACATCTACCAGGGCCGTCCCGAGGTCATGCTGACCCTGGGCCAGATCTACGCCCAGACCGGGGAGTACGACCTGGCCGTGGAGAATCTCCAGGGCGCCCAGGCGATCATCCAGTCCGAGCGCATCGAGCAGATGGACTCCGCCACCGCCGCCAGCTGGCGCGAGCAGGGGGATGAGCTCCCGGTGATGATCGCCCAGACTCTGGTCAACGCCGAGCAGTACGACGAGGCCGTGATCGCGCTGGAGGGGCTCCTCGAAGAGGATCCGGAGAACGTGGCCTATCTCCGGACCCTCGGCACGACGCTGGTGCGGATGGAGCAGGCGGACTCCGCCCAGGCGGTGTTCAACCGCATCCTGGCCATCGACGGCCTTCCGTCGTCGGACTACTACCAGATCGGGATCGGACTCTATCAGGCCGAGGAGTACACCCAGGCCGCCGATGCCTTCGAGAAGGCGGTGGACGCGTCGGTGAACGACCGGGACGCAATCGAGATGTGGGCACGGGCCCTGGTGGCGGCCTACCCCACCGGTGAGGGCCGGCCCACGCCGCCGGCCGGAGCCCTCGAGGAGCTTCGGAGCGCCTCGGAGCGCTGGGTCGAGCTCGACCCGAACAACCGCAACGGGTTCCTCATCCTCGCCCAGACGGCGAACCGCCTCGGGGACGAGGATACCGCCCGGGAGATGGTCGGACGGATCGAGCAGTTCCCGGTGACGGTGGAGAACCTGCAGCTCCAGCGCTCCTCCCAGGGCGGGGGCATGGTGACTGGCGCGGTGCAGAACATCTCCGCGACTCAGGGCCAGACGGCCACCGTCGAGGTGACGTTCTACGACGCCGCCGGAAGCGTGATGGGCGTCGAGGAGGCCATGGTTCAGATTCCCGCCACGGACGCCCAGGCGGCGTTCCGGGTGGAGATGGACACCGACGCCTACGTCGGGGGCTACAGCTACGAGATCCGCCTGTAGCGCAGGGACGACCTTGGAGGATGGAGCGGGCAGTCGCCGAAGGGCGGCTGCCCGCTTCTCTTTCCGGACAACGGCCGGTGCGCCGCGGCGCGGTACCGCCGCTTGACCCTGGGGCCGCAAGACGTCGATATTACCGTCCCACGCGGGCGTAGCTCAGTTGGTAGAGCATCAGCTTCCCAAGCTGAGGGTCGCCGGTTCGAGCCCGGTCGCCCGCTCTGTGGAAAGAGAAAGCCCGGCAAGGATGCGAAGTCCTTGCCGGGCTTTCCCGTTGCAGACCACTGTGAGTGCCCCCCCGCAACACCCTCGAACGCCGTAACCCCCTTGGGAACCAAACCCTTGCGTCGGGTTACCTCAGTCATTAAAGATCAGTCCACTTTCTTTCACCCGACCGGGAGTGTCTAGTGATTCGTCGTACTCTGTTGGCTGCGCTGGCGGTGGGGCTGGTCGCCCAGCCCGCCATGGCCCAGTCCGCCGATTTCGATCGGAACGGGACGGTCCAGAGCCGCGCGTCGCTGTCCAGCCCGGAGATCACTCCGCGTGGGCTGGACGTTGCCTTCGGGCTTACCACCGGTGCCCCCGGCGTTGCACAAGCCGAGGTGCCGGCCATCTGGAGTGAGGGCTTCGTCCTTCCCTCCAGTGATTCTTACCGGGGCCAGAGCGGCCCCATGGTTCTCTCCGTGGTTGGAAAGTCGAGCCACGAGGTTCCCGAGCCGGGCATGCTGGGCCTCATGGCCGCTGGCATGATCGGTCTCCTGGGAATGGGCCTCACGCGCAAGCAGGACGTCACCGCGTAAGGACCCGGACCTGGCGGGTCAATCTGGTCGAACGGAAAGAAAGGAGCGTCGCACGGGCTCAGGCTCGTGCGGCGCTTTTCTTTTCGTACCGGGTGAACGCCGGCGATGGACCGACGAGGGCGCGGCGGACGGTGAGCCCCGGACTGGGGCGCTGCCACGCCGACGCGTGTCCGGCGCGAGCACGCCCCGACTCCGCGAATCGGAACCTCGTCGACCGAACGGAGAGGGGCCCTACTGCTGCTGCTGCTGCTGAGCCTCCGAGTCGACCGCAGGGGCGGTCAGCAGGACCTGGCCCCTCTCCAGATCGGCCGTCGGGAGCCAGAGGAGCCGTCCCGAGGGCGCCTTGACCTGCAGGAAGTCCCCGAACCGTCCCGTGACGTCCAGGGTGACCCCGGCGGTCATGATCTCGGCACGGGGCGCGTCGGGGCTGGGAGCGCTTCGGGCGGGCAGCTCGGCCGTGGCCACCAGGGGCTCCAGTGTGGTGAGCTCCTCGGTGAGGCGAGCGGCCAGGTACCCCTGACTTCCGTCGGGGAGAGCGACCCGATACCAGTCCCGGGAGCCGCCGAGGACCCGGGCCGGGGTGTGCAGGGCGAGCTCGGAGGCCACGGCCGCTTCCCGCGAGGGTCCCTCCCGGAGCCGGATCCCCTCGGAGCTCACCCGGACCCACTGGCCGAAGAGGCTCCGATCGACTTCGACATCGGTCGACCGCGCGGCGTAGGCCCTAAGGAAGGGGGCCGGGTCCACCGCGCCCTGACCGCGGTAGTAGACGCCGTAGTGGAGGTGGGGTGGGGTGGTCCGGGCGTTCCCGGTGTTCCCCACGAAGCCCAGGGTGTCTCCGACCTGCACCAACTGGCCCCGGGACACCACCTGGGAGTCCAGGTGGGCGTAGTAGATGCTCCGACGCCGGGTATCGTCCCGGATCCACACCACCTTCCCGCCGATGCCGGTCACATTGGCGCGACTCACCCGGCCGTTCACGGAGGCCAGGACCGGGGTTCCCCGGGCCGCGAAGATGTCCACACCCTCGTGGCTTCGACGTCCGCCGTCCCGGGGGTCCCCCCACACGCTCCAGATCGCCCGGCCGTCCATGCCCGCGACCGGGAAGGCCAGGGCAGGGTCCAGGGTCAGGAGGACGGAGTACTGTCCGCCGGCCAGGAGCTCGGGCTGGACCCGCACCAGGAACTCCCCGCTCCGGTACGGCTCGTAGAGGAGACCGTCCGCGGTGGTGTCCGCGGCCACGGGGCGTGGCGGGTCCGCCGGGTCCTCTGCGACCCGGAGAAGGTCCAGGAAGACCTGTCCGGGCGCGTCGGCGTCGGAGGTGACGTCGAGCTTGACCTTGAGGATCTGACCCCGCTCGAGGCGGAACCGATAGCCTACGGCGTCCGGCATGTCCGGCGCGATGTAGCCGTCCTCCCGGAAGGGCAGGTCGATGGTCTGGGGACTGCGAATGGCCTCACCCGCCTCCATGATCCACGCCTGGGACAGGGCGGTACCGGCCAGGCCGGCCTCGTGGAGGCCGTGGAGATAGGCCTCGTGAGGTGTGGACGGGCGTCGCTCGTCGACGAACTGCTCGACGTTCTCGCAGCCCGAGGAGAGGATCACCAGGGCGAGCCCGGCGATGTACGATGATCTAGGCACGATGGCTGTGAATCCGTAGGGAGATCGTTCTTCCGACCCTTTCACTACGCGCAAAGCCGCAACCGGTTCCGAGCACGCCATGGTAGGTGTGGGAGCCGCTTGGGGCAACATACCCCGCCCGTTAGCTTTACTCGCGCTCCCACGCCCCTCTTTCACCCGCCATGGTCCGAATCGCAGAGGTCGAGTCCGGAAGCATCGCCGACGAGCTTGAGCTCGAGATCGGCTCGCGCATCATCCGGATCAATGGATCCCGGGTCCGGGACAACATCGACCTGACCTTCCTGCTGGCCGACGACGAGTTGGAGGTCGAGGTCACCACGCCCGAGGGAGAGGCGGTCGTCTACGACATCCTCAAGGCGCCGGGCGAGAGCGTGGGAATCGTCCCGGCTCCGGACAAGATCCGTGAGTGCGCCAACGAGTGCGTGTTCTGCTTCATCGACGGGAACCCGCCGGACGTGCGCAGCTCGCTCTGGCTCCGGGACGACGATTTCCGCCTGTCGTTCACGTACGGCAGCTACGTGACGCTCACGAATCTCGGGCCGAAGGGGATCGAGCGCCTGGTGGAGCAACGGCTGTCGCCGCTCTACGTCAGCGTGCACGCCACCGAGCCCCAGGTCCGCATCGACCTCCTCAAGAACGAACGGGCGGGACTCATCCTCGACCATCTCCGGTACCTGGGGGACCACGGTCTGGAGGTGCACACCCAGGTGGTGCTGTGCCCGGGATGGAACGACGGCGGCCACCTGGACCGCACGATCGACGACCTGTGGGCGCTGGGCGATTCCATCCTGTCCCTCTCGGTGGTCCCGGTGGGCCTCACCCGGTACAACGTGGATCGCCCGGTCCGGCTGCTGACCCCCGGGGAGGCGGGTCGTGCGATCGATCAGGTCGAGGCGGCCCGGCAACGTGGTCTTCGTGAGCGGGGCCGCGGATGGTGCTACGTGGGCGACGAGATGTTCCTTATCGCCGGTCGCGCCGTGCCGGACCCGGCCTACTACGACGACGCGTCCCTCCTGGAGAACGGGGTGGGGGCCGTCCGGCACTTCCTGGACGCGATCGACGAAGGATCGGGGGACCTGCCTCGGATGCCCGGGCGGCGGATCCGGATCGTGACCGGAGCCTCCATGGCGCCGTTCCTCCGGGAACGGACGGGGGCCCTGGCCGAGGCCACCGGCGCCGAGGTGCGGGTCGAGGAGGTGGTGAACGGCTTCTACGGAGAGATCGTCACGACCGCCGGCCTGCTTGCCGGCCGGGACGTGCTGGCACACCTCCGAGACGACCTGAGACCCGCCGACATGATCCTCCTCCCGGCCGAAGCGCTGAACGGCGACCAGCTGTTCATCGACAGCCTCCCGCTGACGGAGTTGGAGGCGGCGCTGGCCCCGGCCCAGGCGGTGGCCGGGCACGACCTCATCGAGCTCCTGCACCTGGCCGCCACCGCCGAGGCTGCATGAGTCTCCCCGTGGTGGCCGTCGTGGGCCGCCCCAACGTCGGCAAGTCCACCCTCTTCAACCGGGTTCTCGGGCGTCGCCTGGCCATTGTGGACGACCGCCCCGGGGTGACCCGGGATCGGAACTTCTCCAAGGCGGACTGGGCGGGCCATTCCTTCATCCTGGTCGACACCGGCGGGATTCTCGAGGGGTCGGACCAGCCCCTGGACCGGCTGGTGCGGGGCCAGGCGCTGCGGGCGGTGGAGGAAGCCGACGTGATCCTGCTGGTGGTGGACGGGAAGTCGGGGCTCCACCCCATGGACGAGCGGGTGGCGGAGCTCCTCCGCAAGACCGCGAAGCCCGTGCTGCTGGTGGTGAACAAGCTGGACAACCTTCCGGCCACCGCTGCACAGCACGAGTTCTGGGCCCTGGGCCTGGGCGACCCCCTCCCGGTGTCCGCGATCTCGGGAAAGGGCTCCGGAGACGTCCTGGACCGTATCGTGGCCGAGTTCCCCGAGGCCCCGGCCGAGGAGGACGATCCGGACCTCATCCGGGTGGCGGTGATCGGGAAGCCGAACGTGGGCAAGTCGAGCCTGGTCAACCGGCTCTTCGGAGAGGAGCGGGTGGTGGTGAGCGACGAGGCCGGGACGACCCGGGACCCCGTGGACTCCCGGATGCAGTACCACGGTAAGGACCTCGTCTTCGTCGACACGGCGGGGCTCCGGCGCCAGTCCCGGATCGACGACGACATCGAGTACTACTCGTCGGTCCGCACGGCTCGGGTGGTGGAGGAGGCCGACGTGTGCCTGGTCCTGGTGGACGGGACCGAGCCGATCCACCACCAGGACCTGCGGGTCATGGAGCAGGCGTGGCGCGCCGGGGCCGGCATCGCGCTCCTGGTGAACAAGTGGGACCTGGTCGAGAAGGAGACGAACACGTCGGCGGCCTTCGTGAAGCAGGCGCAGGAGCGGACGCCCTTCCTGAAGTGGGTGCCCTTTCTCTTCGTCTCGGCGTTGACGGGGCAGCGGGTCCGGAAGGCGCTGGACCTGATCCTCGAGGTTCAGGAGGAGCGTCATCGGCAGATCGCCACCGCCGAGGTCAACCAGGTGCTTCAGCGCCTGGTGCACCGACAGCCGCCCCCCCACTTCCGGGGCCGTGAGATCCGCTTCAAGTACGCCACCCAGATCGGCGTCGCGCCCCCGCGCTTCGTCCTGTTCTCGAACTTTCCGAAGGGCGTTCCCGCCCACTACCTTCGCTACCTGACCAACGGGTTCCGGGACGCCTGGGGCTTCGTGGGCACCGACCTCCGCATCCACATCCGGGACTCCTCGTCGTCGTGACGCCCTACCTCCTCCTGCCGGTGGCCTACCTTCTCGGCGCGACGCCCACCAGCCTCTGGGTGGGCCGGGCCTTTCACGGGGTGGACCTGCGGACCGAGGGGAGCGGCAACCTCGGCGCGACCAACACGTTCCGGGTCCTGGGGTGGAAGGCGGCCCTGCCGGTGGTGGTGTTCGACGTCTTCAAGGGCTGGCTGCCGACCGCACTGTTCGCCGGGTGGGCCGGGGAGCCGAGCCTGGGGTGGAGCCTGGCCTACGGGTCCGCGGCCATCGTGGGCCACGTCTTCTCGATCTGGGCGGGCTTCCGGGGCGGGAAGGGGGTCGCCACCAGCGGCGGGGTCTTCCTGGCCCTGGCGCCTTGGGCCGTCCTGGTGTCGGCGGTGGTTTTCGCCGTTCTGGTGGGCCGGACCCGGATCGTGTCGGTGGGCTCTCTGGCCGCGGCAGCAGTGCTTCCCGTCGCCGTGGCCCTGACGCCGCACCGGGGGGGCACCGGCGCGGTGGTCTTCGCGGTGGTCCTGGCAGTCTTCGTGATCTGGGCCCATCGCTCCAACATCGAGCGGCTCCGTCGCGGCGAGGAGAACCGGTTCGGCGGGTCCGGACAGCGGGGGCCCGCGTGACGGGCGTCCGCGTGGTCGGGGGCGGGGCCTGGGGGACGGCCCTCGGAGCGGTCCTCGCGGACAACGGTCACGACGTCGTCCTCTGGGCCCGGGAGCCGGAGGTCGTGGCGTCGATCAACCAGGAGCACGAGAACGTCCCCTTCCTCCCCGGCGTGCCCCTCCCGGAAGGCCTCAGGGCGACCGAGGACCTGTGGGAGGCCGTGTCGTCCGGTGAGATCCTGGTGAACGTGGTGCCCTCCCAGTTCGTCCGGGGCGTCTGGACCGAGGTGCCCGAGGCCGTGGCTCAGGACGCGCTGGTGGTCAGTGCGTCCAAGGGGATCGAGACCCGCACCCTCGAGCGCATGGATCAGGTCCTGGGGGACGTGCTCCCGGAGGCCGTCATGCGGCGATTCACGGTCCTGTCCGGCCCCAGCTTCGCCAAGGAGGTGGCGGAGCGAGCGCCCACCCTGGTCGTGGCCGCCAGTGGCGATCCGGGTGCCGCCGAGCGGGTGCAGTCCCTGTTCCAGAACCGGTACTTCCGGGTCTACACGAACCCGGACGTGATCGGGGTGGAGCTCGGTGGCGCCCTGAAGAACGTCATGGCGTTGGCGGCCGGGGTGGCCGCGGGCCTCGGCTTCGGTCACAATACCCTGGCGGCACTCATCACCCGGGGACTGGCGGAGATGACCCGACTGGGGGTCGCAATGGGCGCCCGGAGGGAGACCTTCGCCGGGTTGGCGGGGATGGGGGATCTGGTCCTGACCTGTACCGGGGAGCTGAGCCGGAACCGGACGGTGGGGGTTCGCATCGGCCAGGGGGAGCGGCCCGAGGACATCCTCGGGGAGATGCGCTCCGTGGCGGAAGGGGTGAAGACCGTACAGGCCGTGAAGGCCCTGGCGGCGCGCTACGGCGTCGAGATGCCCATCTCGGACCAGGTCCACGCCATGCTCATGGAGGGACTCCCGCCCCGGGAAGCCCTCGACAGGTTGATGTCGCGGGCACCCAAGGAGGAGGACTGGACGTGAAGGAGAAGCGGACGTGACGGATCACGAGCCGGAAGTTCCGGGCGAGGGCCACGACGGCCAGGATGAAGCCGCGGACTGGAGTCCCAGCCAGATGGAGCTCGGGGAAGGGGAGGCCGAAGAGCCCATCGTCCCCCGGGTCTACTACTCGATCGGCGAGGTCTGCGACCTCACTGGTCTCAAGCCTCACGTCCTCCGGTACTGGGAGACCCAGTTCGAGGTCATGAATCCCAACAAGAACCGGGCGGGCAACCGGGTCTACCGTCCCAAGGACATCGACCTGATCTTCCTGGTCAAGCGTCTGCTGTACGAGGAGAAGTACACCATCGAGGGGGCCCGGCAGCGGCTTCTGGACATGCGCCGGGACGGGGCCCTGGACGAGGAGAAACAGGACGTCCTCGGTCCCGAGTTCCTGGCGGAGATGAAACGGGAGCTCCGGGGGCTGCAGCAGATCCTGAGCCTCCCAGGCGGCGACTGACCCCTCGGCCCCGGGGCCCCGAATGCACATCCTCTGTACGAACGACGACGGGTATCTGGCCCGAGGCCTGAATGTCCTGGCCTCGGCGGCGAGCCCCCTCGGGCACATCTCCATCGTGGCGCCGGACCGGGAGCAGAGCGCGACCAGCAACTCCCTCACCCTCCACCACCCGCTTCGCGCACGCCGCGCGCGGGACGGGGCCATCGTCGTGGACGGCACGCCCACGGACTGCGTCATCCTGGCTGTGGGGGAGCTGCTCGAGGAGCGGCCGGACTTCGTCCTGAGCGGGGTCAACCACGGCCCCAACCTGGGCGAGGACGTCCTCTACTCCGGGACGGTCGCCGCCGCCATGGAGGCGACCGTCCTCGGTATCCCATCCGTGGCGATCTCTTACTGCGGCAGCGACTTCGGGGACCTCGCCTCCTGGGAGGGCCTGCTCACCGAGCTGCTGCGACAGATCCTGGGGGTCCCCTCGTTTCCTCCCGAGACCCTCTTCAGCGTGAACCTTCCGGCCGTGCCCGCCCCGGAGGTGAAGGGAGTGCGGGTGACGACCCTCGGGAAGCGCCGGTACAGCGACTCTCTCACCCGGGCGATGGACCCGTCGGGGCGGGAGTACTTCTGGATCGGGGGCGGGGTGACGCAGTGGACGGGGGCGGCGGATTCCGACTTCCGGGCGGTGGAGGAGGGATACGTGTCCGTAACCCCCCTCCACCTCGACCTCACCAACTACCGGCTCCTGGAGGAGGTCCGGGAGTGGGGGCTCCAGCTGGTGGCACCGTGAAGATACCCGAAGACCACCGTTTCACCGGCCGGCGCCGGGCCCTGATCGAGGAGATCCGGGCCGCCGGCGTCTCGGACCTGGGCATCCTCGAGCTCTTCGACCGGGTGCCCCGTCACCTCTTCCTGCCCGAGGCGGTCTGGGGCCAGGCCTACCAGGACCGGGCGATCCCCATCGGCTTCGGTCAGACGGCGTCCCAGCCCTCGCTGCAGGCCCGAAGCCTCGAGTTGCTTCGGCCCCAACCGGACGAGACGGTCCTGGAGATCGGCACCGGGAGCGGCTATCTGACGGCGCTGCTGTCCCGGATGGCCGACCGGGTCTATTCCGTGGAACGCATCCGGGAGCTCTCGGCCCGGGCCCGGGAGGTGCTGGACCGCCTCGAGATCCGGAACGTGGCTCTCATGGCGGGGGACGGGACCATCGGGTGGAGGAAGTACGCGCCGTTCGACGTGATCATCGTCTCCGCGGCGTCCCCCTCGGTGCCCGAGGCCCTGGTGGAGCAGCTGGCCGACGGCGGGCGCCTGTTGATCCCCGTGGGCTCCCGGGACCAGCAGCGCCTGGTCCTGGTGCGGAAGGACGGGTTCGCGGTCACGGAACAGCCTCTGGATCCGGTCCTCTTCGTCCCGCTCCTCGGGAAGTACGCTTTTCCGGCGGAAGGCGAGGGGGGATGAGCGGCCCTGGATGCACCCGAGCCGCGGCAGGGGAATCGTTCCCGGGGGTGGACACCCACGGCGCCATCGAACCCGGCGTCCCGGGGCCCTATATTGGAGGAGCCACGCCCTCCCAGGAGACTTCATGAGCGACGCACGCGACGACGCCGGGGACTCGGTGGACCCATGGCTTCCTCCCCCGTTCTTCCCCCCGGGAAGCACGCTCGGCGAGGACCTGAGGCGGCACCTCGAGGGCGGGGCCGACGTGGGAGTGCCGGACGACGCCTTCCACGATCCGGACGACCCGGTGGTCCGGGAGCGTCCCCCCACGGTCCCTGCGGACTTCGAGGAAGTCATGGGCCGCGTGGGAGGGCTGGAGGCGGTGCTGGGGCACGTGGCCGTCACGGGGATGGGGAACGACCCCCACGTCGTCCCGCAGCCGGGTCTGGAACCGTACGACGATCCGCATGTAGCAGAGCTGGCTTCGGCCTTGGAGCGCCTCCGGACGGGACTCGCGTCCCGGGGTGAGGCGGCCCTCAAGGTCGAGCCCGAGATGTCCCGTTTCGAAGCCACGTTGCGGGCCTACTGCGTGGGATACCTCGCAGGACGCCGCGCACAGGACTCCTGATCACTCCGTTCTCGACATGAACCTGCTCAAGAAGCGCCCCGGTGAGATCCTCTTCATCGCCTTCATCCTCGGCGGTCTGACCCTCACCACCGCCGTCGCACTGGCCGAGAGTGTTTCCGGGCTGGCCGGCAACGGGTTCGGGCCCCCCTTCCACGGGGGCGTGATCAACGGCTCCTCCTGGCAGGCCGAGAACCACTGATGCGAGGGCGGACGGTGGCAGGGCGAACACCGCCGGCCCGGACCGTCGCCCTGGCCCTTCTGGGCGCGGCGGCCGGATGCGGTCCTCGGGCCGCTTCGGCGCCCTTCGGCACCGGTGAACGGGCGGCGGGGGAGTCTCCGTCCAGCCACTCGGTGCGATTCCAAGCGTCCTGCGACGAGTGCCTGGTCACCTGGAGCGTCCAGACCCTCCACGGCACCGCCGAGGACAAGGCCCTCTTCTCCGAGTCCGTCCGGATTCGTCTCGGGCCCGGTACGTCGGCGTCGGCATCCGTGAGCGCCTCCCCGATCCGAGGAGAGGTCCACTGGGTTCGCATCTCCTTCGACGGGACGGTGGTGGCCGAGGCCCGGGCCGCCGACCGGGACACGGATGCCGGGGGCGGGCTTCAGGTCACCGCGACGGTGGGACCGGGGGAACGGGCGTCCGATCGCTGAGCCCGGAGCGAACGACGCGGGCGAACACGAAAGAGGGCCGGCGGGAAGATCCCGCCGGCCCTCGGTTCGTCCGGATGGATGCGGCCAAGGGGCCGCGTCACGCTCCGGTCAGTTCACGGCATTGAAGACGTTTAGGCGTCCCTTGCCGTAGAAGGGATCGACGCCCCGCTTGCCCAGGTCGTCGGCGCTCTGCTGGATCGCTGCCTTGATCTGTGCGGAGTTCATGCCCTGGGCGGCCAGGAGCGCCGCGGCGCCGGCCACGTGGGGTGAGGCCATGGAGGTTCCGGCGAGCCACAGGTACGTGGCGGGTCCGCAGGCGAACGGCAGTACGACGCTCTGGGTCGTGCACGGGGACAGGACCAGATACGGGGGGCCCCCCTCGCCTCCCGGTGCTCCGACGCTGATTGCCGAGCTCCCGTAGTTGGTGTAGCCGGTGGGCTCATCGAGGTAGTTCGTCGCAGAGACACACAGTCCGTTGCCGGACTCGCAGGGGACCGTGATGACGCTACCGACCCCGCCGTTCTGCTTCCCGCCGTAGTCGCGGCCGATGCGGTCGAGGTCCACGGCGGCGTTTCCGGCCGCGGACACCACCGTGACCCCCCTCCGGTTCGCGTAGTTCATGACCCGGTTGAGGATCGAGTTCAGCTCACCCTCGCCACCGGAGCGAGGGACGAAGCCGCCCAGACTCATGTTGATGACATCGGCCCCCACCTCCGCCGAGTAGATGATCCCGGAGAAGATGGCACTGAAGGGGCAGCTGCCGGTGTAGAAGCAGACCTTGACGGCCAGGAGGGTGGCGTGGGGGGCCACGCCGGCGGTCCCGAGGCCGTTCGTGGCCACCGTGCCGGCCACGTGGGTCCCGTGATATCGGTCATCCCCCCAGGCGGGAATGGCCGGGTTCGCGTTGGGAACGAAGGCGATGCTCCGGCTCTCGTCCACGAGTCCCGCCAGGTCCTGATGGGTGTTGTCGATTCCCGAGTCCAGGATCGCCACCGTGACACCCTCGGCGCTGGCGCCGGCGTTCCAGGCGGCGTCGGCCTGGATGATCTCCATGTCCCACTGGTAGCCGATCTGGTAGAAGAAGGCCTGCGTGGGATCGTGGGCCAGCTCCGTCGCCATCGAGACCGGAGCTCCCATCGTCACGGGCTCTTCGACGTAGAGGGCGTCGGCGGCCACGGTCTGGATTCCATTTAGCCCGGCGATGGCGGAAACGGTCTCCTCACCGATGTCGGAGGCGATCAGGACGCCGGCCTCGTCGTGGCTCCGGACGATCGTCCCACCGGCGTCCGCCACGGCGGCGGCGGCGAGCCCGATCGCCTCGGTGGACCCGGCGATGATGAAGGTGCCGTCCACGTTCGAGGCGGGCATGTCCGCCATCGAGCGGGCCGTCGGCGCCGAGGTGGACACCGGGTCCACGGTGGACTCGGTGCAGGCGGCCAATAAGCCGATGCAGAGGAGGGAACAGAGGCGCTTCATGAGGTCTCCTTCGAGGGGGTTGGTCAGTGGACGCAGCGGTCACTCGCGTCGGTTCGTTCGCCTCGGTTCATCGTGCACAGGCCCGGGGGAACGCCCATCCAGGATGCCGATTGGCGCAAGCTAGGCGCATTGCAGGGGGTTCGCAAACGAAATGGCGGAGGGATCCGGGCCACCCTCCACACGGGCACATCGGTTCGCTACCTTCTCGCCCTGGTGGCGTGTTGTCGCGCCCCACCCCGTCCCCGTAGCTCAGGTGGATAGAGCGGCTGCCTCCTAAGCAGCAGGCCACTGGTTCGAGTCCAGTCGGGGACACTGGAGTGAATGCCTCGAGTTCCCGGCGGGGCCCCTCACGCCGCGGGTCGTGCCGTCCTACGATCCAAGGCGCTCGGCCAGCAGCTCCACCAGCACCTCGGGGTTGTCGGCGTTGAGCCAGTGGCCGCCCTCCACCCGGTGTACCTCCACGCGTCCGGTGGCGTGGCCGGCGCTCTCCGCCCGGGCCAACGCCTCGGGGGTCAGGATCGACGACTCGCTGGCCTGGATCAGATGGATCCGAGGGCCGTGGGCGCCCTCCACGGCCGGCCAGGCGTCCGTCCGGAAGAAGTCCCGGAGCAGCGCCTCCATCTGGTCCGGGTCCAGGCGCCAGCGGAACCGGTCCTTCTCGGGGTCGAGGTTGGTGGCCATCCAACGGCCCACCGGGAGGGCGTAGCCATGATCCACCACGGCGTTCACGGCCTCCTCGCGACTGTCGAAGGGGCCTGGTGCGTCCCGCAGGACCTCGAGCATCGCCCAGGCGCTCCCCGCGGGCTCCCGGGCGTCGGGTGTGGAGTCCACCACCCAGGTCTCCTCGATGCCGTGGGCGGGCTCGTCCCCGTAGAGGAGGGCCACCTTTCCGCCGAAG
>DATHRY010000007.1:0-2523 GCA_035464715.1 Longimicrobiales bacterium
GGGATGCTCATCATCGGCTCCGACTCCCACACCCCCCACGCCGGCGCCGTCGGCTGCGTGGCCTTCGGCGTGGGCACGACGGCGATCTTCAACTCCTGGGTCACCAAGGACGTCCGGGTCCGGATCCCGGCCTCGTTCAAGGTCGTCATCTCCGGGACCCCGCGACCCAACGTCACCGCCAAGGACTACATGCTGGAGATCCTTCGGCAGCCCTACATCCGGGACGGTCACGCCATCGGCCAGATCATCGAGTACGCCGGGCCGGCGGTGGAGGCCCTGTCCGTGGACGAGCGGGCCACCATGACGAACATGGCCGCCGAGGTGGGGGCATTCACCGGGATCGTGGCGGCCGACGAGAAGACGGTGGACTACCTGGTCGCGGAGCGGGGGATGGACCGGGCACGGGCCGAATCCCTGGTCGAGGGGATGCATTCGGATCCCGGGGCGGAGTACGTGAAGATCATCGAGATCGACGCCTCCGCCGTCCAGCCCATGGCGGCCCTTCCCGGCGATCCCGGGAACGGGGTCTACATCGAGGAGCTCGAGAAGGAGCCCGTCCGGATCGAGATCGCCTACGCGGGCTCGTGCACGGCCGGGAAGAAGGAGGACATGGACATGTACGCCCGGGTCTTCCAGGCGGCGAAGGATCAGGGGCTCCGGGTCCATCCGGACGTGGAGTGCTTCATCCAGTGCGGCTCCATCGAAGTCCGGGAGTACTGCCGGGAGAGGGGCTACCTCGACCTCTTCACCGAGATGGGCGCCGAATGGATCGAGCCCGGGTGCGGCGCCTGTATCAACGCCGGCCCCGGCGTCACCCGGAATGCGGACCAGGTCAGCGTCTCGTCGCAGAACCGGAACTTCCCGGGCCGGTCCGGGCCCGGGCAGCTCTATCTCGTCTCGCCCTACTCGGTAGCAGCCAGCGCCATCTGCGGCTACGTGACCAAGTGGGAGCCCGGCGAGCGCCTCACCCCCCTCGCGACGCGGCGTCTGGCCACGGTTTGAGACCCCGGGTGGGACGGCACCTCTCCGGCCCGACGACATGAGGCCTGCCTTCCTGATCCCGAACGGGCTGACGGCGTTCCGGCTCGTCCTCGTGCCGGTCTTCGTCGTGTCCGCCCGGGTGCAGTCCGATCAACCCCTCGTCGGGGGCTGGGCCGGCCCCGCCCTCTGGATCGTCCTCGCGGCGGGCCTCTCGGACGTGCTGGACGGCTTCATCGCCCGACGTTGGAACCTCACCTCCCGGATCGGCGCCCTCATGGACGCCGTCGCCGACAAGAGCTTCCAGTTCACCGCGCTGGTGACCATCACCCTCCTCGGTCGCCCCTTGTTCACCCAGCTCCCGCTCTGGCTCCTGGGCGCGGTGTTCCTTCGGGACTTCATCCTCCTGGTGGGCTGGGGGACCATGCGCCACCTGAAGCGCCCCGTGAGCATGGAGCACGAGATCCACGGGCGGGTGGCCACGGTCCTGGTCCTGGGCCTCGTCATCGGGGCCTGCCTGCGACTGCCCGAGGGGCTCCTCCTGCCGCTGGCGGGGCTCGCATCGCTCGCGGCGCTCCTCAGCGCGGCGGCCTACGTGCGGCGGGGGCTCCGAGCCTCCGGCTGATCGCAGGGGCCGGATCTACGACGGTGTCCCTCGGGTAGATCGGTCGCGACATCCAATCCGTACCCCCTGACCCTGTCCATCATGATGACTCGTCTTTCTCTGCCTTTCGTCGCGGTGGCGCTCCTGGCGCCCGCCGCCCTGTCCGCCCAGGACCTCTCCGGCTGCTGGATCCGGAACGCCACGCCCGAAGAGGCCATGGCTCGGACGAGCCCCTACGCCGCCGTCGAGATCCCTCTCGGCAGCGAGACCGCCCAGCTCTGCTACAGCCGTCCGTCGGCCCGGGACCGTGAGGTGGTCGGCAACCTCATCCCCCTGGGTGAGCCCTGGCGGATGGGAGCCAACGAGACCTCCCAGCTCATCCTCCCCGCAGGCGGCGAGGTCGGTGGGCTGAGCGTGGATCCCGGGACCTACTCGATCTACGTCATCGCCGCCGAGGACGAGTGGGAGTTCGTCCTCAACTCCAACCATCAGCGGTGGGGCATCCCCATCAACGCCGAGGTCCGCGCCGCGGACGTGGGGAGCGTGACGCGACCGGTTCAGGCGACGGACGACTTCGTCGAGACCTTCACGGTGACCTTCCAGCCTCACGGCACCGGCATGGGCCACCTGGTCATGGAATGGGCCGACACCCGGGTGGAGCTTCCGATCCACGCGGCAGGGATGGGCCACTGAAGTCGATGGGCCACTGAGGTCCTGATCGGGGGTCCGGGCGCGGGGTTTCCGCCCCGGGCCCTCTTCGGCTTCTCTTTGGCCGCCGTCCCCCACGGGCCGGTGGCCACCCCGGGACGCCCGGACATTCGAAAGCGCCGCCCGGCCGCTGGCCGGACGGCGCTTTCTCGTACACGCCTGCCGTGTTGTCCTGGGGTCCCTTGTCGAAAGATGAGCCTCCGACCCCGTGTTCACCTTCCGCGCGACGGCGG
>DATHRY010000008.1:0-20259 GCA_035464715.1 Longimicrobiales bacterium
CTCCCGCTCGCCGTAGCGGTGCTACGGCTCGCGGTCGTTCCTCGGCCGGGCCGCGCCGCCCTCGGTGCGACGGCGCCCGTCCGCCCCGGAACCTCCGGAGCCCGGAGGTCTGGCGGGACGGTCTGGAGACGGCGGCGTCTCTCGCACTCACCGTAGCGATGCTACGGCTCGCGGTCGTTCCTTGGCCGGGCGGCGCCGCGCCACCCTCGGTGCGACGGCGCACGTCCGCCCCGGAACCTCCGGAGCCCGGAGGTTTGGCGGGACGGGCCCGAGACGGCGGGGCGACTCGCCTCGCCAGGGGGGTCAGGAGTCGTAGGACGTCAGCGGCGGTGCGTGCCCGATCTCGTCGGGGGTCGCCTCTTCCTCCGGGCCCGGCTCCACCCGGCCCTCCTCGGCCTTCATGCGAGGCCAGAACACCAGCGGCGCCTCGGGCCAGGGGAAGAACTCGTCCGCCATTTCCTCCAGGATCGACGCGTCCGAGACCGCGCCGTCGGCCATGGCCAGCCGCCGCACCTTCTTCGCCAGGCGGAGGTTGAGGTCGCCGATGGGGTCCAGGGCCGCCGGCGTGGAATGGTGCCGGTTCCTCAGGTAGTCGACGATGCTGTCGTAGGAGAGGGCGAGGTAGCGGTCCACCATCTCCTCCGGAACGTCGAATCGGGACTTCCGGAGAATGCGGTCGAAGAGCTGGAGCCAGCGGTCGTCGCCCTGCACCTGGATCATGCCCCGGAAGAGCTTCCGGTTCGTGCGGAAACTGAAGATGGTTCCGCTCAGGACTTCGTCGAAGAGGGCGTCTGCCTCCGAGTGGTCGTTCTCGAAGACGATGCGCTGGGCCTTCCCCAGATAGTCCTCCCCCACGTGGACGTCCATCCGGTGCTCCCAGTACGTGTGCCCGATGGCCGCGGTCGTCGAGGTCATGAGGAGCTGGCGGGGCACGTACAGGTTGTGGGCCACGGTGTCGGCTGCCAGGTGCGACAGGTAGCCGAGCGCCATGGCCTCCAGCGGCTCGCTCCCGGCCATCTCCAGGATCTCCTCGCCCACGTGCCAGTGGTGGCAATGGCGGCCCGCCGGGACGTACTTCTTGGCGAACGAGATGTCCGCGGCCACCGACCCGTACAGGAAGTGGATCGGGAAGCGCTCCAGCAGCACCCGCACAGCCGGAGGGAGGAGATAGAGGGAGCCCAGGACGAGCTCGCCGAGGGCGATGTGGGTCCCGGGGCCCCAGGCCGATGCCGGCTCGGGGACGAGGAGCCACCCGACGGCGATGAGGAGAGCAGCCAGCATGGCCTTCCGGTCAGGCGCTCCGCTCCGAGGAGGGGTCCTCGCCGAGGGTGCCCAGGGCGTCCGGCGCGTGGACCTCACGGGCCCGGTCGACCTTCGCCTCGTCCTCGGCTGCGCCTCCGTCCCGGAGTCGCTCGGCCCCCGCGCGGATCCCCCGGACGGTCGAGGCCGTCCCGATGAACGCCGATTCCGCCTCTCCCTGAACGACCTCCATGAGGGCGTTGAACTCCTCGATCCGCTCCTCCATCCGGTCCGAAGCCTGCTGGAGGCGGTCGGAGAGGGCCCGCACCGAGCCGTTCACGTGCTCCACGTCCGCCCGGAGTGTCGCCGAGATGTACTCCACGTTGGCCGCGATCGACCGACTGCGGTCCAGGAGAGGCGCGGTGCGGCCCTCGGCACGCGTCCGGAACTCCCGGAGGTAGGATCCCACCTTATGGAGCTGGATGACCAGGAAAACGACCGCGAATGCCACCGCCAGCGCCATCACGATCATCGAGAGGTCGGCGACGATGGAGAGCGTGTCGCGGGCGGGGGCGCCGGAGACCGTGGACTGGAGCGTGGCGGGAAGAACCATGCGTGTAGTCTACCACGGTTCGCCGGGGCCGGGCCAGATGCCCCGGGATCGAAGTCGGCGCGCAGGCGACCGCGTCCGGGAATCGCCTCACCACCTCGGATCAGGCCTCGGGGGTCGAGCTCTGTCCGGGAGGCGCGCGGCCCTTGGCTTCGGCCACGGCCCTGGCTTCGTCCCCATCGGCCAGCGCCTCCTCCACCTCGGGCGCGATCTCTCCGGCCCGGCGGAGGAGTCGGGTCACCAGGGGAGGACCGATCATCTCCGACAGCACGACGCCGAGGACCACCGTCGCGAAGAGGATCTGCTCCGCAGCCATCCCTGCGATCCGGGGCGAGGTCGAGCCGAGGGTCAGGGAGAGGGACAGGGCCATGGCGATGCTGATGCCACCCTGGGAGATGAGGCCGGTGCCCAGTCCGCGGGGCACGGGGAAGGGGAGGGGCACGACCCGGCCCAGGACGCCGTTGGCCACCACCTTCGCACTCCCGCGGATCACAGCGTAGACGAGGGCGAGGGGAAGGATCCACCAGGTCGGGAACCGCAGCGTGGCTCCGGCCAGGAGGAGGAGGATCACGTAGATGGGCTTCTCCCAGCGTTCCATCAACCGGAAGACCCGGTGCCAATCCCGGTCCAGGTTCGAGATGATCATCCCCATGACCATGGCGACGAACAGGGGGGAGAGCTGGAGTTGGAGGGCCGCGCCGGCCGACAGGGCGGAGATTCCCAGGAGGTAGAGCACCAGCTCCTCCACCGTGGGCCGGAGCCGGGCCAGCCACATGAAGATCACCGCGCACACGCCGCCGAGGGCCAGCCCGCCGAAGAGCCACACGTACCAGCCCACCTGGTACTCGGTGATCAGCAGGGAGGTCTCGTGGAATGCGGCGTAGGCCACGTGCAGGGCCGTGATCCCCACCACCCCGTCCAGGGAGGCGATGAAGAGGAGGAGCTGCCGCACCTGTCCGCGGGCCAGGAAGTTCTTCGATACCACGGCGATGCCCGCCGGGGTCGACACGCAGGCGGTGGCCGCCGCCCCCAGCACCATGAGGGCCGCTACCGGTCCGCCGGGCCCGAAGGCCCGCAGGGCGACCAGGCCGAGCCCGAGGCACAGGAGGAAGGTCAGCGCCGCTTGTCCCAGGGCCAGCAGGACGTAGCTCCGGGGGAACTGCCGCAGGGCCGACCGCTCGAGTTGGAGCCCGAACAGCAGTCCGATCCAGCCCAGGGCGAGGCCCAGGAGGGGGGAGAGCTGTTCCACGGCCCGGTCCGTGACCAGGTCCAGGAGCGCCGGGCCCAGGAGGAAGCCGAGGAAGAGGAAGTGGGTCCCGGTCCGGAGGATGAGCCGGGCGCCGGACGGTACCCGCCGGGAGCCGAAGGAGAAGCGGGCACCCAGCAACGCCACGAGGATGAGGATCAGGGTCGCGAAGAGCGGATCCACTACTCCTCGCCGCCCAGCTCCGGAGCCAGGCCCACAACCCGGTCGATCGGCACCGAGAAGGCGATCCCCGTCGCCGGGGATGCCAGGTTCCCGCAGACGTCCTGCAGGAGGGCGAACATCGGCTCCACCTTGTCGTCGGAGACCACCGAGAAGATGGTCCGGTTCTGCGGGCGGGAGCCCGCCACGAGCGCCTGGAGTCCAGCGAAGATGGGGATGTCGTGGGACAGGACGCGGCCCATCCCCTCGCTCCCGATCACCGTGGACCCGGTGAGTCCGAGCTCCAGATACCCGGACAGGATCTCGTCCAGCTTGTCTGGGTCGTTGACCACGGCGACGACGAGGTACACGCGGCCCTCAGACGTGCTCTTCGTCGATCCGTCGGACGATGGCCAGCGCCTCGTCCGGGGAGCCGGCTTCGAGGAGCTCTTCCACGAACCCTTCGTGCTTCGTGAGCCGACAGATCCGGGCCAGGAGCTTGATGTGCTCCCCCTGGCGATCCGGCGGCGAGAGGATGGTGAAGAAGATGCGCACGGGCTCGCTCCCGGGCGGGCCGAAGGGAATGGCCGTGGGGGCCAGCGCCAGGAGGAGGATCGGAGCCTCCAACCCCGGCAGGGTGGCGTGGGGGATGGCCAGGCCCTGGCCCATCGCCGTGGTGTGGGCCTCTTCCCGGGCGCGCAGCCGTTCCCGGACCGTGTCCACCGACGGGACCGCGCCGGATCCCGCCAAGCGCTCGGCCAGTCGGCCGAGTGCGGACGGCATGTCCTCGGCGGCGAGGTCCGTGAGGACGAGGTCGGGGCGGAGGTAGTCTCTGAGTCGCATCGTCAGCGGGCCGGGCTGGGCGGATCGAGGGGCTCGGCGTCGGACCCGGGTCCCCGTGGGCCTCCCGGGCGTGGCCCGGGCCCCCGGGCCCGGGCGGCCTGCGGGCGACCGCTCCGGAGTATGCCCAATCCGGGTCCCGCACCGAAAGGCCCCTCCCGTTCCCGAGTCGGCCGGCCCGGGCCCGGGGCTCTCCACGGCCCCCTCGAAGGTCCGGGTACCGTCACCCGACCACCGGCGCGGCGAAGGTCGGAGCGACCACCAGCGCGGTGGCGCCTCGGAGGCGGGTCCGCTCGTCGGTCGTCTCCGGCACGATGGGCGTGGCACCGGCTTCGTTGGTCAGTGCCCGTTCCCGGACCACCCGCAGCACACTCGGGCCCACCAGGTCCCAAGCCTCCATGATGGCTCCGGCCAGGATGATCTGGCCGGGATTGAGGGTGTTGATGAGGACGGACAAGCCCATTCCGAGGTACCGGCCGGTGGCCGTGAGGGCCTCCTGCGCCGCGGCGTCGCGGGCACGGGCCCGATCGATCACCAGGCGGACCGACAGTCCACGCTCTCGCAGGCCGGCCAGGGCCTTCTCGTCCGAAAGATCGACGCCGAGGTACCGCGCCACCGTGGCCGGGTTCGAAGCGTACGCCTCCAGGCAGCCTCTCTGACCGCAGTGGCAGACGGGCCCGTCCTGGCTGAGAGCCACGTGCCCGATCTCCCCGGCCGTGTCCCGGCTCCCCCGCACCACCTGTCCGTTGACGATCAGACCGGCGCCGACCCCGTCGGAGACCGTGACGTAGACGAATCCGTCGGGGGGGTCTCCAACAGGACTCAACCAGAGATGCGCGAGGGCGCAGGCGACCGCGTCCCGCTCGATGTGGACGGGTATCCCCAGACCGTCCGACAGGGGGCCGACCAGGTCCACGTCCCGCCAGCCGAGGGTCGGTGCGTAGAGCACGCGTCCGGTCTCCCGCTGCACCATGCCGGGGACCACGACCCCGATGCCCTCGCACGTGCCGACCTCCATGTGGTCGTCGCACATGCGGCTCACGCGGGCGACCAGCTCCCGGGTCAATCCCTCGGGTGTGGTGGCCGGCGTGCGGATGCGCTCCAGGGCGATCTCACGCCCGGCGAAGTCCGTGAGCATGATCTGGGTCTGGCTGAGCCGGACGTCGACGGCCGCCACCAGACGGTCGCGCTCGCGAACGAAGAGCAGCATGGGCTTCCGCCCCCGGCGCGTCTGCTTGCTCGCCCGCTCGTAGATGACGTCCTCCGCCAGCAGCTCCTCCACGATGGGGCCCACGGTGCCCCTCGCCACGCCCATGCGGCGGGCCAGGTCCGCCCGCGACAGGGGCTGGTACTCCCGGATCAGGCTGAGGACGATCTGCCGATTGATCTCGCGTGCGGTGTTCCGGGTCGCTCGCTGGAAGTCCTCGGGATCGATCTTGCGCACGTCCGGACCTCGGGCTCAGGGCCGGCGGCGGGCATCGCGGAGATGCCGCCGGGGGGTGGGGGTGAAGCGGCGGTCCCGGCCGTGCCGGAGAGATGCGTGGATCATGAGCCGGGGAGAGATGTGTGCGGGAGGATCGAACCCGCGAAGACTGCGGCAGGACGGCGTCGTGGACAAGCGACGGCATGGCCGCGGGAGCGCGGCGGTGGCCGAGGGCACGCGCGCTCCGGGCTCCGGTGGAGCGGGCCCGCCGGCCCCCTCCACCCGGTTGCCGCTCCTCGACGGACCCCGGTATCTTCCGGCCCGTCGGGGCCGCGATGTTCGTGCAGCTCCGCCCTCAAGGTCCCCCGCATCCCGACTTCATGTCCACCTTCGTCGTCGAAGGCGGCTCGCCGCTTTCCGGGCGCATCCGTCCCGCCGGAAACAAGAACGCCGCGCTCCCTTGCCTCGCGGCCACCCTCCTGACCGATGAGCCGGTGACCCTCGAGAACATCCCACGGATCCGGGACGTCCTCACGCTGCTCGAGATCCTTGAATCCCTCGGAGCGAGCCACGTCTGGGAGGACGACAACGTGGTGACCGTGAACGCCCGGGGCGTGGAGGTGGGCCGCGTGGACCGGGACATGGCGGCCCGGATCCGCGCGTCCCTGCTCCTGGCCGGGCCGCTCTTGGCACGGTTCGGAGAGGTGGAGCTTCCGCCTCCGGGTGGCGACGTGATCGGACGGCGCCGCATGGACACGCACTTCCTGGCCTTCCGGGGCCTCGGGGCCAAGGTGACGCTCCACGGGGATTTCCGGATCCAGGCGGACCGGCTGAAGGGGGCGGATATCTTCCTGGACGAGCCCTCGGTCACGGGCACGGAGAACGCGGTCATGGCCGCCTCCCTGGCCCAAGGGACCACGGTGCTTAGGAACGCGGCGGCCGAGCCCCACGTCCAGGACCTCTGCCATCTCCTGGAGGCCATGGGCGCCTCGTTCGAAGGGGTCGGGACCGGGCGATTGACGATCCATGGCGCCGAGCGCCTCTCGGGAGCCCGGTACCGCATTCAGTCGGATCACATCGAGACCGGATCGTTCATCGGCCTGGCGGCCGTCACGGGGAGCGACCTGGTCATCGAGGACGCGCCCCTGGAGCACCTGGATTCCACCTTGCTGGGCTTCGAGCGGCTCGGGATCGAGTGTTCGCCCGAGGGCGGCGACCTCAGGGTCCACGGCTCAGGCGACCACGTGATCCGCCACGACGCCTTCGGCGCGGTTCCCAAGATCGACGACGGTCCCTGGCCGGCGTTTCCGGCGGATCTCACCTCGATCGCACTGGTGGCGGCCACCGGGTGCCACGGGACGATCCTGATCCACGAGAAGATGTTCGAATCCCGGATGTTCTTCACCGACAAGCTGGTGGGGATGGGGGCGCGAATCATCCTGTGCGACCCGCACCGTGCGGTCGTGGTCGGCCCGACCCGACTCCGGGGGGGTACGGTGGAGAGCCCGGACATCCGTGCGGGCATGGCCCTCCTCATCGCCGCCCTCGGGGCCGACGGCACCAGCGAGATCCACAACATCCGGCAGATCGAGCGGGGGTACCAGGACATCGACGGCCGGCTGAAGGGGCTGGGGGCCCGCATCGAGCGCACCGGCTGAGGAGGTCGCAGATCGGGCCGAACGGTCCACGGGGTGGCCCGAAACCGCTTGCCGGCCGCCTCCGTAGGGGAAAGTACGAACGACATCGTATACCAGACCAGGAGCAGTCGTGAGCGAGCAGGAGCCGAAGGATCCGGGTGCCGACGAGGGGAAGGACGGAGAGGACGGCCCCCGGGGCGCGAGAGAGCGGATGTCGGACGGGTTCCAGCGGGGCCTCGGCGTGCTGTCCGCGTTCAAGGAGGCGCTGGACCAGACCATCAGCGAGGCCCGGGAGCGGGGGGACCTGAGCGTCGACCGCGCCCGTGACGCCATGAAGAGCGCCGTGGACCGGGCCCGGGAGGCCACCAGCGACGCCAAGGAGCGCTTCGACTTCGCCACGGTCGCGGAGTTCGAGGCCCTCGAGCATCGGGTCCGGGAGCTCGAGAAGAGGATGGGTCTGTCGGAGACCCCGGACGATGGGGAGGGGCCCTCCGAGGGAGGACCGGCTTCGTCGGCGTGACGCGACGCAGGGGGCGCTGACGGCGTCCCCCCGGCCCCCGCCGCCTTGAAGCGGCAGGGGCTCGGGGATATATTCACGGCAACTCGGACGCACCGCCCGCGGGCGGTCCTTCGAAGTGGGGGAGCGGGAAGCCCCCGCTTTTTTATTCGCCGTCGGTCAGGTTGCAAGGGGGTTGGCGGATGGGCAGAGAGGTCCCGGAGATCGCCCGGGAGCTGGAGGCCCGCGTGGAGGAGCTGGGGTTCGAACTGGTGGACGTGGAGTGGGCCGGAAGCGCTCGTCGCCCCATCGTGCGGCTTCGGGTGGACCGGCCCGATTCCGTTCCGGGGGAGACGGGGATCACGGTGGACGACTGCGCCGTGGTGAGCCGTGGGCTGGAGCCGTGGCTGGATGAACACGCGGCCATGCCGGAGAAGTACGTGCTCGAGGTCTCCTCGCCGGGAGTGGATCGACCGCTCGTCCGGGACCGGGACTTCACGCGGTTCGCCGGTGAGTCGGTGGCGATCAAGGGTCGGAAGGGGGAGATCCTCGCCGGCCGGGCCAGCCGCCTGGAGGGGGTACTCCTGGGGCTGGCCGAAGACGGGGGGGAGGTGAAGGTACGCCTCCGATTGGAGAACGGAGACGAGGTGGAGGTGCCGCGGCAGGACGTCGCGGGGGCCCACCTGGTCTACCGCTGGGACTGATACGGGACTCAGGACAGGACGCGAGGGACGAACATGGCCAACGCCGGGCAGATCGTGGCTGCGCTTCGGGACATCGGGGCGACCAAGGACCTGACGCCTGATGAGGTGAACGACCTCATGAAGGACGGGATCCTGGCCGCTCTCGTGCGCCTGTATGGCCCGAACGTCGAAGCTGAGATCGACATCGACGACATCACCGGCGAGTTCGACATCGTCGTCCTGAAGCGCGTCGTGAAGGACGTGGAGGACGACTCCACGGAGATCTCCCTGGAGGACGCCCGCTGGGACGACGACACCTACGAGGTCGGCGACATCATGGAGATTCCCGTGGACTTCGCCCAGTTCGGGCGGAACGCGGTGATGGCCATGAAGCAGCGGATCGTCCAGCGGGTGCGGGAAGGGGAGCGGGATCGCATCCGGGACGAGTTCAACGACAAGGTCGGGGACCTCCTCTCCGGCGAGGTCCAGCAGGTGGAGCGGGGCAAGATGGTGGTCCTCCTCAACCGGTCCCGGGACGCGGACGCCATCATTCCCTGGAAGGACCAGAACCCCCGGGAGCGGTTCCGGCAGGGAGATCCCATCCGGGCTGTCCTGAAGAAGGTCGACGAGACGCCGAAGGGCCCCCGGCTCATCCTGTCCCGCGCCGACCCCCTGTTCGTGTCCGCGCTCTTCAATCTCGAGGTGCCGGAGATCGCTCAGGGGATCGTGGAGATCCGTGAGATCGCCCGGGAGGTCGGAGGTCGCACGAAGATCGCCGTCTACAGCCACGACGAGTCCATCGACCCAGTGGGCGCCTGCGTGGGGCTCAAGGGCTCCCGCGTCCAGGCGGTCGTGTCGGAGCTCGGCGGAGAGCGGATCGACATCGTCCCGTGGCACCCCGAGCCGGAGGTCTTCGCTCGCCGGGCCCTCGCGCCGGCCCGGGTGGCCAAGGTGATCTCGGACACCGGACGTCAGGTGATCACGGCGGTGGTCGACGAGGACCAGCTTTCGCTGGCTATCGGACGCAATGGGCAGAACGTCCGCCTGGCGTCACAGCTCATCGGGTGGCAGATCGATCTGTACGGGTCCCGTGAGTGGCTGGAGCGGGGGGCGGACTTCCCGCTCTTCGCCAGCAGCGAGGACCAGTACGAGACCTCGGACTTCGCCCTCTCGGAGCTGGACATCCCCGCGGCGACTCTGGCGGCCCTGAATGCCGCTGGATACAATACCTTTCTCGATATCATCGACCTGGAGAAGAAGGACTTCCTCCGCGTCGAGGGATTGGACGAGACCGAAGCCGATCGGCTGCTCGGCATCATCGACCAGCTGACGGTGGTGGAGGGGGAGGCCTCTCCGGTCGAGGATGTCGAGGCGGAAAGCGACGACGCGGACGACGCGGACGCGGACGCCGGCGAGGAGTCATCCGAGACCGAGTCCGCCGGCGAGCCCGGGGAAGACGAGGATTGACGTCCTCCGCTTTCTCGGGCTCGCTCGTCGTGCGGGCGCGGTGACGCTGGGAACCGGTGCGGTCCGCGAGGCCGTCCGGAACGGAGATGCGCATCTGGTGCTGCTGGCCAGCGACGCCTCGCCGACACAACGGAAGAAGATTACGGGGATTCTCGATCATCGGGACATCCCCTCGGATGCGTCCTGGACACAGGCGGAGTTGGGTCGGGCCCTCGGAGGGCCGCCGGTCTCCGCGGTGGCGGTGACGAATCCGGACCTCGCTGCCGGCTTCCTCGAGAAGCTCGCGGTGGACACGGGGCGCGAGAGCGGCCCGAAGACTGAAGAGGAAGATCGAACGCATGCGGGTTGAAGAGCTAGCGCAGGACTTGAGCGTCGACGTCGACGTGCTCCTACATCTCCTCCGGGGGATGGGGATCCACGTCGCGGAGGCCGAGGACGTGATGTCCGATGCGGATGTGGCACTCGTGCTCGCCAAGGTGGAGCGTGCCCGTCGGTCGGGAACCACGGACGCGGCCGAGGCGCTCGAGGCCGCTGCGGAGGAATCGTCGCCGAACACTCGTCGTCGGCGTCGCCGCCGGCGGTCCGAGCCTGAACCGGACGCCGAGGCCGAGGCCGAAGAAGAAGCCGAGGAGACCGCGGACGTCGCCGTCGAGCCCGAGGCCGACGCCGAGACCGAGGTCGACGAGGTGGAGGTCGAGGCGCCCGCTGCCGAGGCGGAGGAGGCGTCGGACGTCGAGGCCGAGACGGACGCGGACACCGCCCCGGTCGAAAGCGAAGCGGACGCCGGAGCGGAGCCCGACGCCGACGTCCCGGAGGAGATCGAGGAGCCCCAGGCCGAGGCCGAGGAGGAGCCAGAGCCGGGGGCGGCCGGACCGGCCCAGAGCCCCACGCCGGTGCGCGATACGGTCGGGGAGGTCAAGCCCCGGTTCCGCAAGCCGGCACCCGCGGCCAGCGCCGGCCCCGGAGGCACCGTCCGGATCAAGGCGGAGGGGTACACCGCCGACGGCCAGCGCAAGCGACGGGAGAAGCGGAAGCGCCGCGTCGACCAGAGCGAGGTGCAGGACAACCTCCAGCGCGTCATGGCGGAGATCAAGGGCGGCGGTGGGAAGAAGAAGAAGAAGAGGAGCAGCCGCCCCTCCAAGGAGGAGATCGAGCTCCAGGAGATCGAGCAGGAGGAGGAGCGGGAGCGCGAGCGCACCACCGTTCGCGTGAACGAGTTCCTGACCGTGGCCGAGCTGGCCGAGCTGGTGGACGAGTCGCCCACGGCCATCGTGGGGTCCGCCTTCAAGAACCTCGGGTTGATGGTCACCATCAACCAGCGTCTGGACTTCGACCAGATCGAGATGCTCCTCGAGGAGTTCGGCTTCACCGCCATCATGGAGGAGGAGTACGAGGCCACCCTTCCGGCGGAGGAAGAGGAGGAGGATCCGGCCCTGCTGGAGCCCCGGCCACCGGTCGTCACGGTCATGGGACACGTCGACCACGGGAAGACGCTCCTGCTGGACCGCATCCGCAACACCAACGTGGTCGCGGGCGAGAGCGGTGGGATCACGCAGCACATCGGCGCCTATCACGTCGAGCTCGACGACGGCCGGAGCCTGTCGTTCCTGGATACCCCTGGTCACGCCGCCTTCACCGCGATGCGGGCCCGGGGGGCCGACCTCACCGACATCGTCATCCTGATCGTGGCCGCGGACGACTCCGTGATGCCCCAGACCATCGAGGCGATCTCCCACGCGCGGAACGCCGGGGTGCCCTTGGTCGTGGCCATCAACAAGGTGGACCTGCCGGCGGCCAACCCCATGAAGGTCAAGCAGGAGCTCCTTCAGCACGAGGTGCAGGTGGAGGACTTCGGCGGGAGCGTCCTCGTGGCCGAGGTCTCGGCCAAGACCGGGGACGGGATCGAGGACCTCCTCGAGAAGGTGCTCCTCCAGTCCGAGATGCTGGAGCTCAAGGCCAACCCCAACCGGGACGCCCAGGGTACGGTGGTCGAAGCGCAGCTCGACGTAGGGAAGGGCCCCGTGGTGACCGTCATGGTCCAGAAGGGGACGCTGCGGGTCGGCGACGACTTCCTGGTAGGACTCTACGACGGCCGGGTCCGGGCGATGCTCGACGAGCGGGGCCAGCCGGTGCGGACAGCCGGACCGGGCGTGCCGGTCCAGGTCCTGGGGGCCGGCGGCGTGCCGCAGGCAGGGGATACCTTCCAGGTGATGAGCGCCGACGAGGCTGGCGAGATCGCCACGTCCCGCCAGCGGCTGGACCGGGAGAAGCAGCTCCGCATCAAGGACCGCGGCATGAAGCTGGGCGACTTCGGCCACATGCTCGCCCAGGGACGGGTCAGCACCCTGCCCCTGATCATCAAGGGTGACGTGGACGGGTCGGTGCAGGCCCTTGCCGACTCCCTGGAGCAGCTTTCCACCGACGAGGTACAGGTCGAGGTCGTGCACCGCGGGGTGGGTGCGGTCAACGAGTCCGACATCCTCCTCGCGGAGACCACCGGCGCCGTGATCATCGGCTTCCGGGTGCGACCGGACGCGAATGCCCGCTCCATGGCGGAGCAGGCCGGGGTGGAGATCCAGACGTACGAGGTGATCTACCACGCCGTCGACGACATCCGGGCGGCCCTGGAAGGCCTGCTCACCCCCGAGGAGCGCGAGGAGATCCTGGGCAGCGCCGAGGTGCGGGACACGTTCCGCATCTCCCGGGTCGGGATGATCGCCGGTTGCTACGTCACGGACGGCGTGATCGACCGGAAGGGCCGGGCTCGCCTGATCCGCGACGGCATCGTCCAGTACGACGGGGAGTTCAGCTCCCTGAAGCGCTTCAAGGACGACGTGAAGGAGGTCCGGGAGGGGTACGAGTGCGGGATCGGCATCGCCAACTACAACGACATCAAGGTCGGCGACGTCATCGAGTGCTACAAGGTCGAGGAGATCGCCCGGACCCTCGCCGAGAGCGCCGAGGCCCGGGGCTGACCCCGGAGCCCGCAAGGCACCGTTCGCGGGCGGGTCCGATCCGTGCACCTTGCCGTCCAGACCTTTCAGCTCAGCCTTCCGGCCTGCGGGTCCCGGAAGGAGAAGCGCATGGTCGTGAAGTCGCTGCGGCAGCGGCTCCGCAATCGCTTCAACGTGTCGGTCGCCGAGACCGGCGCCCTCGAGGTGCTGGTCCGGGCGGAGTTGACCGTGGCGGTCCTCGGTCCCGACCGGGCTGCGGTGGAGTCGGTCCTGGACCGGGTCGACCGATTCGTCGAGAGCGAACGTCGGGTCCTCATCTCCTCCGTACGCAGGGAATTCCGCTGACATGAGCCACCGCCGCATCGACCGTCTCAACGAGCAGATCAAGCGGGAGCTCTCCGCGCTGATCCGAACCCGGCTGCGGGACCCCCGGGTCGATGGCGTGACCGTGACCGGCGTCCGGGTCACGTCGGACCTCTCCCTGGCCCGGGTCTTCGTACGGACCCTCGGAGAGGACGATCGGGAGGCCAGCCTGGAGGGACTCGCGGCCGCGGGGCCGTACCTGCGCAGGATCCTCGGGGCGGAGCTGAAGGTCCGTCGGGTTCCCGAGCTGCGGTTCACCTTCGACGAGTCCCTGGACCAGGCGCTCCGCATCGAGGAGATCCTGGACGAGGTCCGCCCGGACGAGGGATGGGAGGCCGGTGCCGATCCTGAGGCGGACGGCGAGGAGGGGGACCCGGCGTGACCCGGATGCCGCCCGAGGGCGGAGTCCTCCTGCTGGACAAGCCGGTGGGGCCCACGTCCCACGACGTGGTGACCCGGGTTCGCAAGGTCCTGGGAGAGCGTCGCGTCGGCCACACGGGCACGCTGGATCCCTTCGCGTCGGGACTTCTCGTCGTGTGTGCCGGGCCCGCCACCCGGCTGGTCCAGTACCTGGTGGGCGCGGACAAGGAGTACGAAGCCCGGGCCCGCCTGGGCGTCCGGACGGAGACAGACGACCTCGAGGGCGAGACGACGGCCACCGACGAGGCGTGGACCGGCCTGGATCGGGCCCGCGTCGAGGCGGCTCTCCAGGGGTTCGTGGGTGAGACCCTGCAGCGGCCGCCGGCCTTTTCTGCGAAGAAGGTCGGGGGTGAGGCGGCCCACCGTAAGGCCCGGCGCGGCGAAGCGGTGGAGCTGGAGCCCGTGCCCGTCACCGTCCACGAGATCGAGCTCACGGCGTTGGACCTGCCCGAGATCACGTTCCGGGTCCGCTGCTCGAGTGGGACCTACATCCGGGCACTGGCCCGGGACGTGGGCGAGGTGCTGGGAACCGGGGCGCATCTCGCGGCCCTGCGACGCACCCGGGTCGGCGGGTGGTCCGTGGAGAATGCGGTGGACGGGGCGCTGGCCGAGGACCTTCCCCGGGAAGCGTGGATCGCTCCGCTGGATGCCCTGGCCGACTGGCCCCGCGTCGCCCTGTCCGACGAGGAGGCGGGGAGGCTGGTCCACGGCCAGCGCATCCGGCTCGACGAGCTCGCCGACGGCCCCACGGTAGCCCACTGGAACGGCACGCTCCTGGCCGTCTGCGACGCCGAGGACGGCGTGCTCCGGCCCCGCAGGGTCTTTCCACCACCACCGGAGCCGAAGGCGTGAGCCTGGGCCTGCCCAGCGATCGGGGCGCGGTGGTCACCGTGGGCACCTTCGACGGGGTCCACCGTGGGCACTGGGCGGTGCTCAAGGAGATCCAGGCCCGGGCCGCGGCCCGGAACGGTCGCAGCGTGCTGGTCACCTTCCATCCCCACCCGCTCCGCATCGTCCGGCCCCAGGACGCGCCCCCGCTCCTCACGACCCCGCAGGAGAAGACGGAGATCCTGGCGGAGAGCGGGCTGGACTACGCCGTCTTCCTGGCGTTCACCCCCGAGCTCGCCCGATACGAGCCCCGCCGCTTCGTGGAGGAGATCCTCGTGGCCCGGCTGCGGGTGGAGGAGCTGGTGATCGGCTACGACCACGGCTTCGGGAGGGGGCGCAGCGGAGACGCAGACACGCTTCGCCGGATCGGGGACGAGCTGGGCTTCGCCGTGGACGTGGTGGGCCCGGTCGAGGCAGGGGAGGACCCGATCTCGTCGAGCCGCATCCGTCGCTGGATCGGCGAGGGTCGCATGGATCTCGCACGGGAGGGCCTGGGGCGGCCCTATGCCCTCCGGGGCCTCGTGGTGCGGGGCGACGGTCGGGGCCGCCACCTGGGCTTCCCTACGGCGAACCTGGCGGGCTTTCCACCCGAGAAGCTCTTGCCCCCGGCGGGCATCTACGCGGTCATGGGCATCACCCGGCACGGCGTCTTCAAGGGGGCGCTGCACCTGGGTCCCCGGCCCACTTTCCAGGGTGCCCCGCCCAGCGTGGAGCTCCACCTCATGGACTTCGACGGGGACCTGTACGGGGACGAGGTCCGGGTGGACTTCGTGGAGTACCTTCGGCCCGTCCTCCCCTTCGACTCGGTGCAGGCCCTCATCCGGCAGATGCAGGCCGACGTGGAGCGGGCTCGAGCCGTCCTGGAGGAGTGACGCGGCGGAGCCGGCCCGCCCCAGGGTGTATTGAACGCCCGCGTGCTTTCCGTTAGCCTTTCAGGCTGGCGTACCGCGCCTGCGGTAGCCCCTGCTTCCCTTGCAGCGAACGACTCCTGAGGAGGCTCGACAGAGCATGGAAAAGACCGACATCATCAAGAAGTACGCCCTCCACGAGGGCGACGTTGGGAGCGCCCCGGTACAGATCGCGCTCCTCACCCAGCGAATCAATCATCTCCGGGACCATTTCGATCGGCACAAGCACGACCATCACAGTCGTCGCGGCCTGCTCAAGATGGTGGGTCGCCGCCGGCGGCTCCTGGAGTATCTCAAGAAGACGGACCTCGACCGGTACCGCAGCCTGATCGCGGACCTGGGGCTCCGTCACTAGGACGCGGATGAGGGCGGAGGCCGACCGGTCTCCGCCCTTCTCCGTTCCCCGACCTGGAATCGGACCAGGCGGGATCGACGCGGTCCGGGGCACGTGACCCGGACCAACCAGCAAACCAGCGCAGGGGAATCGGTCCCCTGCGGCGAAGCGGATGAGAAAGAACAACATGATCCAGCGCATCGAGCGCCAGTTCGCAGGACGTCCCCTCATTCTCGAGATCGGACGGATGGCGAAGCTCGCCGGGGGCTCCTGCCTCGTGCAGTACGGCGATACCGTGGTCCTCTGCACGGCCACGGCCCAGAACAGCCCCACCCATCTCCCCTTCTTCCCCCTCACGGTGGAGTACCGGGAGAAGTCCTACGCCGCGGGGAAGATCCCCGGAGGCTTCTTCAAGCGGGAGGGTAGGCCCGGAGAGAAGGAGGTCCTCTCGGCCCGCCTGACCGACCGGCCGCTGCGGCCGCTCTTCCCCGACGGGTACATGCACGAGACGCAGGTCGCGTGCTTCATCCTGAGCGCGGACCAGGAGAACGACGCCGACGTCCTGGCCATGCTCGGCGCCAGCGTGGCGCTCAACATGTCCGACATCCCCTTCAACGACCGCGTCGCCAGTGTGCGGGTCGGCCGGGTGCAGGGGAACTGGATCTGGAACCCCACCTTCCAGCAGCTCGAGTACTCGGACATGGACCTCGTGGTGGCGGGGACCAGGGACGCCATCCTCATGGTCGAGGGTGGGGCCCTGGAGATTCCCGAGGACGACATCGTCCAGGGGATCGACTTCGCCCACGAGGGCATTCGTGAGCTCATCGGCATCCAGGATGAGCTCCTGGAGGGCCACTCCGTGCCCGACATGGAGTGGACGCCCCAGGAGCCCGATCAGGTTCTGAAGGGTCGGGTCGAGGCCCTCGCCGGCACCCGGGTCCGAGAGGCCCTGAGCCTTCCGGACAAGCAGGAGCGGCAGCAGGCCATGGCCGCCCTCAAGGACGACGTGATCGGGACGCTGAAGGCCGAGGACGAGGCCTGGGCCGAGCACGAGAAGGGCGTGGGCGAGGTTCTTCGCACCATCGAGAAGCGGGTGATGCGTCAGCAGATCCTGGACAACGGCGAGCGGGCCGACGGCCGGGGGCTGGACGACATCCGGGCCATCTCCTGTGAGGTCGGGGTGCTGCCCCGGACCCATGGCTCCTCCCTCTTCACCCGGGGGCAGACGCAGGCCCTGGTGGTCACCACGCTCGGAACCTCCCGGGACGAGCAGCGCATCGACAGCATCGACGTGCGCGAGGAGGTCACCAAGACCTTCATGCTCCACTACAACTTCCCGCCCTTCTCCGTGGGTGAGGCGCGTCCCTTCCGGGGCACGTCCCGTCGGGAGGTCGGTCACGGGAACCTGGCGGAGCGGGCCATCCAGCCCCTCCTGCCGGCCTACGACGACTTCCCCTACACGCTGCGGGTGGTCTCGGACATCCTGGAGTCGAACGGCTCTTCCTCCATGGCCTCGGTCTGCGGTGCCTCCCTGGCGCTGATGGATGCCGGTGTGCCGATCAAGGCCGCCTGCGCAGGTGTGGCGATGGGGCTGATCAAGGAGGGCGACCAGGTGGCGGTCCTGACCGACATCCTCGGCCTCGAGGACGCTCTGGGCGACATGGACTTCAAGGTGGCGGGCACCCGGAAGGGCGTCACCTCGATCCAGATGGACATCAAGATCCAGGGACTGACCCTGGACATCATGAAGGAGGCCGTGCAGCGGGCCCACAAGGGTCGGATGCACATCCTGGACCTGATGGACCAGGCCATCGACCACCCCCGGGACGACGTGTCCGAGTGGGCGCCGCGGATCACCACGATCCAGATCAACCCCGAGAAGATCGGGGAGGTCATCGGGCCCAAGGGGAAGACGATCCGGGCCATCCAGGACGAGTCGGGTGCCACGATCGAGATCGACGACAGTGGCCTGGTGAAGATCGCTGCGATCAGCGGCGAGGCCGCCGATCGGGCCCGTGAGATGGTCGAGGCGATCGTGCAGGAGCCCGAGGTGGGCCGGATCTACGAGGGTCCGGTGAAGAACACCACCACCTTCGGGGCCTTCGTGGAGATCCTCCCGGGCACCGAGGGACTCTGCCACATCTCTGAGCTGGCCGACGGCCGGGTGGAGAAGACCGAGGACGTCCTCAAGAAGGGCGACATCACCCGGGTCAAGCTCCTCTCCATCGACGAGAAGGGCCGGCTGCGCCTGAGCCGTCGTGCGGCCATCGCCGAAGAGGGCGAGGCCGGTGCCGAGGCGTAACACCGGCACAGCGGGACCGCAGGACGGGGGGCGCGGCCGGAAGGCTGCGTCCCCCGTGGCGTTCCCGGCCAAACCCCTCCGAGCCGAGCCCGGGAGCGGCGACATCCACGTCACCACGCTCTCGAACGGTCTGCGGGTCCTGACCGAGCGGATCGAGGGACTCCGGTCGGTGGCGGTGGGCGTGTGGGCCGCCCAGGGGGTCGTTCACGAAGCCGCCGAGGTCATGGGCGCCAGTCACATGCTGGAGCACATGGTCTTCAAGGGGACGTCCCGTCGCTCGGCCCGGGACATCGCCCTGTCTCTGGAGTCCGTGGGGGGATCCCTGGACGCCTACACCTCCCGGGAACATACCTCCTACCAGGCCCGGGTGCTGGATCTGCACCTCCCGCTCGCCGTGGAGGTGCTGGCGGACCTGGTCCGCAGCCCCCTCCTGCGGGACGAGGACCTCGCGCTGGAGCGGGACGTGGTCCTGGAAGAGATCGCCATGGTGGAGGACACCCCGGAGGACCTGGTCTTCGACCTCCACGGGGAAGCCCTCTGGGGAGGTCATCCCTACGGGCATCCGATCCTCGGGACCCGGGAGACGGTCGGCGGAATGAGCGCGTCGGTCCTCCGGGGGATCCAGCGGCAGCGCTACTGCGCGTCGAACCTGGTGGTGGCGGCTGCGGGCAGCCTGGAGCACGACACCGTGCTCGCCGAGGTGGAGGCCCGCTTCGGCACGCTGGAGGCGGGGCGGCCGTCCCCGGTCGTCGTGGAGCCGGGGCCGACCCGGGAGGGCCTGATCCACGTGCCCCGCGCCAGCGCCCAGACCCACGTGGTGGTGGGGGGGGCCGCGATGCCACATGCGGATCCCCGGCGGTACGCCCTGATCCTCCTGTCCCAGGCCCTGGGTGGGGGAATGAGCTCCCGACTCTTCCAGCGGATCCGGGAGGAGCTCGGGCTGGCCTACGCCGTGTACAGCTTCCATGCCTTCTACGTGTCGGCGGGGACGCTGGGGGTCTATCTGGGTACCCGACCGGAGACCGCCGACGCGGCCATCGACGCCGTCCGACAGGAGCTGCGCCTGCTGGCCGCGGAGGCGTTGCCCGGCGAGGAGCTGGACAGGGTCCGGGCCCAGGTGAAGGGACACCTGACGCTGGCCATGGAGTCCACGGGAGCTCGTCTCCACCGACTGGCCGCTTCGGCCCTCCACGGGGAGCCTCTGCGCTCGCTGGACGAGACCCTCCGACGCTACGACCAGGTGGGGCGCGACGAGGTCGCGGCCCTGGCCCGGGAGGTTCTGGATCCGGACCGCCACCTCTTCCTGTCCCTGGGTCCCGGAGAGGCGTGACGGACCCAGGCCGTTTGGGTAGAATCCAGGTCGCCGGGCGCCGGGGGGCGTCGCGGTCTCGCCACGCGCATGCAAAGGAGCTGGGACGATGTTGATCGGCGTACCGAGGGAGATCAAGCGAGAGGAGTACCGGGTCTCCCTCACTCCGGCGGGGGCCGAGGCCCTCACGCATGCCGGCCACCAGGTCATGGTGCAGGCGGGGGCCGGGACGGACAGCGGCTTCACCGACGACTTCTACGAGGCCTCGGGGTGCGAGATCGTCTCCACGGCCGACGAGGTGTGGGCCCGGGCCGAGATGATCATGAAGGTGAAGGAGCCCATCGAGCCCGAGTGGTCCCACATGCGCGAGGGCCAGCTCCTCTTCACCTACTTCCATTTCGCGGCCTCCGAGCCCCTGACCCGGGCCGTGATGGACTCCGGCGCGGTGGCGCTGGCGTACGAGACCGTGGAGCTCCCCAGCGGCGAGCTCCCCCTCCTCACGCCCATGTCCGAGGTCGCCGGTCGCATGGCGGTCCAGGAGGGCGCCAAGTACCTGGAGCGCCACTCGGGCGGGGCAGGGGTGCTCCTGGGGGGGGTGCCCGGCGTGATGCCCGGGAAGGTGCTGATCCTCGGTGGGGGCGTCGTGGGGGTCAACGCGGCCAAGATGGCCGCCGGGCTGGGCGCACGGGTCTCCATCATGGACATCTCCCTGAGCCGGCTCCGGTACCTCGACGACGTCATGCCGGCGAACGTCAACCTGCTCTACAGCACGCGCTACGCGATCCGGAAGCAGCTCGAGGATTCCGACCTGGTGATCGGTGCGGTCCTCATCCCGGGCAAGAAGGCACCCAGCCTGGTCACGCGGGAGGACCTCAAGACCATGCGGCCGGGGGCCGTCATCGTCGACGTGGCCGTCGACCAGGGCGGGTGCGTCGAGACCATCAAGCCCACCACCCACGACGACCCCATCTACACCGTCGA
>DATHRY010000009.1:0-4614 GCA_035464715.1 Longimicrobiales bacterium
CGTGCCGCCGCCACATCTCCTGCATGAGGTCCTCCAGGCGCAGCCCGAAGCGGGTCCGGATCGTCAGGTCCAGCCCCAGCCCCACGGCGGCTCCCCACGTGTAGTACGACAGGAAGGTGTTCGTCCGGTTCTGGGGGTCCACCGAGGTGGCTGCGTCCACGAAGGGGGCCTGCATGCTCATCTCCACCGGGGAGAAGAAGCGCCGTCCCGGGGCCCGGATCGCCGCCGACGCGCTGCCCGCCACCCGCCGCAAGAAGTCGTCCTCCTCGATCACCCCGGCCCGGACCAGCGCCACGTCGTCCAGGTAGCTGGTGAAGCCCTCCCCGAACCACAGCTCCCGGCTCATGTTCGCCGCCTCGAAGTCGAAGGGCTCCAGGCTGGCGGGTCGGATCCGCTCGATGCTCCAGGCGTGGACGAACTCGTGGGCCACGGTCCCCAGGAGCCCCACCCTGTTCCCCTCCAGCGAGCCGCTGCTGGTCAGGACCGTGGAGTTCCGGTGCTCCATGCCGTCCCCGCTGCTCCAGGGGGTGTAGCAGGCCAGGAAGGTGTAGGTGCCCCCGTCGAAGATCGGGTACCCGCCGAAGACCGCCGCCAGCTCGTCGGCGATCCGCCAGGTGGCGTCGGCGTAGGCGTCCAGCTCGGCCTCGGTGCCCAGGTGGTGCATGGCGATCCGGAGGCGCTGGCCGTCGGGAAGGACGTGCTCCCGCCAGTCCAGGTCGCCGATCTCCAGGGGCGAGTCCATGAAGTAGTGGTGGTCGGGCGCGGTGAAGACGTAGGGATCACCGCCCTCGTCGGGCAGGAGCTGGGTGGCCACGTCCCAGTCCCGGTCACCCGGATCCACGGTCAGGCGCACCGGCGACGACATGAGGTCCGGCGCGAAGGCGAAGGTCGCCGGCACGTTCAGGTGCGCGTGGGTCTCGTCCACCTGGGCGTAGGTCCCGTCGGCCCGGTCGGCGTAGAGGGTGTAGCTGAAACTCACCCCCCCGCCGTGGTCCTGGATGACCCACTCGTGGGGGTCGGGCCGATGCACCGTGGGGCCGGGCTCCGCGCCGTCCCGCGCCGCCGCCCCGGGGCCGGGGATCGTCCGGGCCACCCTCCCGTCCACCCCGGTGATCTCCACGTCGTATACGTTCTTGGCGAACTCGTGGAGGGCGTAGCGCCCGGGGGACGTGCGGCTCATCCGGATCCGGAGCGGCCCCGGCCCGACGTCCTCGTAGCGGACCGTCACCCGGGCCTCGCGGTGCCGGGCGTTCGGGAAGGCCACGAGGTAGTCGACGTGGACGGGGGTGGCAGTGGCGGTGGGCTCCTGGGCGGCAACAGGCGTCGGCGGCGCGAGGAGCGCGGCGATGGCGAGGACCGTGAGGAGGCCCGTCTCGGGGCGTGGTCGGCGGCGGTGAGGGATGGGCGGCATGACCGGGGAACGACGGTTCGAGGAGCGGGGGTGCCAGCGCGAGGAACGCGCGGGCGCTGAATGTACGCCGGCGCGGCCCGTCCCGTGCGAGGGCGGCCGGCTCGGTCCTCTCTCAGTCCCGTCCCGCCGACGTCAGCCGCTCGGTGAAGTTCTGCATCACGATCAGCCTGGACGGCTCGTCCGGGCGTGACCATCTCGCCATGAGGAAAGCCTGGTCGTCGAGGGCGACGTCGAAGAACCCGTCGGTCCGCTGGGTCGGCACCAGGAGATCGGGGGCGAGCCGGAAAAGGACCTCCGTCGCCAGGACCCTGAACCGCGGCTCGGTCTCCACCCGGGCCGTGATCATCCGCCCGGCGTCGTCGACGTAGAAGATCGCGTCCCCCGTGCGGGCCCACCGAGGGGCCCATCCGCCGTCCACCGAGATGGCGATCCGGGTGGAGTCCACGTTCGGGAAGGAGCGCACGTACACCTGGTGGCGCCCCGAACGATCCGAGCTGTAGGCGAGCCACCGGCCGTCCGGGGAGAGGTCGGGGGGACCGTGCTGGAAGCCGGACGCGACGAGGGGGACCGCCGCGCTGTCGACGCCGGGTCGGAGGCCCAGGAGATCCGCGACGGGATTCACGCTCCGGAACACGAGCCAGGATCCGTCGTCCGACCAGTCCGGCCAGATGAACCCCCGGGCCCCGGCGTCGATCACCAGCTCCGGCTCCCCGACCCCGTCGACGGCACGCTGCCACAGGCCCCCTTCCGCGATGGTGGGATCCGGGTCGTGGGAGAGATACGTCACCGACCGCCCGTCGGGCGTCCAGGCGGGCGTGAGGGTCCATTCTCCGAAGGTGAGGGGCTCGAAGGGGCCGTCGGGCAGCGACTTGATCCACACGGCGGCCGTATCGCCCTCGGACGCATGGGTGAGGGCGACCCGCCCACCGTCAGGCGAGAGGCTCCAATTGAAATCGCCGGCAGGCGGCACGAACTCGTGGTCGGGATCGACGAGCGTCGCCTCCCCCTCCCGATCCACCCAGACCAGACGGGCGGCCCGGTTGTTCATGGCCGCGGCCGGCAGGTAGACCAGCGTGCCTGACTCGGACAGGGTGAAGAGGCTTTCGAGCCATCCTCCCGACACGGTGGCCACCCCCTCCAGGACGGTGCTCGAGGGGCCGACGGCCTCGAGCCGGTCCAGGTCGAAGGGCGTGGCGATCAGGGTGCCATCCGCCGTCCCGCTCACGACGTGACCGGTCGCCACGTATCGCGCGGTCCCGCCGCGAACCAACGGTCGGTGGGCGCCCCCCGGCAACGCGGCCACCGCGACCTCCTCGTCGCCCGGCGCCCCCTCCCCCCGGATCAGCAGCACACCCCGGCCCTCGGGAAGTACGTCGGCGACGACGTGGAAGGACTCGCCCTCCTGCAGTGTGGTGACGCGTTCGGACGCCCCACCCGACGCCGGGATCCGGGCGATGTGTCCGCCGACGTCGGTGTAGTAGATCCAGCCGTCCCCTCCCCACTCGATATCGCGGAACTGGGGGTGGAGGGTCCCGGAGAGGATCGACCGTGCTTCCGACCCGTCCCTGGCCACGACCCGCAGGGTGGGCGGAGTCTGGAGGACCACGAAGGCCAGGGCGCTCCCGTCCGGGGAATAGGTCGGCGCCGTGGCCCCTTCGGTCCCGGCGATCGGGGTGAGGGAGACCCCGTCCAGAGGTCGACGCCAGAGGCCCGTGGCAGCGCTGGGCAGGGGAGCCACGAGAACGATCTCCCTCCCGTCCGGCGACTGCACCGGCATCCGGCTCCCGGAGCGCACGACCGTACCGGAAGGCATGGGTAGCTCGAGGGCCGACACCTCCCGGGGCCCCTCCGACGGGCGAAGCTGCCACCCGACCGTGGCGGAGAGGAGGACGATCGCGACGAGGGCGGCCACGTTGACCGGATGGAGGAGACCCCGCCCCGACCCCGCCGCCTTCGGGTCTCCGGTGTCGTGCCGGAAGCCCGGGTCGGTCAACGCTCGGGCCAGGTGGTCCGCACGAGCGAACCGATCCGCCGGCACCTTCTCCAGGGCCCTGCGGAGGACCGCGTCCACGTTCTCCGGCACGCTGGGACGCTCGCCCCGGACGTTCGGCGGTGGGCTCGTCAGGAGCTTCCCCAGCACGGCCTGGGGGGTGCTGCCCGTGAAGGGTGGGGCTCCGGCGAGCATCTCGTACAGCACGCACCCGAGGGCGTAGATGTCGGTACCGGGTCCCAGGTGCTGGTCGCCGGTGGCCTGCTCGGGACTCATGTACAGGGGCGTCCCCAGGGAGAGCCGCGTCTCTGTGATCCGTTCGCCCCCCGCAGCCCCCACCGCCAACGCGATCCCGAAGTCCGCGACCACCGGCTTGCCGTCCTGGAGCAGGATGTTCGCGGGCTTGATGTCCCGGTGGACCACGCCCTGGCGGTGGGCGTAGTCCAACGCCTCCGCCACGTTCTCGGCGATGCGGACCGCCTCGTCGACGGGAAGCTGGTGCTCCCGGTCCAGCCGCTGCCGGAGCGTCTCCCCCTCCACGAACGGCATCGCGTAGAAGAGGAATCCGTCGGCCTCGCCCGAGTCGAAGAGCGGGAGGATGTGGGGATGCTGCAGGTTCGCCGTCGTCTTGATCTCGGCGAGGAACCGCTCGGCCCCGATGATCGCCGCGATCTCCGGCCGCAGGACCTTCAGGGCGACCCGACGCTCGTGCCGGAGGTCGGCGGCGAGGTACACCACGGCCATCCCCCCCTCCCCGGCCTCGCGCTCGACCCGGTAGCGACCCGCGAGGGCGGCGTTGAGGCGGTCGATCGGGTCGGGCATCGGCGGCTCCCACCAGGGGACGGGAGCCAACATCCGATACGAATCGCCGCCTTGGCAAGCCGGGCGGGACTCCCGGAAGGAAGGCTCGACCCGTCGCTTCCCCGGGGGAACCCCTTACCCCTCCGTCGTCGGATCCCCCACCACCCCCGTGAACAGGATCGTCCCCGAGAGCCGCTCCCGCAGGACGAACACGAAGGGCCGATCCACCACGAAGGCCGGGGGCGCCGAGGTGACGCCCACCCCGACGGAGGTCACCGCCGCCGCCCGGGTCCCGGCCTCGTCCACCTCGATGAAGGTCTTCTGCCGGACCTCGTCGATGAAGAGCTGACCGACCGGGGACATGCGGGAGAAGTCCGCGACGTCCGGGTCGAACGCCACCCCCATCCCCATG
>DATHRY010000010.1:0-2116 GCA_035464715.1 Longimicrobiales bacterium
GGATCTGAACCGGCTCTCCCAGGAGGCCCGGCAACGGGACGAGGCCACCGCCCGGGAGCTGCGGGAGGCCGTGAACGAGATCGACGAGGCCAAGCTCATCCAGAAGATCCAGTACTCCCGGGGGGTCCTCGAGCAGCGGGATCCCGAGTACGCCCGGGTCTTCGAGGAGACCATCGAGGCGGACCTCGAACGGCTGGAGCAGGCCGTGCAGGATGCCGTCGACGCCGCCGCGGACATGCAGGGGCAGGCGGGCCTCGCGGAATCCCTCGACGAAGCCCGGGACCTTCTGGACCGGGTGGAGTCCCTCGACCGGCGGCTCTCGGACCGGGCCCAGCAGGCGGCCGGCGGCGAGCAGGGCTCACAGGAGGGGCAGGGCGGTCAGCAGGGGCAGCAGGGTGAAGGACAGGAAGGCCAGTCCGGAGAGAGCGGTCAGCAGGGCGAGGGGCAGGAAGGCCAGCAGGGCGAGGGGCAGCAGGGACAGGCCGGCCAGGCCCAGCAGGGACAAGGGCAGCAGGGACAGGCTGGTCAGGAAGGCCAGCAGGGGCAGGGGCAGCAGGGACAGGCCGGTCAGGAAGGCCAGCAGGGGCAGGGCAACGGCGGTGGCCAGGGCGACCAGGCCCAGCAGGGCGCCGAGGGCGGCGGCCGTGCCGGCGACGCGAACGGGGGAGCGCCCCGGACCACCGACGACCTCCCGGGTGGAGGTGCCACCCGGGGGAACCCCACCGGCCCCGGCGGTCCTCTGACCGACGAGGAGATCCGGCAGTTCCAGCGCGAGTTCCAGGAGCGAGCACAGGACGTGGCGACCCTCCGGGACCAGTTGCGGGAGCAGGGGCAGGACGTCACCGATCTGGATCGGGCGCTACAGGCGATCCGACAGCTCCAGAACCGGGAGGCTTACGAGGACCTTCCCCAGATCGCCGTCCTCCAGCAGACCATTCGCGAGAGCCTGGGTCGGGTCGAGTTCAGCCTCCGCCGCCAGGTGCAGGGCGACGAGGCCCCGGCGGCCCTGTCCGGGAGCGAAGCCATCCCCGAGCGGTTCCGGGGGCTGGTGGAGGAGTACTACCGGCGGCTGGCCCGGGAGGGCGGCGGGAACTGAGGTCGGCGGGCCCGGGGTGGGAAGCGCCGCTCCGGGCCGTCGGAGCGCGGCTCGGCTCGACACGCCCCGGTGTCCTCGTCCCTGGCCTACCGCTGCGGCGACCTCACCCCGGCAGCTTCAGCTCGGGCCCGTCGGGGAAGGCGCGGTAGAGCACCACGGTGCGCCCGATGGTCTGGGGCACCTCCACCCCCTCCAGCCCGGCGGCGATGGCCGCACCGGCCTCCCGGGCCGACTCGGGTGCGGAGTCGAGGACCTTCACCTTGAGGAGCTCACGGGTGTTGAAGGCCTCCAGGACCGCATCCAGGACCTCCGGAGAGACCCCGTCGCTCCCCACGTGGAGGATCGGCTTCAGGGTATGTGCGCGGGAGCGCAGGAAGGCACGCTGCTTCGAGGTGAGATCGGACATGACGGGGAATCTACCACCGGGTCGCGATGGCGCGTAGGCGGGCCCCCTCTTATCCTGCCGGGCCTCTCCTCCCCTCACCGGAGCGCGTCGTGCAGTTCGTTCACCACGTGACGCCCCGACACTTCCTGGACACGGCCCGGGCTTTCCTGCTGGAGGCCGAGGCGGAGAACAACCTGATCCTGGGCCTCGCCGGCGAGATGGCCGACCTGGAGCCCCTCCCGGACCCGCCTCCCTTCTTCGCCACCCTCCAGGACCGGGGCCGGGTGGTGGGATGTGTCTTCCGCACGCCTCCTCTGAACGTGGGGATGACCCGGATGCCCGATGTGGCCGTGCCTCTGGCCGTCCGGGGGGTGGCGGACGCCTGCGGCCGCGATGTCCCGGGGGTGATGGGACCGCTGGAGACGATCCGGGAGTTCGCATCGGTATGGGCGGCGTCCAACGGGGTGGAGGCGGTCCCCACGATGCGCATGGGGATCTACGCCGTCGAGGAGGTGCGTCCTCCGGCGTCGCCGGCGCCCGGGGCCATGCGGGTCGCGGAGGCCGCGGATGGCCCGCTTCTCCAGGACTGGTTCCGGCGTTTCGCGGATGAGGCGGGGATCGGTCCGGCGGACGTG
>DATHRY010000011.1:0-7309 GCA_035464715.1 Longimicrobiales bacterium
GGACCCACGGTGAAGAGCCTCGACGTCAGCGTGTTGCCCTCGTGGACCACCGAGACAGCCCACTGCCCTTTCGCTTCGGGAGGGATGGCCATGGCGGCCCACTGGAGATCGGACTCTTCGTCCACCTGAAGCTCCAGGAGGGACTGGCTTCCAAGGAAGTCGAAGACGACCCAGAACCTCCCTTCCTGCCCCTCCTCCACCTCGACGATCGCGCAGACTTCCCCGACATCGGCCGCGAAGGTCGAGTCCACGCCCACCGGCCGCCCGTTCTCGAATGCCGTGGCCAGCGTGAGCACGACCGTGGGCCGGGTCACGTCCGGGGACTGCGCCTGGGCCGATCCCGGCATCGCCAGAAGGGCGAGGGCCATCGAGAGGGCCAGGATGTTTCCGCTCCACCCGCGATGGACACGCATCGGACTCCCTGATCTGGTGGGATGGGCGACCGGCCGTCGCTCTCCCGCTCTTGGGTGCACACCAGGACGCAACGGCCGTGCCACCGAGGCCGTGGGGGCCCCATCCGCACGGGTAAGCGGTTGTGCGGCCGGGAATTCGCCGGGTCCAACCTCCCGACCGGAAGTGTCGGGCAGGGCCATGGGAATGCACGGGATTCCCATGCCTGCGTTCGCCGCTGGCGCTTCTCGAAATGAAGGGGCCGGCTAGGTCCCCGACGTACAAACGCCTCAGCGGCCGAAGCCGCTGAGACGTTTGCCGTCGATGAGCGGGCACGGGGGTCTCACCCCGCGCCATCGACGAGGCCTGGGGACGAGCCGCCGGGAGCCGCCCCGACGACCGTCCCACAGGCCGACCCGTCAGGCGACGGTCACGACGCCGGCGGAGCCGCCTCGGTGATCTCGAAGCGGACCACGCCGGAGCCGCCGCTCACCAGGTCGACCGTGGCCGACTCGCTGACGAGCTCCACGGTGGCGTCGTAGGTAAACTCGTCCTTGAGCTCCACGGATGCCTCGTGGGTTCCCGGCATCAGGAAGAGGAAGGTTGCCGTCCACACCCCGTCCTCGTCGGGATCGGTGAAGTCCACCGGCATCTCCTCGGTGTCGAGGCGGGCCTGGAAGTCACCCGGGGATCCCGGGACGTCCCCGAGACCGGAGCCCTCGGCGTCGGTGAGCTCCACCGTGATGCTGCCAGTGAAGGCCACCTCTTCAGCCACGACGTGGGGGTCCATGACCCACTGTCCGGACCCGCCGGCCATGTGACCGAAGGTCTCGGAGACGCCGAAGTCGAGGAGGATCAGGTGGGCATCACCGGACACCTCCACCGACCCTCCGGGCAGGCCGATCTTGAGGCCGGAGGTGCCGTAGCTGGGCGCCTGGAGATTCCCGTCGGCGGGTCCGCAATTGTCGAAACCGTCTGTGGCGTAGACGGTGGTCTCCCCCTCCGTCTCGCCCTCGACCACGATGCAGCCGTGGGGGATCACGAGGCGGAGCTGCGCGTACCGCCCGGCAGGCACGACGGCGTCCTCGACGAGGGTCGCCACATCGTTGTGCAGCGTCAGGAGATTCGTGACGTAGGGCGCGTCCATGAGCACCACGCCACCGTTCTCGCCCTCCGCGTTGCCGATGAGCTCGATCCGGTCGATCTGCACCCAGGCCTCGAGGAAGTCACCGGGCGCATCCGTGAGATACAGCGACATGGAACCGGGCCCGTCGTTGCCGTCGCCACAGGCGACGAGAGCAGCGGACAGGGCCAGGGTGCATAAGAGCTTCCGATGCATTGGAGGACTCCGTGGAAGGTGGGATGTGTGGGGACCCGCGCCGGGGTCTCTTCCCGGCGAGGCCGCGCATGGTAAGCGTGGTTCGGTCTCGGCTGTCCCGGTGCCGGGACACGGTCGAAAATGGCTGCAAGACCCGTTCCGGAGCCTGAGCCGCGGAACCGTTGCCCGGCCTGCCGACGAGAGGGCGCCCGAACGGAAGGGGATTGCCGGCCGCCGATCACACTCTGCCGCGGGGGCCGCGGAAGCTCAAAACGGCCTGGGGTACCCGGGTGCTCCTGCTCCGGGCGGGCGCCATGCACCGGAATCGCTCGTGCGTGTAACCTGTTCTCGCGTTGCGCGGGCCTGGTGGCCCGAACGGGTCATCGGGTGGCGGTCGTGTCCGGTGATATGTGGCGTCCGTGCCGCATGCCGAGCCTGCGGGCACGTCCTGCGGCGCATCCGAAAGGCTCCAGATGTACGCGGCGGCCGACGTCAGCAGGTCGTCGGTAAGCGGCAGGGAGGGCATGAGGCCGAACCCGTCGGTGCTTCACGATAGCCAGCCCGGACCCGGGCTTCTGTCCTCATGGAGTCGTGGCTGCCTGTCGGGAATTGCCCTGCCCCTCCCCCCAAGTGGGTCCCGGGGCGACATTCCCGGTCGAGTCCTGTTCCGACCTTTCTCCGCAGGAGAGCGTCCCCCTTGGAGCCCTCGCCCCGCCAGGTGCTGGCCCGCGCGTTCTGGCGTCCATTCGTGTGGAGGGGGATGGCCTTCCTGCTGGTGTGCGCCGCCGGGCTTTCGGGGCTGTTCCTGGGGGCGGGGGTGAGCGAGCGCGACCTGACCGATACCGGCCTGGCCGGGCAGGCCTACTACGTGCTGGGGCTCTTCGTGCTGGGCGGTCTCGACATCGGGACGCCGGCGGGAGGGCCCGCCTTCGCGCGCGCGCTCCTCTGGACCGCCTATTTCGCGGCGCCGGTGATCACGGCCTCGGCGCTGATCGAGGCGGCGGTTCGCCTGATCCGTCCGCTGACCGAGCGGACCCGGGCGTTGGCCGACCACGTGGTGCTGGGCGGGGCGGGCAGGCTCACGATGGTCTACATCCGCAAGCTCCGGGGGCGGGACATGGAGCGGCAGATCGTGGTCGTGGAGCGGGATCCGGGGCACCCGTCCCTGGCGGAGCTGAGGGACGTGCACCGGGCCCAGGTGGTGATCGGCGACATCACCCACGACGCGGTGCTGGATCGGCTCGCCCTGGGGAAGGCGCACCGGGTCCTGTTCCTCACCGGCGAGGACTTCGCGAATCTGGACGCCGCGGCCAAGGTCCTGGACAGGGCGCCGAATCTGGCCGGACGTATGGTGGCCCATGTGGCGGACCTGGGCTTCCTCAGGGAGACCGCCGGCTCGAGGGTTGCCCGGGATTGCGAGACCTTCAACGGCCACGAATTCGCCGCGATGCGACTGGTTCAGGATCACCTCCTCGCGCGGTTCCGTGAGACCCCCGACTCCGACGTGGTCGTGCTGGCGGGCTTCGGCCGGTTCGGGCAGACGGTCCTGCGGCAGCTTCAGGAGCACGCCGCCGGGAGCTTCGGGTCGGTTGTCGTCATCGACGAGAGGGCCCACGCCCGTGTCCGCGTCTTCGCGGAGTACCCGGGCTTCGACGAGGGGTACGAGCACACGGTCCTGGAGGGCGACATCCTGGATCCTGAGATCTGGCACCGGATCGGGTCGGTGATCCGGGCGGAGGGCCGGGAACCGGTCATCGTCCTGGGCTCCGGGGAGGACGGCATCAACCTTCAGGCGGCCCTCATGGCCCGGAAGCGGCATCCCGGGGCCTACGTGATCGTCCGGACCTTCCGGCTGTCGCCGTTCACGGGCGAGATCTCGAGAGAAGCCGGGCTGCATGCCTTCCACCTGGGCGGACTGATCGCCAGCGGCATGCCCGAGCGGTGGCTCTGAGGCGCGCGGCCGAACCGGTCCTTCACCGGTCCAGCCGCTGACCGCACCCGGGACCGCCCCCTCCGCCGCGATCCCGCGCCGTTCGGGGTGTCATCGAACCCGAGCGCGTCCGTGAGGCTCGGACGTCAGAGGTCGGGGGTGAGGCGTCAGAGCGCGGCGAGCACCCGCTCCATGCGCGCGCGAACGTCCTCGGCCAGGGGCCGGATGTCGTCTCGCCCGGTCACGCCCAGCTGGGTGACGGGATCCAGGACCGCCACCACCGATCGGTCCGGTGCGTCCCCTTCGTAGACCACCACGTTGCACGGCAGCAGAAGCCCGATGTCCTGCTCGGCGGAAAGGGCCTGGTGGGCCAGGGACGGGGCGCAGGCGCCCAGGATGCGATAGGGAGGCATGTCCACGTCGAGCTTCTTCTTCAGCGTCGCCTGAACGTCGATTTCGGTGAGGACGCCGAAGCCCTCGGCGGCCAGCGCCTCCCGGACCGCTGCGTCGGCTTGGTCGGGAGACATGTCGAGGGCGCGCTTCATACCGTACGAGAAGGTGTTGTGGGACATGTCGTTTTCTCGGGGCTGATGGTGGGATCCTCGGCCGGCGGCTCGAGGACGGATCCGCGGAGGGCATCCGAAAGCTAGCCCCCTGGTGGAGGAACGTCCCGGGGAGGCGACGGGTTCGAGGAGCCACGCCGTCCCCGCCGTGCCACCCCCGACCTCCCGAGGTGCCCATGACCCGCCGGACCGGACTGACCCTCGGGGCCATCGGGCTCCTCCTGGCCCTGGTCGTGTTCGGGAACCGGACCCAGGTGCTCCTGGACGAGAGCTCGCCGGCGGGGCGGCTGCGGGTGATCGAGCGGGCCGACGGGATCCGGGAGCTCTACCTGGGGAGCAGCCTGGGGAGACAGACCGCGCTGGACCCGGAGCGTCCGGGCCACCTGGAGCTCCCCTACACCCGGGTGGCCATGGTGGGTCTGGGGCTCGTCCCCCGGGACGCGCGCATTCTCTTCGTGGGACTCGGGGGCGGCGCCATGCCCACCTACGTCCGCCACCTCCTGCCGACAGCCCGGATCGATGCGGTGGAGCTGGAGCCCCGTGTTGTCGAGGTAGCCCGGGAGTGGTTCGGGTTCCGGTCCGACTCCATGCTGGCCGTCCACATCGGGGACGGCCGGGCCTTCATCGAGGCGGCGGGCCCCGGGAGCTGGGACCTGATTTCCCTGGACGCCTTCTCGGACGGGGACGTGCCCAGGGCGCTGGCCACCGAGGAGTTCCTGCAGGCGGTGCGGCGGGCTCTGGCGCCCGGCGGGGTGGCGGTCAGCAACCTCCATTCCGCGTCGCCCCGCTACGAGGCGATGGTGGCCACCTGGCAGGCGGTGTTCCCCGAGGTCCGTCTCGTGGACGTGCGTGGACGGCGCCAGAAGGCGCTGGTTGCGTCGGATGCCGGGACGTTGGGCCGGGACCGGATGCTGGCCGGGGTGAGGGAGCTCCAATCCACCCGGCCGGTCGGGTTCGACCTGGGGGAGATCGTGGAGCGGGGCTGGGAGGATCCGGGCGAGGTGGAGGCGGGGGTCCTCAGAGACGGGGGGTGACGGGAGCGCCCGGTATCGAGGAGTGGAGCAGGGGAGGGCGACAACGAAGGAGCGGGGCCCGGGAAGAATCCCGGGCCCCGCGGTACAACCGACCGTGCTCGGTGCTATCGATCGTGGATCAGATCGGACAGCCGAGGTTGTTGGCCTCGTCGAACATGTCCTTGGTCTCGTTGTCGTCGCCCTCGAGATCGGCCCAGGCGCTCTGGAACATCGAGACGACCTCGCCCACCGAGTACGGATAGTCCACGTCCGGATGCGCGGCGTTCAGCACGGCGGCGGCGGCGTGCTTGAGGAGTGCCTCACCCCCGCTGTTGTCGTTGAAGTCCAGCGCCTCACGGAGCGTGAGGCCGTCGTACTCCGGCCCGAGGACGTCGCCGAACACGGACTCGAAGGTGGTGGTCAGGTCGTAGCCCGTGCCGATCCAACGGTTCTTCCCGTTCTGGCCCGTACCGTCCTGGTTCCGCCAGGCGCCCGGCGTGCAGCCCTCGAGTCCGCCCTCATCCGGAATGAAGCGGTTCTTGAAGAACACCTTGATGCTCTGGCCACAGTCCCCGGCGGTGAAGTCGAAGGTGATGGAGCCCGCCGTCGTCCCGTCGTTGACCAGGTCGGTGGTGGCCAGGGCCTGGCACTCCTGACTGCCGCCCAGGGCGATGCGCCAGAGCTCGGCGTACCCGTCCCCGAACTGCTCGGTGAGCTCGGTGATGACGAGCTCGTCGGCGTCCATGGGGACCTGGATCTTGTAGGTCGTCGTGACGCAGTCGGTCAGGCCGTTGTTCGGGACGGTCGGGAACTCCTCGACGGCCACCTGCGAGAAGTTCACCGCGCCGCCGCCGTCGATCTCGTACGTGAAGTCGTACTCACCGGCCGCATCGAGGTCGATGGTCACGTCGTCCTCACGGATCGGCACCTTACAGACCTCGACGACGATGCCGTTGGCGTTGGTGATGGCGCTGCCCAGGGGCGGCGAGACGGGTGAGTCGCTCGAATCGGGCGAGCACGCGACGAACGCTGCGGCGGCCACGAGAAGGGTGAGCGGCTTCCGGAACGAAAGCTTCATGGAAACGACCTCCATCGGAGGGGGAATGGGAGCCACCCGGGCTCGGTGATCCGTCGAAGCGAAAGGGCGGCGAAACGCAGAGGGGAAGCCCCCATCGGAAGAAGCGTGCCGCCCCCCGGAAGCGTGTTTCCGCCCTGAATCGGGGACACCCGTCAAGGATTTCGTGGCCCCTGCGCGACAGGGTGTGCGGGGGCCTCCACAGAACGCATACGGACCGACGGAAGCGAACCGGACCTCACCGACACGCAACGAAAAGCGGGGCCCGGGAAGGATCCCGGGCCCCGCAAGGTCCTGCGTGCGAGCGTCGCTCAGATCATCAGTTGAGATCGCAGCCCGCGTTGTTGGCCTCGTCGAAGTCGTCCTTCAGGTCTTCGATGCCTTCGCCGGAGGTCAGTGCCGCCGCCGTCCAGGCGATGATGTCGGCCGCGCTGTAGGCGTAATCGACATCGGGGGACGACGCGTTGAGCAGCGCCGCCACGGCGTGCCGGATGAGCGCGTTCTCGCCGCCACCGCCCAGCTGGACCGCCTCACCGAGGGTGATGTGGGGTCCGGCACCGAAGACGTCGTCGAAGTACTGGCCGGGGGTGTAGCCGCTCCAGCTGTCGTAGTGGTGCTCCTGACGCCAGTAGCCCGGCGTGCAGCCCTCGCCGCCGCCCGGCGGCTCGGGGATGAACCGGTTCTTGAAGAACACCTTCATGTTCTGGCCGCAGTCACCGGCGGTGAAGTCGATGGTGACGTAACCCGCCGTCGTGCCGTCGTTGACGTAGGTCGGCGTGGCGGTGCAGCCCTGGTTGCCCGTCGTGGCGATACGCCAGAGCTCGGCGTAGCCGTCGCCGAACTGCTCGGTGAGCTCGGTGATCACGAGCTCATCCGCGTCCATGGGGACGGGGATCTTGTAGGTCGTCGACACGCAGTCGGTCAGCTCGGTCGCCGGGTTGGACGGGAACTCCTCGACGGACACCTGCGAGAAGTTCACCTCGCCGCCGCCGTCGATCTCGTAGGTGAAGTCGTACTCAC
>DATHRY010000012.1:0-28132 GCA_035464715.1 Longimicrobiales bacterium
GCAGGCGAACGCTCGGCCCGGAACTCCTCGAAGACCCGTACCAGCTCCGAGTAGCCCGGGGAGGCCTGAGCGAGGGTCGGCGAGGGCGCCGCCACGAGGGCGCCGAGTGCGAGAGGGATGGTTCGGAGCACGGCGCACTTCGGCATGGCGGTTCCCCAACGATAGCGCGTCGGGGGTCGAGAGAGGGGATTGGTCTGGACCGGTCACGCTGGGGCTGGCGGGGGTGCGGCGCAATGGGTGGCCGGAAGGCGTCCCGGCCCGATGGACCCGGTGGCGCTCGGGGTCACCGGGGACGTCCAGAGAGTGGCTGAGGCTCATGTGCCTCCCCTACGAGATCACCGGAATCCCCCTGGCCCTCAGTTGCTCGTTGAGCCGCGGCAGCGCCTGGTTCAGCAGCTCGTCCATGAGGACCTTCGCCCCCTCCAGCCGCTCGCTCAGGACCTCGTAGACCTCCTGCTGCTGGGCGGTGGGTGCGAAGTCTGCCCCGAACCGGCTCACGTCGCTCCCCAGGGCGGCGTAGCGGCCGTAGAGCCTCATGGGGGACCGGAAGGCATCTTCCCGGGCACCGGAGAGGTTCAGGTCGAAGAGCCGACCCTCCACCTCCAGGAGCTGCTCCCGGAAGGTCGCCGCCGCTTCGGCCACGGCCTCGGCGTCCGCCTCGACCCGGGTCAGGTCCTGCAGATCCTCGACCTGTTCCCGGATCCACTCCAGGCGGTCGATCATCCCACCGATCTCGTCCAGGTCGTCCCGGATCGAGAGGGACAGGGCCACCTGGCGCCGGATGTCCTCGATGGAGCCCGTGGTGTTCGGGTCTTTGAGGACCTCCACCGGGGTCTCGAGGGTGACGTCGCCGACCTGGATCCGGGCCGTATAGGTGCCAGGCACGGCACGGGGGCCGATCTGTCCCCCCGTCAGGTCCAGATCCCAGGTCCGGAGCCGGCGGGTGCCGTCGTCCTCCATGCGGATCCAGGGCATGTCCGGGGGCGGGGTCCGCAGGCGAGGGGTGTGGGGAGACTCGTACCTCAGGTCCCAGCGGATGCGGTTGAGGCCCGGCGTGCCCCGGGTCTCCAGGGTGCGCACGAGATCCCCGGTGGGATCCAGGATCTCGGTGCGGACCGGGCCTGCGGAGCCCTCCGACAGCCACAGGTCGATGGCCGCGCCGTAGGCCGGGTTCTGGCCCCGCACGTGGGTCGGCGTGCTCTTGATGTCCTGGATCTCCTGGAACCGCCAGGCCGGAAGCGGCCGGACCACCGCGGCCTCCCGGGCCATGAGGTCGGCGTCCAGGGCCCGGAGGCCCGTGATGTTGTCCAGGATCCAGTACCCTCGGCCGTAGGTCCCCACGACCAGGTCGTGGAAATGGGGCTGGACAGTGAGCCAGTAGACGGGGGCCGCCGGCAACCCGTTCCGCAGCCGCATCCAGTTCTCCCCGTCGTCCAGTGTGAACCAGACCCCGTTGTCCGTCCCGGCGAAGAGCATCCCGGCCCGCACCGGATCTTCACGAACCACGTGGACGAACGAGGAAGGGCCCCGCTCGATCCCGGCGTCGATCCGGGTCCAGGTCTCCCCATGGTCGGTGGTCTTGTAGATGTAGGGGTCGAAGTCCGCCATCTGGTGGGCGTCCACAGTCGCGTAGGCCGTCCCGGCGTGCCACCGGGAGGGCTCGATGTTGGCGAACTGGCCGTAGTCCGGAAGGTCCGGGATGTTGGCCGACACGTTGGTCCAGCTCCCGCCCCCGTCCCGGCTCACGTGGATCTGGCCGTCATTGCTTCCGCTCCAAAGGACCCCCTCCTCCACCGGCGACTCCGCCAGGGCATACAGCACCGACCCGTCGAAGGTCATGAGGTTGTCGGTGGTCATGCCGCCGGAGTCCTGCTGCTTCGTCTTGTCGTTCAGCGTCAGGTCGGGGCTGATCACCTCCCAGCTCGCGCCCTGGTCCCGGGTGCGGTGGACGTGCTGGCTTCCCACGTAGACGGTCTGGTTGTCGTGGGGCGAGATCACCACCGGAAAGGTCCAGTGCCAGCGGTAGCGGAGGTCCGCCGGCCGCCACCCGTAGGCGGCCTCGGGCCACACCCGGACGTTGCGGGCGTGGCCGGTGGCGGGGTCGAAGACCTCCAGGCCCCCGTCGTAGCAGCCGGACCAGACCTCGTTGTTGGCCGCGGTGTCCGGGATGGCGAAGCCCGACTCACACCCGCCGACACCGGACCAGTGCCCCGGCGTGATTCCGCCGGCCCGGCTGTTGGAGGGCCCCTTGTACGACCACCCGTCCTGCCGGTTGCCGTAGAGGTTGTAGGGGATCTCGTTGTCGGTGAAGACGTGGTACATCTGGGCGATGGGCAGGACGATGCGCTCGAAGGTGCGGCCCCGGTTCAGTGTGATGGTGGCGCCCCCGTCGTCGGCCACCATGAAGCGATCGGGGTTGGTGGGGTCGATCCAGACATCGTGGGTGTCCCCTCCGCCCCGGGGCGGGTCGGGCACCAGGGAGCGGCCGCCGTCCTGGCTCATGTTGAAGCGGACCGAAGCGAAGTAGATGCGGTCGGGGTCCGCGGGGTCGATGGCGAAGCGGGTGTAGTACGAGGCCCGCTCGGCCATGTCGTTGTCCCGGTTCACCAGCTCCCAGGAGCGGCCGCCGTTCTCCGAGCGATAGAAGGTGGGGTGGTCGAGCTCCAGGAGGGCGTAGACCCGGTCCGGATCCGACGGCGCGATCCCCACCGCCACCTTGCCGATGGGGTCGTCGGCCCCCGGCAGCCCCCGACCGGTGATCTTGTCCCACGAGTCGCCGCCGTCCCGGCTGACGTAGACGCCCCCGCCCGTCCCGATCGAGGCGAGCTGCCAGGGATCGATGCGGAGGGACCACATCCCCGCGAAGAGGATGTCGGGACGAGTCGGGTCGATGGCCAGGTCGGCGCACCCGGTGCCTTCGTCCACGAAGAGGATGCGCTCCCAGGTGTCGCCCCCGTCGGTGGTCCGGTAGATCCCCCGGTCCTGCTGGGGCCCGTAGGCGTGCCCGAGGGCGCAGGCGTAGACCACCTCCTGGTCGCGAGGGTGGACCACGATGCGGCCGATCCGGCCCGTGGCCTCCAGCCCCTTGTGCTCCCAGGTCTCTCCGCCGTCGATGGACTTGTAGATCCCGTTCCCCATGGCCACGGCCGGCCGGATGAGGAAGGTCTCCCCGGTCCCCGCCCACACCTCGTTGGGCGCGGTGGGGGCCAGGGCCAGGGAGCCGATGGACTGGACGTCCTGATCGTCGAAGGTGGGCCGCCAGCTCGCCCCGCCGTCCTCGGTCTTCCACACGCCGCCCGAGGCGGCCCCGATCCACCACGTCAGGGGATCCCCGGGGATGCTCAGGGCCGCGATGGCCCGGTTCCCCTCGGGACCCACGTGCCGGAAGCGGTAGCCGTCGTAGGCGGATGCCGGGACCTGCTGGGCCCCGAGATCGGTGGGGGGTGCCGAGGTGGTGAGGAGGGCGGCGAGGAGGAGGAGCGAAGCGCCGGTACGGAGCATGGGGATCGGGGTGGGAGTCCGGGGGGGGCGTGAAGAACGGTCCCCAAGCTGTGCATCGACCGCGAGCGGAGGCAACGTGCAGCGGGCCGGATTCCGCATCCCGGCGGCTTGCCCAAGTGACAAACGCCGGACCGGGGCGTATGCTCGCGGCGGCGTTCCGGCGCCCCTGCCCGGACGCGGACACCTGGCCGACCCTCGGACGGAAAGCCCTCGGGCTCCCCGGGAGGAACGGATGCTCGGACTCGATCTCTCCGTGGCCCTGGCCCTCGTGCTGAGCGTGGCGAGCGCCGTCCTGTGCGTCGGCTACGGGCTGACCCGCTGGAACGCGGACGCGGACGACGACCGTCCGGACCCCGGGGAGGACCCGGTGGGAGACGGCCGCCGGGAGCGTTCCCCCGAGCTCGGCGACAGGTGAGTCTCCAGGCACCGCCGGAGGCATCCACCGATGCGACGGTCCTGGTGGTGGTCACCCTGGGCTACGTCGTCGCGACCGTCTACCTCGGCTACCGGGGGTACCGCACCACCCGCTCCTCCACGGACTATCTGCTGGCCGGGCGCGACGTCCATCCCGTCGTCATGGCCCTCTCCTACGGGGCCACCTTCGTCAGCACCGCGGCCATCGTGGGCTTCGGGGGCGTGGCGGCGGAGCTCGGCATGGGGCTTCTCTGGCTGACGTTCCTGAACGTGCTGGTGGGGATCTTCGTGGCCTTCGTAATCCTGGGGAAGCCGACGCGCCGGATGGGGCTGCGCCTGGACGCCCACACCTTCCCGGAGCTGCTGGGCCGGCGATACCAGTCGAGGTTCATCCAGGTCGTGGCGGCGCTGGCCATCTTCCTGCTGATGCCCCTGTACGCGGCGGCCGTGCTGCGGGGGGGCTCGGAGTTCCTGCGGTCGGTGCTCTCCCTCGACCTGACCGCGGCCACCCTCCTGTTCGCCTCGATCGTCGCCCTGTACGTCGTCTTCGGCGGCCTTCGCGGGGTCATCCTCACCGATGCGCTCCAGGGCGCGATCATGTTCGCCGGGATGCTCGCCCTGCTCGGCCTGACCTACGCGCGGGTGGGGGGAATCACCGCGGGACACCGGGCGCTGTCGGGGCTGGCGGACCAGGTCCCGACGGGCCTCGCCGCCGGGGGCATGGTCGGGTGGACGTCGATGCCCGTGACCGGTTCGCCGATCTGGTACACCATGGTGACCACGCTCATCTTCGGGGTCGGCATCGGCGTGCTGGCCCAGCCCCAGCTGGTGGTCCGGTTCATGACGGTCCGGAGCGGCCGGGAGCTGAATCGCGCCGTCCTCGTGGGGGGCGTGTTCATCCTGGTGATGACCGGGACGGCCTTCACCGTCGGCCCTCTGTCGAACGTCTACTTCATGGAGACGCAGGGGATGCTGTCGGTGGCGGCTGCGGAGGGCAACGTCGACGGGGTCGTTCCCCTGTACATCGCGTCGGCCATGCCGTCCTGGTTCGTGGTGCTGTTCACGCTGTCGCTCCTGTCGGCGGCCATGTCCACGATCAGCTCCCAGTTCCACACCATGGGGACCGCGCTGGGGCGCGACCTCTACGAGCAGGGGGCGCTCCGGCGGGAGATCTCCTCGGCGGGCTCCATCCGGGCCTCCCGGATCGGGATCCTGATCGCCTTCGGGATCACCCTGGTCCTGGCGCTCTGGCTTCCGGCGGGCGTCGTCGCCGCGGCCACCGCCGTCTTCTTCGGCACGTGTGCCGCTGCGTTCCTGCCGGCCTACGTCGGCGGCCTGTTCAGCCGGCGCATCACCCGGGCCGGGGCCACCGCCGGCATGGTCACCGGATTCGTGCTGGCCCTCTTCTGGCTGACCTTCGCCCACGCGAGCAACGCGGGCCGCATCGGCGTGTCCTCGATGCTCCTGGGGCGGGACTCCCTCGTCGGCTTTCCCTGGAACGCGGTGGATCCCCTCGTCGTCGCCCTGCCTGCATCCGTGGCCGTGACCGTCGTCGTGTCCCTGGTCACGCGTCGCCCCGACGGCGCCCACCTGGATCGCTGTCTGGGGCGGAGAGCGGTCGGATGACGCGCCGGGACGGGAAACAGTACGTGATCCGGGGCGGCCTCGAGGGCCGGGAGCGGCTCCGGGTCCTGGCCAGGGTGACCGAACCCACAACGACCTCCTTCCTGGACCGCCTGGGGATCGCTCCGGGCATGCGCTGCCTCGACGTGGGCTGCGGGGGCGGCGACGTCACCGTCGAGCTCGCCCGCCGCGTGGGCCCGGGTGGGCGGGCCGTCGGCGTGGACATCGACGACACGGTGCTGGCGGTGGCGCGAGGGGAGGTCGAGGCCGAGGGGACCCGCAACGTGGAGTTCCGCGCCCTGGACGTGCGCACCGAGGCGTGCGGCTCCGACTGGGACGTGGTCTACGCGAGGTTCCTCCTGACGCACCTCGCGGACCCCGAGTCCACCCTGGCGGCCCTGGTCGACCACCTGCGCCCCGGGGGCGTTCTGGCGGTGGAGGACATCGACTTCAGCGGTGGGTTCATGTGGCCGCCGTCCGAGGCCTTCGACCGTTACGCCGCCCTCTACGCCGCCATCGTGCGGAGGCGGGGCGGGGATCCGGACATCGGCCGGCGGCTGCCCCTGCTCCTGGCCGCGGCCGGCCTCGAGGGGGTCCGGATGAAGGTGGTCCAGCCCATGGGGACCGAGGGGGAGGTGAAGCTCCTCAACCCCATCACCATGGAGGCCGTCGCGGACACCGTCGTGAAGGACGGCCTCGCCACGAGGGTCGAGGTCGAGGCCGTCGTGGACGAGCTCCACCGCCGCGCCGCGGACCCCGGCACGGTCACCGGGCTGCCCCGGATCGTCCAGGCCTGGGGGCGGCGGCCCGGGGCGTAGGCGCTCCCGGGGCCGCGCCCGGATCGCCGCCGGCGGACCTCCGGATCGCTCGCCCCCCGTACCCGGACCGGGGAGGGGCCCGTCCCCGGTCCGTTCCCCGGCTCAACCCGGCGTCTTGTCGGCCTCGTCCCGCCCTTCTCTCCCCCGCGTGATGCTCCCCACGCGGCCCGAGCCGCTCTCTCCGGCGGGGGGCCCGGCCCGGACGACGTCGGCGTCGGTCTCCGCGTCCTCTTCACCCGCCTGGCCGGCGGTACCTGCGCCCGTACCAGACGACGACGGAGACGGACCGGCCCGCCGTGGGGTCGGGCCGACCCGGGTCCACCGTCCCGACGGGGATCATCGGGGGTCGATGTGGACAGGTTGCCAGGTGTCGGTCCGGATCATCGTCCCGACCAGGAGTCCGGTCAGCCCACCCAGGCCCGTGATTCCCACCACTTGCATGCCGTGACTGAGCGGGGCGTAGGCCGCCTCGACCAGGGTGCAGTCGTCTTCGGGGCACCCGTCCGCGACCACGAGCCCTACCACGAGTCCGACGGCGCTCCCGATGATCGCCCCCGTCAGACCGTGGCCCTTCCGTCCCGTCGAGCGTTCCAGCCCCGACAGGTCGTCGAAACGGACCGTCCACCGGTCCGCCTCTTCTGACGATCCTCCCTGGAGCTCCAGAGGGGAGGTGCCAAGGATGAAGCCGTCCGCATCGACCTGGAGGACATGCCCCACGACAGGGCCTCGATCCAGGATCGGCGCCCGGACCCGGACCCGGTCCCCGACGGCGACGGACTGGGCCGCGCCCGACGCGGGGAGGGCCCCGAGGAGAACGAGGAACGAGACGGCGTTGCGGCGATGAGTGGATCGGCGGAGCGTCGACATGGCTTCGGAGGTTGATGGAATCCGGGATTACCTTGTGGGCTTGGAGGGACCCCGGCCGTACGTAGGGCTACGCACTCCCCTCCGTGCGTTGATCCCCATCCCGGCCCGGGGTACCATTCGGCGCGCCACGCTGCGCCCCGACCCGGGCCTCACCGAGCCTCCGATCCCCGTCTTTGCGACGCCGAGGAATGACCTCCACCGAAGACACCCCGCTCATGCAGCAGTGGCGGGACGTGAAGTCGCGGAACCGCGATGCCCTGGTCTTCTTCCGCGTGGGGGACTTCTACGAGCTCTTCTACGGCGATGCCGAGGAGGGCTCCCGCCTCCTGGGGCTGACCCTCACCTCCCGGAACAACGGGGCCGCGGCCCGGGTGCCCTTGGCCGGCATCCCCGTGAAGGCCCTGGACGAGTACCTGGCGCGGCTGGTCCGGGCCGGGAAGCGGGTGGCGATCTGCGAGCAGGTGGAGGATCCCGCCGAGGCCAAGGGGATCGTCCGGCGGGAGGTGGTGGAGACCGTCACGCCCGGCACCGTCCTCCACGACGCCCTCCTCCGGGACCGGCGCAACACCTTCCTGGCCGGCCTGGTGGCGGGGGGCGGCAAGGCGGACGAGGCCGGGGCCGACGAGGCCTGGGGGCTCGCGACCCTGGATCTCTCCACCGGGGAGTTCACCGTCCTGGCCGTGGACGGAGCGGCCCTGTCCGACGAGCTGGGCCGGGTGGAGCCATCGGAGCTGCTCCTCCCCCGGAGCCTCCAGGACCGTCCCGAAGTCGCTTCGTTGCCGGCACCCTCGGCCGGCGGGCCGGCGCGGACGGTGCGGGACGACTGGCTCTTCGATGCCGAGCTGGCCCGGGAGGAGCTGGAGCGCCGCTACCGGGTCCGCTCCCTGGAGGGCTTCGGGTTCGAGGCCGACGACGACCTCCTGGTCCGGGCCGCCGGCGCCCTGGTGGGCTACGTCCAGGAGATCCGGCCCGCCGGGGTCGAGCACCTGCAGGCGCCCCGGATCCTGCGGCCCGGCACCTCCATGGTCCTGGACGAGATGACCCGCCGGAACCTGGAGCTGGTCGAGCCCCTCCGCCCGGGGGTCTCGGACGGGACGCTGCTCGCCGTGGTGGACCGTGCCGTGACCGCCATGGGCGGGCGCCTGCTGCGCCGGTGGATCCTCCACCCGCTGGTGGACGCCGAGGAGATCTGGCGCCGTCAGGAGGCCGTGGCGGAGTGCGTCGAGGACCCGGGCTTCCGGCGCCACCTCCGGGACGCCCTGGGCCGGGTCGCGGACCTGGAGCGCCTCGCCGGCAAGATGGGAACGGGACGGGCGGCGCCCCGGGATCTCCGGAGCCTGGGCCGCTCCCTGGAGCAGCTGCCCGAGGTCCAGACCGTCGTCGCCGAGGTACAGGCACCCCTCCTCCGGGGGCTCACCGAAGAGCTGGACCTCCTGGAGGACGTGGCCGACCTCCTGGGGCGCGCCCTGTCCGACGACCCCCCGGCGACGCTGGCCGAAGGGGGCGTCATCCGCACCGGCTACGACGACGAGCTGGACGAGATCCGCGGCCTCCGGGACGGCGCCGTGGACTTCATCGCCTCCCTCCAGGCCCGGGAGCGGGAGGCCACCGGCATCGGCTCCCTCAAGGTCGGCTTCAACAAGGTCTTCGGGTACTACCTGGAGGTCACCCGGGCCAACCTGGACCGGGTCCCGGACAGCTACGTCCGCAAGCAGACCCTGGCCAACGCCGAGCGCTACTTCACACCAGAGCTGAAGGAGTGGGAGGAGAAGGTCTTCGGGGCCGAGGACCGCATGACCGAGGTGGAAGCCCGCCTCTTCGGGGAACTCCGGGCGCGGGTGTCCGGGGAGGTGTCCCGCCTCCAGGAGACGGCCCGCCGCGTCGCCACCCTGGACGTGCTGGCGGCTCTGGCCGAGGGCGCCGCGGAGGGGGGCTACGTCCGGCCCGAGGTGCATACCGGCTTCGACCTGGTGATCCGGCAGGGTCGCCACCCGGTGGTGGAGACCATGATGCCCAGGGAGGAGTTCATCCCCAACGACGTGGTCCTCGACGAGGAGGGCTTCATCGTGGTGCTGACGGGCCCCAACATGGCCGGGAAGAGCACGGTCCTGAGGCAGGTCGGGCTGATCCAGCTCCTGGCCCAGACCGGCGCCTTCGTGCCTGCGGCCGAGGCCCGGCTCCCGGTGGTCGACCGGATCTTCACCCGGGTGGGGGCGTCGGACAACCTGGCCCGGGGCCAGTCCACCTTCATGGTGGAGATGCACGAGACCGCCGCGATCCTCCACGGGGCCACCGCCGACAGCCTCGTCCTCCTGGACGAGATCGGCCGGGGCACGTCGACGTACGACGGGGTGTCCATCGCCTGGGCGGTCACCGAGCACCTCCACGAGGCGGTGGGCGCCAAGACGATCTTCGCCACCCACTACCACGAGCTCACCCAGCTCGGGGATCTCCTTCCCGGCGTCCTGAACCTGAACGTCTCGGTCCGGGAGGTGGGCGAGGACATCGTCTTCCTGCGGCGGCTCGAGGCGGGGGGGGCGGATCGCTCCTACGGAATCCAGGTGGCCCGGCTGGCCGGCGTGCCCCCGGACATCATCGCCCGGGCGGGGGAACTTCTCGCCGAGTTGGAGGGAACACATTCCGGAGGCGGGGAGGGACTCGGGCGTCACGGCGCCCACCGGCCCGCCTCCGAGCCGGCCCCGGATCAGCTCTCCCTCTTCGTGGGGGAGCATCCGGTGGTGAGCCGGCTCCGAACGCTCGCCTTGGAGGAGATGACGCCGTTGGAGGCCCTGAACCTGCTGAACGATCTCCGGGCACGGGCCCGTGGGGACCAGGACGCATGACGAACGCCCGCCGCACGGTCCGGAGCGGGGTCGTCACCCTCACCGTGGCCCTGGTGGGCTGCGGGCCCGACGGTGAGGTGGAGCAGCCGGCTCCCCTCTTCAACGAGGTCCCGATCGTCTATCCGCTCTCCCTGTGGGACCAGGACGTAGAGGGGGAGACCCTCCTGCGCGTCCGGGTAACCGAGACGGGCGCGGTGGATTCGGTCGAGGTCGTGGAATCCAGCGGATTCGAGGCCTTCGACTCGGCGGCCATCGCCGGTGCCCGGGACCTCCGGTTCCAGCCGGCCCGGCGGGGCGGCAAGCGCATCGAGGTCTGGGCCCGCGTGCCGGTCCACTTCTCCAAGCGGCCCCGGCCCGGCGGCGAGCTGTACTGATCCGGCTCCCGGGGCGAGGGGCGGTCGGCGTGTGGGAGGGACACGGGCGCGATCCGGTGGGATCCCCTATATCTTCCCGCCGGTGAAGCCGACCCTTCCGTTCTCCTCCGATCCCTGACATGAGCCAACGGCACCTCGACCCCTACGACGACGTCATCCAGATGGTGGGGTGGACGCCCCTCGTGCGCCTGAACCGGGTCACGGAGAGCATCCGCACCCCCGTGTACGGCAAGTGCGAGTTCATGAACCCCGGGGGCTCCGTGAAGGACCGGATCGGCCTCGCCATGATCGAGGCCGCCGAGGCCGAGGGCCGGCTGAAGCCCGGCGGGACGGTGGTGGAGGGGACCAGCGGGAACACCGGACTGGCCCTGGCCATCGCCGCGGCCATCAAGGGATACCGCTGCATCTTCACCCTCCCGGACAAGATGAGCCACGAGAAGGTGAAGCTCCTCCGGGCCTTCGGGGCCGAGGTGATCATCACGCCCACTGCGGTGCCCCCGGACCACCCCGAGAACTACGTGATGAAGGCCAAGGCCATCGCCGCCTCCCTCCCCAACGCCATCCTGGCGAACCAGTTCTACAACCCGGCGAATCCGCAGGCCCATTACGAGAGCACGGGACCGGAGCTGTGGGAGCAGAGCCGGGGCCGCATCACCCACTTCTTCTCCGGGGCCGGGACCGGCGGGACGATCACCGGGACCGGACGCTACCTGAAGGAGCAGAATCCCGCGGTACAGGTGTGCGGGGTGGACCCGGTGGGCTCCATCATCGGCCCCTTCTTCAACACCGGCGAGATGACCGAAGGGCACCCCTACAAGGTCGAGGGGCTCGGGAACGACAAGATCCCCGGTACGCTGGACCTGGACGTGGTGGACAGCTACGTGACCGTCAGCGACGCCGACGCCTTCCGCATGGCCCGGCGGCTGACCCGGGAGGAGGGGCTGTTCGTGGGTGGGTCGGCAGGCCTCATCACCCACGCCGCGGTGGAGCTGGCCCGGGAGATCGACGACCCCGACGCCTTCGTGGTCACCAACCTGTGCGACTGGGGGGAGCGGTACCTGTCCAAGGTCTTCGACGACGACTGGATGCGGGAGAACGGGTTCCTGGAACGGCGCCGGACCGCTTCGGCGGCGGAGATGGCCGCCCGCAAGGACGGTGCTCCCACGGGGCTGCTCACGGTCCAGCCCACCACCTCGGTCCAGATGGCCCTCTCCACCATCACCACCCACGGCGTCTCGCAGCTCCCGGTCCTGCTGGAGGGGGAGTGCGTCGGGACCGTCACCGAGTCCGACGCCATGGCGTCGGTCCTGGAGGACGCCTCGGTCCTGGACCGTCCCGTGGAGGCGATCATGGGCCCGCCTCTTCCCGTGGTGGACGGGCACACGGCCGGCGAGGAGGTCCAACGCCTCCTGACCCGGACGACGCCCGCGGTGCTCGTGCGCACCGGGGACGGTCTCTCCATCGTGACCCGGTACGACGTGGTGCGCGCCCTCACCCAGGAGCGGGCCTGACATGCGCGTCACGGTCCTGACCGGGGGCGATGCCGACGAGCGGAACGTGGCCCTGGCCACCGGGGCGCAGGTCGCGGACGCCCTGCGGACCGCCGGGCATCAGGTCATGGTCTTCGACACGGCCCGCGGCCTCGTCACCCCGGCGGGCGAGGCGGCCCTCAGGGAGAAGGGGGTCGATCCCCATCCCCCCGCCCGTCGTCCCCGGGACCTCCTGGTGGAAGGGGGCGTGGCGGTTCTCGAGGGCGATCCGCTGGTGGCCGGGGCCGACGTCTTCTTCCTGGCCATGCACGGCGGGGCAGGGGAGGACGGCACCGTGCAGCGGATTCTGGACGAGGCGGGGCTGGTCTACACCGGAAGCGACCCCGAGGCCTGCCGGATCGCCATGGACAAGGACCGTTCCAAGGCCCGGATCCGGGACGCCGGTGTCCCGACGCCCGATTGGCTGGTGGACGCCTTCGATCCCGACGAGGTCGAGGACCGGCTCGGGCTGCCGGTGATCGTGAAGGCGGCCCACGGGGGCTCGTCCCTCCGGCTGGAGCTGGCCCACGACCGCGCCGAGCTGGAGGCCGCGCTGGGCCGGGCCAGGGGCTTCATGGATGCGGTGATCGTGGAGCGTTACGTCTCGGGCCGGGAGTTCACGGTGGCGGTCCTGGACGGCCGACCCCTGCCGGTGGGGGAGATCATCCCCTCGGCGGAGCTCTTCGACTACGCCTCCAAGTACCAGCCCGGGGGGGCCCGGGAGATCTTCCCGGCCGATCTCTCCGAGGCGGAGGCGGCGGACGTCGAGGCCCTCGGCCTGCGGGTACACCGCGCTTTGGGATTGCGCGATTACTCGCGAGTCGATTTCATGAGGGACGGGGAGGGCGGTTTCTGGTGTCTCGAAGCCAACAACCTGCCCGGACTGACGGCGGCCAGCCTCGTGCCGAAAGCTGCTGCGGCTGCGGGAATCTCGTTCCCGGAGTTGTGCGATCAGCTGGTGCAAACGGCGGCGCGGCGGCGGGGCCGCGGCCCGGAACCTGCCCCCACAGCGGGGGTTTGAACTGGTCCCTCCGGAATCCGTCCGGAAGAGCCAGATCGAGGAGAGGAATGTACGGACAGCCGACATTCGGATTCAACTTCAGGCTGACGCCCGTCGTCAAGAAGCTCCTCCTCGCGAACGTGGCGGTCTTCTTCGCCACCCTCGTCTACCCCGGGCTGATCGACGTCCTCGCCTTCCGGCCGGACCGCCTCTTCACGCAGTTCTGGGGAATCTTCACCTACATGTTCGTGCACGGGAGCTTCGGGCACCTGTTCATGAACATGCTGGTCCTCTTCTTCTTCGGCCCCCCGCTGGAGAGCCGCTGGGGCGGGAAGGAGTTCCTCCGCTTCTGGGTGGTGGCGGCCCTGGGTGGCGTGGTCCTGCAGTTCGCCTTCGCCGGTGGCGGGCCCGGGATGGTGGGGGCCTCGGCCGCGTGTTACGGGATCATGCTCGCCTTCGCCATGAACTGGCCCGACGCCCCCATCTACATCTGGGGGATCTTCCCGGTGAAGGCGAAGTGGCTCGTGGGCATCATGGCCGTGGCCGTGCTGTTGAGCAGCTTCGGGGGCGCCGGTGGCGGCATCGCGCACTTCGCGCACCTGGGTGGGCTGGTGGCGGGCTTCATCTACCTGAAGGCGGACTGGCGGCCCGGCCAGATCGGTAAGGAGCTCCGGGAGAAGGCCCGACCCCGACGGCGCCGCCTGGCCATCGTGCCCCGGGAGGAGATCGAACGCCGGGCGCAGGCCAAGGGCCGGACCATGAACGACCGGGACGAGCGGAAGATGCTCGACGAGGTGGACCGGGTCCTGGACAAGATCTCCGAGCAGGGGATGAGCTCCCTGACCGCCGAAGAGCGGAAGCTGCTGGACGAGGTCTCCAGGCAGCACCGCACCAACTGATCCCGGACCCATCGGTCCGGAGATCCGCCCGGGGCCCCGAGCCGGGCCCGTCGAACCCCTCCCGCGGCCGAGCCCGGCCCCCTCATCGAAGGGGACCCCGCCGGGTCAGTCTCGGGGCGTCGCCCGGGCCACCACCACCGTGATGTTGTCGGTGCCCCCGTCGTCCAGGGCGGCCTGGACCAGGTCCTCGGCCACCTGCCGGGCCGACGTCATGGTCTCCAGCATGTCCCGGATGCGGTCGTCGGAGACGTGCTTCGTGAGCCCGTCCGAGCACAGCAGATGCACGACCCCCCAGCCGTCCTCCACCGGCGTCACCACCGGGCGGGTCTCGGTCCCGCCGATGGCGCTGGACAGGGTGTTGGCGAGACGGGGATTCGAGTTGGCGGCGACGACCCCCTGGTCCACCAGGTCCTGCGCCAGGGTCTGATCCCGGGACACCTGGCTGAGCTTCCCGTCCCGCAGCACGTAGTAGCGGCTGTCCCCCACCTGGAGGAGGTAGGCCCGGGGCCAGATCCCGACCCAGAGGGACAGGGTGGTGGCCATCCCCCGGGCGGTGTGGTCGGTCTCACCCCGCTCCCAGAGGTCCCGGGCGCAGCGGATGGCGGCCTCGGACAGGGTACGGGCGAAGGCACCGCCGTTCTCGCCCTCGGTGGATCGGACCGCCTGGAGGCTCTCCGACAGATACCGGGTCACGCCGGCGACGGTCAGGCGGCTCGCCTCCTCGCCGCGGGGGCCGCCGCCCACGCCGTCCGCCACCATGGCCAGGAAGACCGGCGGGTCCACCCCCCGATCCACGTGGGGCGGCTCCGCGAGGCTGGTCCCGGAGACCTCGAGGTCCCGGTGGGTGAGCGTGCCGACCAGGAAGTGGTCCTGGTTCTCTTCCCGGACCCAGCCCCGATGGGTGACGCCGAAGACGTCGACCTCTTCGGGGCGCGGCCGTCGGTGTGGTGGCGACTCCTCGGACATGGATCTCCGGATGAGGCGGGAAAGCCGGAAGGTCGCGGCCCGAGGTGGCCGGCGCCAGTCGTCCGCCGCCTCTTTCCAGGCCGTGTGGCCGTGTCTATCGTCCTCCCTCCCGAAACACCCCCTACGGAGTCTCTCCCATGCAGCGCCTCAGCGCCGTCGTGGCCGTCGCCCTGGTCCTCCCGCTCGTTCCCCCTGAAGCAGGGGCCCAGACCTTTCCCTCCGACGATCCCGTGATCCAGAGCATCTGGGCCGAGGGGATGGGAGACGCGTCCCAGGTCCAGCCCCTGGCCCAGGTCCTCCTGGACTCCATCGGTCCCCGTCTGTCCGGAAGCCCCGGGCAGAGCGCCGCCAACGACTGGCTGCTGGGGATGTACGAGGCATGGGGCGTGCCCGCGCGTGCCGAGGAGTACGGGACCTGGTTGGGGTGGGAGCGGGGGATCAGCCACATCGACCTGCTGGAGCCCCGGGTGCGCACCCTGAACGGGATGATGCTGGCCTGGAGCCCCGGCACCGACGGACCGGTGGAGGGGGACGTGGTCGCCTTCCCCGGTTTCGGGTCGCCCGACGGCTTCCAGGCGTGGCTCCCACAGGTGGAGGGGAAGTTCGTGGCCCTGAGCCACGCCGAGCCCACCTGCCGGGCGCCGGAGAGCTGGGAGGAGCACGCGACGCCCGAGTCCTGGGAGCGCATGCAGGCGCTTCGCCAGGAGACGGCCCGTAGCTGGGGTCAGGGCATGCAGGGGGCCGGCGGACAGGGCGAGGTGGGCGCGGCCCTGGAGCAGGCCGGCGCCCTCGGCATCCTGACGGCCCGCTGGTCGGTGGGCTGGGGGGCCAACAAGATCTTCTCGGCTCCGGGCGGCGCCGGAATCCCCTGGCTGCACCTGAGCTGCGAGGACTACGGGCTGGTGCACCGCCTCGCCGCGAACGAGCAGGGTCCGCGGCTGCGGGTCGAGGCCGAAGCGTCCTTCGGCGGGGAGGTTCCGGTCTTCAACGTCATCGGGGAGCTGCGGGGCTCGGAGCTCCCGGACGAGTACGTCCTGCTGACGGCCCACCTCGACTCCTGGGACGGGGCTTCCGGGGCCACGGACAACGGGTCCGGCACCATCATGATGATGGAGGCCATGCGCATCCTGAAGGAGGTGTACCCGAGCCCGAGGCGGACCATCCTGGTGGCGCACTGGGGCGGGGAGGAGCAGGGACTGATCGGTTCCGGCGCCTTCGCCGAGGACCACCCCGAGGTGGTGGACGGGCTCCAGGCCGCCTTCAACCAGGACAACGGCACGTGGCGGATCGACTACATTCGCATGCAGGGCTACCTCGGGGCGGGGGAGCATTTCGGGAGGTGGTTCAGCGAGATCCCCCTCGAGATGAGCCGCCAGATCGAGCTGGACATCCCCGGCGAGCCGGAGACCGGGGGGAGCGACCACATGTCCTTCATCTGCCGCGGGGCCGCCGGCTTCCGCCTCCAGTCCAACTACCCGGACTACCGCCAGTACACGTGGCACACCGACATCGACACGTACGACAAGCTGGTCCTGGACGACCTTCGCAGCAACGCGACCCTGGCGGCCATGCTCGCCTACATGGCCTCCGAGGATCCCGAGCGCGTGGGAACCGGGCAGCGGGAGCTCGAGGAGGGCCGGAGCTGGCCCCGGTGTCGCCCGGCGCAGCGGAGCTCGGGTCGCTGACGCTTTCCCGCCGCGCGGGACGAGCACCGTGAAGGCCCTGGTCTTCCGGGGGGTCGAGCGGGTGGGCTTCGAGGAGGTCCCCGAGCCCGTCCTCCGGGACCCGGACGACGTGCTCGTTGAGGTGGACGCCGCCGGACTGTGCGGGTCGGACCTGCACCCCTACTTCGGCCGGGAGGAAGGGCTGGATCCAGGGACCGTCCTTGGGCACGAGTTCACGGGCCGCGTGGTCGCGGTGGGGCCGGAGGTGCGGAGCTGGTCGGTGGGCGACCGCGTCGTCGCGCCCTTCACCACGTCCTGCGGCGCGTGCCGAATGTGCCGTATCGGGCTGACCGCCCGATGCCCCGAGGGACGCCTGTTCGGGTGGGTGCAGGGGGGCGAGGGCCTCCACGGAGGCCAGGCCCGGAGGGTGAGGGTGCCCCTCGCCGACGGAACGCTGGTGGCGGTGCCCCCCGGGCTCGAGGACGATGCCCTGGCCCTCCTGGCAGGGGACATCCTGTCGACCGCACTCTTCGGGGTGGAGCTCGCCGGGGTCGGGGCCGGGCAGCGGATCGGGGTGGTGGGGTGTGGACCCGTGGGGCTCCTGGCCATCCGGGCGGCCCGTCGCCGCGGCGCGGAGGAGGTGGTGGCGGTGGACCCGGTCCCGGATCGACGGGCCGTGGCGGAGCGGTTCGGCGCCGCCTCCGTGGAGCCGGGCGAGCCGGTGGAGCAGGTGGATGCCGTGGTGGAGGCGGTGGGGACGCCACAGGCGACCCGGACGGCGGCCGACCTCCTGCGGCCCGGGGGACGCCTGGCCGCCGTGGGCGTGCACACGGAGCCCCACCTGGCCCTCTCCCCGGGGGAGATCTACGACCGGAACCTGACCTATGCCGCGGGCCGCTGTCCCGCGCGGCGGTTCCTTCCAGAGGCCCTCGAGATGGCCGGAGAGGAGGGAGAGCTGCTCCGGACCCTGATCTCCCACCGGCTGCCCCTCGAGGACGGACCCGAAGCCTACCGGCGCTTCGGCTCCAGGGAGCCAGGCTGGCACAAGGTGGTGTTCCTGCCCACCGACTGAGGGCGGACCCGCGGCGACACGCACGGGGGCTTGACGCATCGAGACATAGATATATCTTGATATCTAGATCTTACATGGAGACCGCATGGCCACGACCGAGCTGCAGCCCGACCTGGTGGAGACCACCGCCCGGATGTTGAAGTGCCTGGGGCACCCGATCCGGCTTCGCATCCTGGACCTCCTGGAGCGCCGGGGAGAGTCGACGGTGACCGAGGTCCACGAAGGGCTGGACCTGGAGCAGGCCGTCTGCTCGCAGCACCTGAACCTGATGCGCGACAAGGGGATCCTGTCCCGGCGGAAGGAGGGCGTGCACGCCTTCTACAGCCTCAAGGATCCCCGTGCCCTGAAGGTCCTGGGCTGCGTCCGCAGCGGCGCCCTCCACCCCTGAAGCCCTTTCCGTGTCTCGGACATACAATAATATGAATGTTCTTATGTATAGGACCGTGGCCTTCCTGGCCCTCGGAGTCGCCGGTTCCGGTCGGCTCGCGGCCCAGGCGCGACCCGATCCGACGATGTCCGCCGAATCGGTGCCGATGTCCCTGGCGGAGGCCGTGGACTCGGCCCTGGTGGGGAATGCGTCGTTCCGGGCCGCCGACGCCCGGGCCGAAGCTGCGGAACGTATGGCCGAGGCCTCCGGCGGATTCCTCTTCCCCCAGATCGAGGCCTCGGCCGGGGCCATGCGCACGGACGATCCCGTGGGTGTCTTCGGCACCCGGCTCCGGCAGGGGGTCTTCACCGAGCAGGACTTCGACCTGGCGGCGCTCAACGATCCCGACGCCATCGCGGACTGGACCGCGGGCCTGGGCGCCCGCTGGGAGATCGGTGACCTGTCCCGGTGGCGGGCGCGGGAGGCGGCCCGGGCCCAGGGGAGCGCCGCCCGTGTTTCCGTGGCGCGGACGGCAGAGGGGACGGTGCTCCAGACCCGCGTCCTGTACGCCCGCGCCCTGCAGGCCGAAGAGGCGGCGGGGGCGCTGGAGTCGGCCATGGAGGCGGCCCGGGCGACGTTGGAACGGGTGGAGCTACGGGTCGGCGAGGGGATGGCGACCGATGCGGACCGGCTCCAGGCCCAGGCCGCGGTCGGAGAGATCGAAGCGCAGCGGGTGCGGGCGGATGCCGCGGTGCTGGATGCCAGAGAGGCGCTGGCGGTCCACCTGGGATGGGGCCCCGAGCGGATCCCCGTGCCCGTGGACGAACCCGCCGTCGTGGCGGAGCGCCTCGCGGCGGACCTCGCCGCCGCCGAGGCGCCGATGCCGGGTGAGCGGTCCGACCTCCGCGCCGGGCAAGCACTGATCGAAGCCGCCGAGGCCCGGGTGTCCGCCAACCAGGCCCGTCGCCTCCCCAGGCTGGAGGGCTACGGCATGCTCTCGACCCACTCAGGTACCCTCACGGGCCACCGGGAGGCGAACTACACGCTGGGCGTGCAGCTCTCCATCCCGCTCTTCACGGGCTTCTCCCTGAGCAACGGATCGGAGGCGGCCCGGGCGGATGTCCGGGCCCTCACCGAGGAACAGCTCCAACGGGAGCGCGTCGCCCGGGCCGAGGTCCGCTCCGCACTGCGGGGCGTGGAGGCCGCAGAGGCCTCGCTCCGGAGCGCGGAGACGGCGTCGGCCGCCGCCGCCGAGGCCGTACGCCTCGTCCGTCGCCGCTACGAGGAGGGGATGGCCACGGTGGCCGAGCTCCTCCAGGCCCAGGCCCGGTCCGTCGCCCTCGACCAGGGCGTCGCCGAGGCCCGATCCCACCTGATCATCTCCCTGGCGAGCCTCGACTTCGCCCGGGGGGACACCGATGCCCCTTCGCACCTGGACCGGTAGACCCATGACTTCGATCCGCAGACTTCCCGCGGCGGTGCTCGCCGCCACCGTGGTTGCCCTCGCCGCGTGCCAGGGCGAGCCCGAGACCCGTCCGTCCGAAGCCGTGGCCCCGGCGGACGTCCGGGTGAGCCCGGCCCGACCCGGAGCCGATGCGGGCCTCTACCCGGCCCGGGTCGTTCCTGTCAACCAGGCCGACGTGGCCACCCGGATGGCCGGCACGGTGTCCGACATCCCCGTGGAGGTCGGCGACGTGGTCCCCGCCGGAGCCCGGCTCGCGACCCTCGACGATGCCGACGTCCAGGCCCGCATCGAGGCCGCGGAGGCCCAGGCCGAGCTGGCCCGGCGGACCTTCCAGCGGGTCGAGAACCTGGCCCGGGACGGGGCGGCCTCCCAGCAGGAGCTGGACGAGGCCCGGGCCCGCCTGGCCGCCGCCGAAGGGGGCGCGACCGAGGCCCGGGCCCAGGCCGCGTACGCGATGATCACGGCGCCCTTCGCCGGCACGGTGGTCGCCCGGATGGCCGACCCCGGCGATCTGGCCGCCCCGGGGATGCCGCTGATGCGGCTGGCCAGCAGGGACGTGAAGGTGGTGGCCGACCTGCCTGCGGATCGGGCCCGGGGGTTGAGCGTGGGGCAGCGGGTGGAGGTCGAGCTCGGGCACGACCCCTTGGCGGGCCGGATTCTGCGGGTGGTGCAGGCCCTGGATCCCGCCTCCCGGAGGATCCGGGTGGAGATCGCGGTGGACGGTCGGCCCCTGCCGGGGGCGCTGGGCCGGGTCCGGCTCTACGGTGGCGGAGGGGACGGGACGGTCTGGATCCCGGCGGACGCCCTCGTCCGCTCGGGGCAGCTGACCGGGGTCTACGCGGTGGAGCGGGACACGCTCCGCCTGCGGTGGGTTCGGTTGGGGCGTCGCAGCGGGGACGCGGTGGAGCTTCTCGCCGGGCCCGCCGGTGAGATGACGGTGGTCCGGGAGCCCGCGCCCGAGCTTCGGGACGGCCAGGCGGTGGGGGCGGCGGAGGTGGTGCCGTTCCATCCAGGCGGCGCCGGTCTCGACGGCTCCGAGGGGGACGACCGATGAAGGGCAACCTCGCGGGGCGTCTCGCCTCGGCCTTCCTGGACTCCAAGCTCACGCCGCTCCTCATGGCGGCGGCGCTGGGGGTCGGCGTCTGGACGCTGGCCACCATGCCGTCCGAGGAGGAGCCCCAGATCATCGTGCCCCTGGCCGACCTGTACCTGCCCCTTCCGGGGGCGACCCCCCAGGAGGTCGAGAACCGCCTCCTGATCCCCCTCGAGACCGTGCTGCAGGGGGTCGAAGGGGTGGAGTACGTCTACAGCCACGCCGAGCCCGGCTTCGGGCTGGTGACGGTGCGCTACGAGGTGGGGCGGGACATGGAGGAGAGCCTGGTCCGCCTGTACAGCACCCTCATGAAGCACATGGACCGCATGCCGGCGGGCTTCATGGCCCCGCTGGTCAAGACGGTGACCATCGACGACGTCCCCTTCTTCACCGCCACGCTCCGGTCCGACGCGCTGGACGCCGATCAGCTCCGGTCGCTGGGCGACGAGGTCCGGGTGGCTCTGGAGGCCGTCCCCGAGGTCCGGAACGTGGAGGTCACCGGGGGAGAGCCCCGGGAGATCCGCGTGGAGCTCCTGCCCGAGCGTCTGGCGGAGTACGGCGTCGATCCGGCCTGGGTGGCGGAGCGGCTCCAGAGCGCCAACGTCCGGTCCGACGCCGGGACCTTCACCCGGGGCGGCGAGGTGGTGAACGTGGTCGCCGGCCCCTTCCTGGAGAGCGCCGACGACGTCGAGCGCGTCGTCCTGGACGTGCGGGACGGTGCCCTGGTGCAGGTGGGGGACGTGGCGCGGGTCGTGGACGGCCCGGCCGAGGTGAGCCAGTACGCCTTCCACACCGACGCCGCGGGGGCATGGACCTCCATGGTGGCGGTCTCGGTGGCGAAGCGGCCCGGGGCCGACGCCACGTCGGTGGGCCGGGCGCTGGAGGCCCGGCTCCACGAGCTCGAGGGCTCCCTGATCCCCGGTGACGTCACCACCCAGGTGGTCCGGAACTACGGGGAGACTGCCCGTGAGAAGGTGGTCACCCTGCAGGAGCACCTCCTCATGGCGGTCCTGGCCGTGGGGGTCGTGGTGGCGCTGACCATGGGATGGCGGGCGGCGGTGGTCGTCATGATGGCGGTGCCCGTCACCTTCGCGCTGACGCTCTTCGTCTACCAGATCTTCGGTTACACGCTGAACCGGGTCACCCTCTTCGCCCTGATCTTCGTCACCGGGATCGTCATCGACGATTCGATCATCGTGGCGGAGAACATGGAGCGGCACTTCCGCATGCGTGACCGGCCCCTGCGGGCCGCGGCCCGGGCCGCGGTGGACGAGGTGGGGAACCCCACCATCCTCGCGACGCTCACCGTGATCGCCGCCGTGCTGCCCATGCTCTTCGTCGGCGGGCTGATGGGGCCGTACATGAGCCCCATGCCCATCGGCGCCACGGTGGCCATGCTCTTCAGCCTGGGCGTCGCGCTCATCATCACCCCCTGGCTGGCCTTCAGACTGCTCAAGGGTGGGCACGGGGGGGAGGGCGACTCCGACGCCGAGGGCGCCTACGTCCTCGAGGAGACGCGCATCTACCGGATCTACCACCGGATCATGGAGCCGCTCCTGGACCGGCCCGTCCGGCTCTGGGGCTCCATGGCGGTGGTGGCGCTCCTCCTCCTGGGCGCCGGGTCGATGTTCCTGACCCGCACCGTCACGATGAAGATGCTCCCCTTCGACGACAAGAACGAGATCCAGGTGATCCTGGACCTGCCGGAGGGCACGCCCCTGGAGACCACGCTCGCCGTGGCCCAGGACGTGGGCCGGGCCGCCACCGCGCTCCCGGAGGTGGCCGACGTGCAGGTGTACGCCGGGAACGCCGCCCCCTTCAACTTCAACGGGATGATCCGGCACTACTACCTGCGCCGGGGCAGCACCGTGGCCGACGTCCAGGTGAACCTGGTGGAGAAGGGGGAGCGGAGCGCCCAGAGCCACGACGTGGCCCTGGCCCTGCGGCCCCTGGTGGACGAGGCCGCGGCCCGCTGGGACGTGGGCGCCCGGGTGAAGGTCGTGGAGGTCCCGCCGGGCCCCCCGGTCCTGTCCACCCTCGTGGCGGAGATCTACGGGCCCGACGCCGAGACCCGGGAGCGGGTGGCCCGGGGCGTCATGGCGAGCTTCGCCGAGCACCCCTCGGTGGTCGACGTCGACGTCTCGCTGCGGGACCCGCAGGCCGAGCTTCGCTTCGTGGTGGACCCGGAGCGGGCCGCGCTGGCGGGTGTCGACCGTGCCCGGGTCGTGCAGAACCTCACCCTGGGGGTCGGAGGTCAGGCGGTGACGCACCTCTCGGCTCCCGAGGCCCGGACCCCGGTGCCCGTCCGGGTCCGCCTCGCCGAAGAGGCGCGCTCCGGACGGGATCGGCTCGCGGGGCTTCACGTCCCCTCGGCCGCCGGGGCCATGGTGCCGGTCACCGAGGTGGTGGAGGTCCGGGAGGACCGGGTGCCCCAGGTGATCGACCGGAAGAACGGGCAGCGGGTCGTCTACGTCACGGCCGAGGTGGCCGGCGGCGAGGAGAGCCCCGTGTACGCCATCCTGGACCTGAACGACGGACTGGCGGAGCTCTCCGAGGCCGGCGGAGCCCTGACGCAGCTCTACACGCACCAGCCCGAGGGGACGGACCAGCCGGTCCTGAAATGGGACGGCGAGTGGCAGATCACCTACGAGGTCTTCCGGGATCTGGGGATCGCCTTCGCCGGGGCGCTGGTCCTGATCTACGTGCTCATCGTGGCCTGGTTCGGATCCTTCACCACGCCCCTGGTGATGATGGCCGCGATCCCCCTGACCCTGGTGGGGATCGCGCCTGGACACCTGGTGTTCGGCGCGTTCTTCACCGCCACCAGCATGATCGGGATGATCGCCTTGGCGGGGATCATGGTCCGGAACGGCATCCTCCTGATCGACTACCTCGAGGCCCGCATCCACCAGGGGATCCCCCTGAAGCAGGCCGTGATCGAGGCGGGCGCCGTCCGGACCCGGCCCATCGCCCTGACGGCGGGGACCGTGGTCATCGGGGCGGTGGTGATCCTGTTCGACCCGATCTTCCAGGGCCTGGCCGTGGCCCTGATCGCCGGGGCCCTGGCCTCCACCGTGCTGACCCTGGTGGTGGTGCCCGGCATCTACTTCCTGATGCGCCGCGGGGCGGCCGCCCGCGCCGGGACTCTCGATGCCGACGCCGCCCCGGCCGTTCCCGCTCCCTGACCCCGAGGACGACGACGATGAAACTGATCGTGCTGCTGTATCTGGAGGACGACGAGGCGTGCGTGGCCCGCCTCCTGGAGGACCACGGCGTGCTGAGTCACTCGCGGCTGAACCTGGAGGGGTTCGGGAAGGGGATGGCCGGCTGGTACGGGGACACCGCTCCGTTCCGCTCCCGCATGGCCTTCAGCCTCGTGCCCGAGGACCAGAGCGCCGGGCTGCTGAGCGGCGTCCGTCTCTGCCGGGGCAGCGGGGGATTGAAGCACCCCATCCACGCGATCCAGCTGGGGGTCGAGGCCATGGCCGACTCCGGCGGCTCGCCCACCGACGTCTGACCCGGGCCACTCTCGCACGGTGACCCTCGACCCTCCCGCTTTCCCGGCGGTCCGGCCCGTCCGGACCGCCTCACGCATCGACACCTTCCGGAGCCGAAACATGTCGCTCGATCACAAGATCCGTCTCATCGCAGGCACCTTCATCCTGGCCTCGCTGGCCGTCGGGTGGTGGGTGACCCCCTGGGCCTTCCTCTTCACCGCCTTCGTCGGCGTGAACCTGATCCAGTCCTCCTTCACGAAGTGGTGCCTCATGGAGGACATCCTGAAGGGCACCGGCGTGCACGACGAGGCGAGGACCCGCCGGGTCTGACGCCGGGCGAGGGGTGAAGCCGGCGGGGTGGCCGGGACGGGTGACCGGGGCCGACCCGGTCATCCGCCTCCGGGGAGCCCCTCAGGGCCGGGTCGGGGAGCGGCCGTTGCCTGCAGCACACCCGGTGGTGGGGCGGGGGAGGCACGAACGGGCTCCTTCGGGTACCATGGGGCGCCGGGTGGGGTGGCTGGGCCTCGAGCCCTGCCCGGGCCCACCCCCGCCCCGACCGAAAGACACGAGGACTCCATGGACCGAACCCCGGTGGCCGCAGCCGCTCTCCTGATCTCCGCCGCGCTCGTCTCCCCCCTCGCCGCCCAGGGAGGTGGGGGGAATCAAGTCATGATCCAGCCTGGTGAGGCCTGCCCCGCGGGGATGACCGAGATCCGCCCGGGTCGCTGCATGGCACCCGAGTTCGCGCCGCCCAGCATCCTGGACTACCGGCCCGAATCCACCCTGGTCACCGAAGAGCACCCGGTTTCACGGGCCCGCTTTCCCGCCGTGGACTTCCACGGGCATCCCCGGGGGTTCGCCTCCCCCGAGGGCCTCGCAGCGCTGGGCGAGGCGATGGACGCCCTCAATGTCGGAGTGATGATCGCGGCCAACAACGTGTCGGGCGACGAGCTCCGCTCGACGCTCGCGGCCATCGCGGCGTCCCCGACCATGCGGGACCGGGTCCGGGTCATGACGGGCATCGATTTCCGCGGCGTGGGCCCGGGGTGGGCCGAGCGGGCGGTGGCCCAGCTCGAGGCCGATGCGGCCGCAGGTGCCGTGGCCATCGGGGAGATCTCGAAGGGGCTGGGCCTGTCCTACCGCAAGGCCGATGGGACCCGGCTCCGGATCGACGATCCGGACCTCGATCCGGTGTGGGAGGCGGCGGGACGCCTGGAGCTCCCGGTCTTCATCCACACGGCGGACCCGTCGGAGTTCTTCGAGGAGCTCGACTACACCAACGAGCGCTGGCTCGAGCTGGCCCTGTTCCCGAACCGGCTCTACCCCGCCGACGAGTACCCCTCCTTCGAGCAGCTCATGGAGGAGCGGGACAACCTCTTCCGCAGACACCCCAACACCATCTTCGTCACCGCCCACATGGGCTGGCACGCCAACGACCTGGGCCGGCTGGGCCGTCTGATGGACGAGCTCCCCAACGTCTACACGGAGATCGGAGCCGTGCTGTACGACATCGGTCGGCAGCCCCGGGGCGCCCACGACTTCTTCGTGCGCTACCAGGATCGGATCCTCTTCGGCAAGGACTCGTTCCAGCCGGGGGAGTATCCGTACTACTGGCGCGTCCTGGAGACCGCCGATGATCACTTCGACTACTACCGGGACTACCACGCGTACTGGAAGCTCTACGGGATCGATCTGCCGGACGAGGTCCTCCGCAAGGTCTACTTCGAGAACGCCGTCCGCCTGATGCCCCGCATGCCCCAGGAGGGCTGGCCGGGGTAGGGACGGCTTCGGGTCGGACGCGATCCGGCGCCCGGTTCGCGGGTATCACCCCTTGCATCCAGGGCCGGGAGGAAACGCCCCCGGTCCTCGGAGGTATGAAGGGCTGCTCCTATCCTGCTGTCTTATCCGGAGACACACATGTTGACTCAAGCCGAGCTGGTCGACCTCTACCGCAACCTCCAGGGAAAGAAGGTCCTCAGCGTGTATCTCGACGCGGACCAGACCGATCCGGCGGATCGGGGCGCCTGGCGGACCACGCTCGAAGGAGAGGTCGGCCGGGTCGCACGCTCCCTCAACGGCCAGGAAGAGGACTTCCAGCGGGCCTGGTCCCACATCGAACGGGAGCTTCGCAGCGCGGAGACGGGGTTCCTGGCGGGTCGGGGACTGGTGGCCTTCGCCACCGCCGACGAGCTGGCCTACGTGGAGCGCCTCCCCATCTCCACCCGGACGCTGGTCCGGTGGGAGGACGGCCTGCGGGCGGCGCCCTACATCCGGGCCCTCAAGCAGCAGCGGCCCATCACCATCGCGCTGGTGGACAAGGTCCACGTCCGGCTCTTCACGTATCGACAGTCCGAGATCACCGAGGAGGAGGAGGAGATCCGGGCCGACACGGACCTGGGCGACCTGTCGGACGTGGGGGTGCGGAAGGCGCCGGGCCGGAACACGGGTGTCCGCGGGGAGACCTCCACGGACCAGGCGCAGCGGGTGCTGGAGGAGAGCACCGATCGCATGCTGAAGGGCCTGGCGGCGGATCTCGACGGTCGGGTCGCCGACGACGGCCTCCTCGTCCTGGGCGGCACGCCCGAGACGGTGGGTATGCTCGCCCAGATGCTCCCGAAGCGCCTGCAGGACCGGACCACCGAGCGGACCTCGCTGCACCTGCGGATGACGCCGAACGAGCTGAAGGAGGCGGTCCGCCAGATCGCTTCGGAGTTCACCGCGGCCCGGCAGGACGGTCTCGTGGCCGAGGTGCTGGACGCGTCCCGGTCCGGCGGGAACGGCTGCCACGGCTCGGAGGACACCGCCCAGGCCCTCCAGGAGATGCGGGTGGACACCCTCCTCCTGTCCCGGGACTTCGTCTGGGACAACCCGGACTTCGCCGACCGGTGCGTGGGGACGGCGTTCGCCCAGGGCGCCCGGGTGGTGGAGGTCGGAGGGAGCGCCGGTGGGCGCCTCCAGGAAGAGGCCGGCGGGATCGCCGCCCGGCTCCGCTACCGGATCCGGGACGAGGGCGAGGGGACGGCGGCCTGAGGGTCGGGGGCGGCTCGCGGTCCGGGAGGTCGCCCCCCGAGTCCGGCGCGGGGCCGGGTTGGGCCCGGCCCCGCGGGACCGATCGGGCCGCCGGCATCCGCGTCCGCTACGGCCTCAGAAGATGAAGGTGTGGGTGTACTTCACCGTCAGGGTACGGGCGTTCTCCAGGGGCAGCCTGGGCACCCCCAGGACCTCCCGCTCCATGTTCAGCCCCTCGTTCCAGACCAGCCAGAGATCCTGGCCTTCCCGGAACTGGTAGCGGAAGCGGACGTTGGCGGAGAGCTGGTCCGCGAGGGTGTTGTACTGCAGGAAGGGGTTGGCGGAGAATCTGGTGTTCGCCGCCATGCGGGCCGACAGCCGCAGGAGGTGCGCCGTGAACCGCTGGTCCCGGTCGCCGAACTCGATGCGGTTCCACTCCCAGCCTCCCTGGAGCTCCACGTAGCGGCTCATGGGCCAGTTGAAGCTGGTCTCCAGGCCCACCCGGGTGCCGTCGAAGAACTGCCCCGCGGTCGCGGTCACGTTGGGGCGGATCGTCCAACCCCGCGGTGCGTTGAACTCCAGGGCGCCCTCTGTGAACCAGTACCGTCCCGCCGGGACCATGGCGTCGTCCGAGAGGTCGAAGGCCTCCAGGACGTCCTCGTAGCTGGTCTTCGTGGACACCTTGACGGTGGTCCCGGGCTTGGTCTCGAGCTGCAGGAAGGGGTTCAGGGTGACCGTCTCCACCTCGTCGTCGAAGTGACGCTGATACCCCATGGACGCGAAGCCCAGCCAGATCCGCCGGAACGCCGACTCCTCGCCCGGTCTCCAGTTGTAGTTCCAGTCGCTCTGCAGACGCGTGAAGTCCTCCCGGGGCTCGAAGCCCATCTCGGGCCGATAGCCGGCCCCGGACCAGACCAGGGCGTTCTGGTAGTTCAGCCCCTCCTGGCGCCGGCGGGTCCAGTCCACCAGGATCCGCCCCGCGTCGAAGCCCGTGGGTGCGGCGTCCCGGATCTCGTCGCCGCCCTGGAAGGTCTGCAGCCACTTCACCGTCAGGTACTCGTCGCCCCACACGCGGAAGAGGCCGTCGAGGCCGTAGGTGACGTTGTAGACCCCTCCCGTGGCGATGCGGCT
>DATHRY010000013.1:0-13510 GCA_035464715.1 Longimicrobiales bacterium
TCCGGACTCGTGTCGGTTCGAGTCTTCATACCTGAATCTGAACCGGGGTCCGCCCTCCGCAACCCCGTCGCGCGCCGGCCGGAGGCGCATCGGGGGTCCGGGGCGCGGGTGGCCCGGGAGAAGGGGTGCGGGGCGGTCGTCGATCAACAGCACGGACGCGGGGCGCTCGCGCCCCGCCGACCGGAGCGAAGGTGGGTACGAGGGCCCCGTGTTCACCCACGGTGGGCCCGTGAGAGCGGCATCAGGGCGCCGCGCCTCCGATTGGAGTCAGGCCCCCGAGGGGCCATTCACGCAGAGGGCGGACACCTGGAGCGGGATGGGAAACACGGCTTCGTCCCGGGGGTTCCGGACGAGAAATGTCACGGACCACTGGCGCTCACTCGACGGGCCGTTGGCCTTGAGGGTAACCTCGAGGTCATTTGGGCTGGCGATGGAGTACCCACCGTTGATCACGATCTTCCCTTGTGGACAAGTCGCAGAGGTCCCGATGCTGATGCTCGCGTTAGCGCCGACTCCGAAGGACGGCTGTGAGCTCACGTACTCGACACCGGCCCAGGCCGAGGGCACTTCGCCGGCTTGCAGATATTGGGGGTGGTCGTCGTCCTCCAATCCGCTCAAGGTCCCGTGGTCCGCTGCGGCTCCGTCCGTCCAGCTGAACTCCACGTGACGATCGCTCCGGCATTCGTCCGGCGTGTCCTCTGCTCCGACCCGATAGACGACACCCGTATTGGGCACATAGCAGGCCCTTAGAACGGTCTGGCCCGCGGCCTCGTCCGGGGTCACGCCCGCGTACAGGGAAAGCGCACATGCTGCGACGGCCACCGTGGTCAGAGTGTGCCGTGATGGGACGCTCATTGCTCCTCCGTGGGCTTGGGCCGGAAACCGATCGATCAGTTCGTCCTCGGCTTGCGACCATTCTTCGGGGTGGAACCCTCCGGTTCGATAACGGCCTCGATCTCATCGAGGAACAACTCGATGGTGTCGAGGTGGAGAACGTCGTCGTCGTTGTCGGGAATCGCCTCGGCATAGGCGGCGAGGGCCGCGTAGGCGTCCTCGAGGCGACGCAACGTCGCATCAGTCTGCCCGAGCGTCAGTGCCCGCCGAACGGCTTCGAGCGCATCCAGGATCGCAGCCGATGCAGCGGGCTGGCTGAGGGAGCTGACCAGGACAGCCAGAAACGGGTCGTCGAGCAGCGCCTCCGCTGTCCCACTGGCGTCCTCAGTGGTAGACGCGGCGGAAACGGTTGCGGCAGGCGGACCCACGGCGAGCCCGGGAGCGGTGGGGTGCTCAGCGCCGCAGGCGGCCAAAAGCACCGCGAGGAGGAACCCCGAAGGTCGCAAGATCCGTGGCCTGCACATGAGGCTGACCTTGATGGTGGGTGACTGACCAACCCTGTCCATGAAAGGCAATAGACGGGGCCCCGCCCATGCGCGCAAGATGGCGGATCGCGCCTCCTCGCCTCGCTCCGCCGCGCCGGATGCTTCTCCGGCGAGGATCGATCGGAGCGCGAGCATCTCCTCCTACTCCAGCACCGCGAAGGCGTCGTCCAGGTCATCCAGATCGACGGGCGGCGCGGCCAGGATCCGGAAGGCGTCACCCAGGGTCGGGTCCTCGCGACTGAGCTTCCGCTCCAAGTGCTTGAGCCCGGCGACGACGGCGGGAGGGATGGTCGAAGTCCTCATCGTACGTTTCGCTCAGTACGACGGAAGCCCGTCCAGGTGGGTCTTCCACCATCCGGAAGGCCGGGGGTCAGCGGGGGCCGGATCGCGGATTACGACGCCCTTCCGTCGCCAGTGGGACCGCGTCCGGGAGGTGCTCGGGGTCGAGGAGACGCGGCTCCACGACCTGAGGCACCGCCAGGTGACGAACTGGATCGCGGAGGGGCACGGGGCGGAGCTTGCCGGCGAGGCCGTAGGGCACGCGGACCCGAAGGTCACGGCCCACTACACGCACCTCACGCGGAAGCACCTCCGCCAACTCGTCGAGCCGGAGAAGTCGAGCCGGACCGGCTGAAACTGGCGCGGGAAATGGCGCAGGCCCCGTCCCCGAGGTTCCGGAGGCGGGGCCTTGGTGCGTCGTAAGTCCTTGTGCTAAAAGGAAACGGAGGGGGTGGGATTCGAACCCACGAGTCCTTTCGGACGCCGGTTTTCAAGACCGGTGCATTGAGCCGCTCTGCCACCCCTCCTGTCGGAACCCCGCCGGGCCGGGCCGCCGGGATCCACGCCGGATGATAACAGCCTCCCGCCCTCCCAGACGCAAGGGATGCAGGCCTCGGCCCGGGAGACGCCATGCGGGGCCATCGAGGGCCACGAATCGGGGAGGCTGCGGGCTGAACCGGCCGTCCTCACGCTCTTCCGGTCACCCCGCCGCCCCCGCTCCTACCGCCCGGTCCTCAGTGCCGGAAGAGCCGCCGACCGGTGAAGACCATGGCGATGCCGTGCTCGTCGGCCGCGGCCACCACCTCTTCGTCCCGGATCGAGCCGCCGGGCTGCACGATGGCCCGGACCCCAGCCTCCGCCGCGGCGTCCACGCCGTCCCGGAAGGGGAAGAACGCGTCCGACGCCAGGACCGACCCGGTCAGCTCCAGGCCCGCGTCTCCGGCCTTCTGCACGGCGATCCGGGAGGCGTCCACACGGCTCATCTGGCCTGCGCCGATCCCCAGCGTGCGTCCGTCTCCCGCGAGGAGGATGGCATTCGACTTCACCCCGAAGACGGCGCCCCAGGCGAACGCCAGGTCCTGCCACTCCCGGTCCGTGGGTGTCCGCTCCGTGGCCACGGTCCAGTCGGGGACCTCCCCGGTGTAGAAGGGCGGCCTCGGGGGGGTCTGCACCAGGACGCCGCCGGAGACGCTCCGGAAGCTCTCGGGCCGGGGCTCGAGGGAGTGGGCGGCGAGGAAACGCGCCGTCCCCTTCACCGCCGGCGAGGCGCCCGTCCACCACTCGCTCTCGGGCTCACCGTCCACCGGAGCGCGCCGCGCCGGCGCGACCAGGAGCCGCAGGTTCTTCTTCCCCGTCAGGACCTCCATGGCGGCATCGTCGAAGCCCGGCGCAACGATGCACTCGATGAAGAGCGTCGTCATGGCCTCCGCCGTGACGCGATCCACGCGACGGTTCAGGGCGATGACCGAGCCGAAGCTGCTTACGGGGTCCGTGGCCCGGGCCCGCTCGAAGGCCTCCACGAGGGTCTCCGCGACGGCGAGGCCGCAGGGCGTGGTGTGCTTGACGATGCACACGGTGGGGCGCGGCGCGAAGGCGAAGGGCGCGAGGCTGAGGAGGGCGCCGTCGAGGTCGAGGATGTTGTTGTACGACAGTTCCTTGCCATGCAGCTGGGTCAGGGCCGCCACACCGCACGCCTCGGATCCGAGGCGATAGAAGGAGGCCTCCTGGTCCGGGTTCTCGCCGTAGCGCAGGGTCTGGACCGGGGACGCCGTCACCACGAACGGGCGGCCGCCGGTTCCGGTCTCCAGGAACGACGCGACCGCGGCATCGTACTCGGCGACGTGGCGGAACACCTTGGCCGCGAGGTGCTGCCGCACCTCGAACTCACCCCCGGTCCCATCCAGCGTCTCCAGGACGCGTCCGTAGTCCGCCGGGTCCACCACCACCCAGACACCGGTGTGGTTCTTCGCGGCAGCCCGGATCATGGTGGGTCCGCCGATGTCCACCTTGGCCATGGCCTCGCCCAGCGTCACCGCCTCCCGGGTGACGGTCTCCCGGAAGGGGTAGAGGTTCACCGCCAGGAGGTCGATGGTCTCGTAGCCGTGCTCCCGGAGGGCCTGCAGGTCCGCGGGCTCGTCCCGTCGGGCGAGAATGCCCGCATGCACTGCCGGATGGAGCGTCTTCACACGCCCGTCCATCATCTCGGGGTGGCCGGTGACCTCCGCCACGTCCGTCACATCGAGACCCGCCTCCCGGAGCGTCCGGGCCGTCCCCCCGGTGGACAACAGCGTCCACCCCCGGGACACCAGCTCCCGTCCGAAGTCCGCGATGCCCGTCTTGTCGGAGACGCTCAGGAGTGCCCGCTTGCCCGCCATGTGGTGTGACCTCGTGCTGCGTTGAAGTTCAAGAATCGTCCCGGGGAGGACGTCGACCCTGGTCGAGGGTGAAGGATCCCCCGGCCAGGTCCATCGGCCGCACCGGTTCCCCGGCCAGAAGCGAGCGGCACAGATGGGCCGCGACCCGGGGATAGAGGCGATGCTCCGCCGCCAGGACCCTCGCCGCGAGGCTCTCCGGCGTGTCGTCGTTCCGGACCGGGACGGGCCACTGGGCCAGGATGAGGCCCCGGTCGTAGACCTCGTCCACCACGTGGACCGTGGGCCCCGTCACCCTGCATCCCGCCGCCAGGACCGCCTCGTGGACGTGGCGGCCCCACATGCCCTTGCCCCCGAAGGCCGGAAGCAGGGCCGGATGGATGTTGAGGATGCGCCCCCGGAAACGCTCCACCACCGGGGCGGGAACGAGCCGTAGATAGCCGGCCAGGAAGAGGACGTCCACCTCCGCCTCGATCAGGGCCGACAGGATCTCGTCCGCCACGTCCCCGACCTCCCGACCGGAGAACGGCACGACCCGCCGGTCCACGCCGGCCGCCTCGGCCCGGCCCAGCGCACCGGCGCTGTCCCGATCGCTGACCAGCAGGACGGTCCGCCAGGGGTGGCCCGAGCCTCCCTCCCGCTCCGCGTCCAGGAGCGCCTGGAAGTTGCTCCCGGAGCCGCTGGCGAAGACCGCGGCACGGAGGGTGCCAGAATCGGTCATCTCCGCTGGAGCTCCAGAAGGAAGGGGTTGGTGCGGCGCTCTAGCTCCACCGTGGTCTCGGGCCCGTGTCCCGGGAACAGTCGGGTCCCGTCGGGCAGGGGCAGGATCCGGTCCCGGATCGAGGCCATCAGTGTGGCGGTGTCGCCGCCGGGCAGATCCGTGCGGCCGATGGACCCCCGGAACACCACGTCTCCCACCAGGACCGACGCCGTCCCGGCGTGGCCGAGGATCACGTGGCCGGGGGCATGGCCCGGTGCGAAATCGACGTCGAGCTCCACTTCGCCGACCCGGACCGCCACTCCCGGCACGAGGTCGACGTCCACCGGCGGGAGCACCACCGGGGGCAGCCCGAACATGGCCGCCTGAGACGGCGCGGCGTCGTACAGCGGCCGATCGGACGGATGCAGATGGATGGGCACGTCCGGGACGAGCCGCCGGAGCAACGGGATCCCGTCCACGTGATCGATGTGGGCGTGGGTGAGGAGGATCTTCGACAGCGTCCAGCCGTGGGATTCCAGCGCCTCGACCATGAGTGGAGTACCTCCACCGGGATCCACCGCCGCGGCCTCACCGGTGTCCGGGCAGACCACCAGGTAGCCGTTCTCCTGGAAGGGGCCGCCCTCGAACCGCCGAAGGATCACGTCCGGAGGGCCGAGCGACAGGGGCCGATCCCGCCCCTCGTCAGGCGCACCCGCAACCCCGGGGGCGCACGCCGGCGGCTTCGAGCTCCGCCTCCTCGTCGGTGGGCGGGCGCCACCCGCCCGAGAGGTCCAGCATGCGCCGGAGCGACCGCTCCGCTCCCGTCCGGATCTCCTCGTCCAGGACCACCTCGTGCTGCTCGTGGTCGAGGCACCAGGCGAGCTTCGAGAGGGTGTTCATCTTCATGTTGCCGCAGATCGCGGCCCCCGAGAGCGGAATGAACGTCTTCTCCGGGAAACGCTGCTTCATGCGGTCCACCAGGCCCCGCTCGGTGCCGAAGATCAGCGCGTCGTGCTCCTCGGCCAGGTCCACCATCCCGGCGGTGGACGTCACGAAGTCCGCGGCGTCCAGAAGCTCCTTGCGGGCTTCGGGGTGGACGACCACACGGGCCTCCGGGTGCCGCGCACGGACCCGGTCCAGCTCCTGCAGGACCATGTCGTCGTGGACGTAGCAGTAGCCGTCCCAGGAGATGATGTTGTCCCGGCCGGTCTTCTCCTCGACGTAGGCCGCGAGGTTGCGATCGGGGACGAAGATGATGGGCCGGTCCCAGGGGATGGACTCCACCACGGCCACGGCGTTGCTGGAGGTGCAACAGACGTCCGACAACGCCTTCACTTCGGCGGTGGAGTTCACGTAGGCCACCACCGCCGCATCGGGATGCTTGGCCTTCAGATTCCGGAGGGCCTCCCCGGTGACGAAATCGGCCATGGGGCAGCCGGCCCGGAGGTCGGGCATGAGGACCCGCTTGTCCGGCGAAAGGACCTTGGCGGTCTCCGCCATGAAGTGGACGCCGCAGAAGACGATCACGTCGGCGTCGGTGTCCGCGGCCTCCTGGGACAGCCCCAGGGAGTCGCCCAGGTAGTCACTCACCTCCTGGATCTCCACCCGCTGGTAGTTGTGGCCGAGAACGACCGCGTTGAGCTCCTGCTTCCGACGCCGGATGCGTTCGACGAGCTCCTGCGACGGGAGGGCGGCGTACTCCAACGAAGTCGCCAGGGTCTCCAGCGTGCTGGGTGTCATGTTCGATTCGGGGGACAGGATCCGGATCGGGCAGATACACTGCGGACCCGCAGGGAGCCCCCGCGGGTCCACCGTGCGACGATCAGTCTGCGCCGCTCAGATCGTGAACGAAGAACCACATCCACAGCCGCCTGCGGCGTTGGGATTCCTGAAGGCGAATCCCGACCCCATCATGCTGGAGACGTAGTCGATCTCCACCCCTTCGAGGTACTGGGCGGAGAACGGATCCACGAAGACGCGGATCCCCGAGAGCTCGTAGATCTCGTCGTCGGACTCAGGCGTGTCCTCGATGTTCAGGCCGTACTGGAAGCCCGAACACCCGCCCGGCAGAACGGCGACCCGAAGCCCGGAACGGGCCTCCGGTGCCGCATGCTCGGCCATGAACTCCTGGACCTTGCCGACAGCCGTTTCAGTCAGTGTCACCATGTTCGCATCACCTCGCCGACCGATGGGTCTCGCGTGGGTGGTCTGGTACTCGTTCGTTGCCGGAGGTGTTCCCCCGGTCCCCGTGAGGATCGGGCAAGCTACCCGAGGCGCAGGAGTGGGTCAACGCGCCATGGCGGCCCGCCGCCCTCACCTCTCCACCGCCTCGAGGATCCGTCGTTCCAGGATCTCCTCCTCCTCCTCCTCGGCGACGGCCCGGAGGTCCGCCGCCCATCCACCCTCCACAATCCGTCCGACCACCGGGAGGTTCCCGCTCCGCAGCCGCCGGGCCAGCCCGGTCGGATCCCCGTCCGAAGGGGTGATCCGGACCGTCCACGACGGCAGCGTGAGCCCTGGGTACGTCCCACCCCCCACGCGACCTTCATCCGGACGGACCTCCACCGCCGCGCCGACCTCGGCCAGGGGCCCCGCCAGCCGCCCGGCCAGGGCCCGGCAGCGTGCCTCCAGGGACTCCGGCGAGACAGCCAGCCGGGCGAGGACCGGAATCCGGCGGAGGGCGGCTTCGGGGTCCCGGTAGAGCCGGAGCGTGGCTTCCAGACCCGCCAGTGTGCTCTTGTCCACCCGGAGTGCGCGGCACAGGGGCTCCCGACGGAGGCGGGACACGACTTCTACCAAACCCACCAGCAGTCCCGCCTGGGGCCCTCCCAGCAGCTTGTCCCCGGAAAAGCACACCACGGCGGTCCCCGAGCGGATCGACTCGACGGGTCGAGGCTCCGGGGGCAGGCCGAGCCGGTCGGGGTCCATCAGGAGTCCGGAGCCCAGGTCGTGGACCACCGGCACCCCTCGGGCCCGGCCCAGCTCCGCGAGCTCCTCGAGTCCCACGTCCTCGGTGAACCCTTCGACGCGGAAATTGGAGCGGTGGACCTTGAGGATGGCCCCCACCCCCCCGGCCCGCAGCGCGGCCTCGTAGTCCTCGAGCCGGGTGCGATTGGTGGACCCGACCTCCCGGAGCCGGGCGCCGGCGCCACGGAGCACGTCGGGAATCCGGAAGCCGCCACCGATCTCCACCAGCTCCCCCCGGCTCACCACCACGTCCCGACCCCGGCCCAGGGCGGTGACGGCCAGGACAAGAGCGGCGGCGCAGTTGTTCACGACCAGCGCATCCTCGGCCCCGGTCAGCTCCCTCAGCAGTCCGGTACAGTGGTCGTACCGGGACCCCCGCTCCCCCGCGACGAGGTCGTACTCCAGGTTGACGTGCCCCACCCCCGCCGCGGCCATGGCGTCCCGAGCCTCGGCGGCCAGGGGTGCCCGGCCCAGGTTGGTGTGGAGGACCACCCCCGTGGCATTGATCACCGGACGGAGCGACGGGCGGGCGTCCCGCGCCAGCCAGGCACCGGCGAAGGCCAGGTAGGGCCTGGGATCCGCGAGATCGAGCAGCGGATCGTTCGTCGCGATCCGCTCCCGGACCGCCTCCACGGCCGCACGGAGGGCCTCCACGACCCGATCCCGGGGATGGCGCTCCAGGAGTCGGCCGCCCTCGGGTGTCTCCAGCAGGCGGTCGATGGCCGGGATGCGGGCCCGGGGGTCGGTCACGACCGGCTCCGGAGCCCGGGCAGGAGGTACGGTTCGCGATCCGCCGAACCGGGCCCGGCGGAGCTCATCGTGTCCAGGACGACCCCGCCGGTGTCCGGCGGCAGCGTGTCGAGCGGGAGGCTGTCCAGCGGCAGGGTGTCCGGCGGCTCGGGGGTCCAGATGACGTCCACCGTCCCGCCGCCGCCCCCGAGGCCGTTCAGGTTCGTTGCGCCCCGAACCTCCACCCGGACCGGGATTTCTGCCGGCAGGGCCCCGTCCAGGAGGAGGACGATCGATTGCGCGGGAACCGGAGAGCCGTCGGGGAGCACGGCCGGGGCCGGACCGGCCTGGGGCCTGCCCGGGAGCCCGGCAGGCGGCCCGGCGGGCCGTACCGGAGCGGCTGGAACCGCCGCCGAATCGGCCCCCAGCGAGTCCGCGGCCAGCGTGTCCGCCCGGGCCAGGCTGTCGGCCAGGGCCTGTCGCTCCAGGGCGCGGAGGGAGTCCTGAGCCGCCCGTACGGAATCCCTATAGGTCTCCCAGGCTCCCTCGTGGAGGATACGCGAGACGTTCGGCAACGGACCGTCGGGTGTGGGCGGCTGGACCCCCGCCGAGTCCGGCGGGACGGGACCCAGGGTGACCTGCAGGCCGTCCACCGGCACCGTCGGGTCCAGGTAGTCGTCGAAGACGAGCCGGACGGTGACGGAATCCTCGATCTCGTACTGGGCCAGCACAGCCGCCGTGGTGTCGGCGACCAGGAGCGGGATCGACAGAAAGACCGTGTCGGCGGCCCCGAGGGTCGTGATCTCGGTCTCGCCGAAGGGCTCGGAGGGCCCGAGCTGCCGATTGCCGTTGACGTCCCGGAACGCCAGGACGCGGAAGCCCTCCGGCGGCACGCTCCGGAGGGCGAACAGCCCATCCTGGGCCGAGCGGGAGGCGTACAGGAGCGAGTCGGGCCCCGGTCCCCGCTCCAACGGCTCCAGCACCACCCGGACGTCCTGGAGAAGCTCCCCGGTGGCCCGGTCCCAGACCTGTCCGACGACGGCGTTCCGGGTGAACTCACCCCCGGTGGAGAACATCCATTCGAAGGGGACCACCATGGGGTTCCCGAACATGTCCCGGATCCCCGTGGTGATCCTGACCCGGTAGGTCAGATCGGGGCGGAGGCCACCGGGCACCTTGATCGTGAGCCCGCGCCGGTCGTGGGTCACCTCCAGATCCGGGACCTCGGGGGAGATCTCCACGGCCCCGGCCAGGCGCCCACCGGCGGCCTGCTCACTGATCCGCTCGTTGAAGCGGACCTTGATCTCGTCGACGCCCGCATCGACCACGGCGAAGGTGTCGGGCTCCACGGAAACGACGACGGGGGGTACCCGATCCTCGGGGCCACCAGGAGGCGATCCCTGGCGGGCGCAGGAGAGGGCCACGGCCCCGAGGGCCAGGGCCGTGAGTCGACCGGCGATCCCCCGGCGAGTCATTCCCCGCCCTGGAAGAGCGAGAGCTTCTCCCGGAGCCCCAGGAGCTGGGCGTCGAGGCTGCGGGCCTTGTCCCGTTCCTTCTCCACCACCTCATCGGGCGCCCGGCTCACGAAGTTCTCGTTCTCGAGCTTCCGTCGGGCCCCTCCGAGGAGCCCTTCGACGCGCGCCACCTCGTCCCGGAGTCGCGCCCGCTCCCGTTCCAGGTCCACCACTCCCTCCAGGGGGATGAAGACGCCGGGCCCGCTCTGGAGAACGGCCGAAGCCCCCACGGCCCCTTCCGAGGGCGCCCAGCGGAGATCTTCGACCCGCGCCAGCCTTTGCAGCTGGGGCAGCAGGGCCGACACCGTCTCCCGGATCCCCGGATCCGACGACTCCAGGTGGAGATCGACCTTGGCCCCCTCCCCCACTCCGTACTCCTTCCGGAGGCTCCGGACGGTGGTGACCAGCTCCTGGAAGGCCGCGAATCGATCGGCGGACCCGGCGTCGCCGTGCCCTGAGGCCCGGGGCCAGGGCGCCACCAGGAGCTCCCGGGGGCGCTCTCCGGCCCCCTCGGGCCACGGGAGCCGATCCCAAAGGGCGGTGGTGACGAAGGGCATCACCGGGTGCAGGAGCCGCAGGACGGTGTCCAGCACCTCCACGAGGGTGGCTCGGGCGGCCGCGCGACTGGCGTCTCCGGCCTCCCCCGCCAGGCGCGGCTTCACCACCTCGAGGTACCAGTCCGCCAGGTCGCCCCAGAAGAAGTGGTAGCCCTGCTCGGCCACCTCGTGCAGACGGAACCGCTCCATCCCGTCGGTCATCGCCTCGACGGTCCGGTCCAGCCGGTCCAGGATCCAGCGGTCGGCGACGTCCAGATCCCCCGCCACGGACGCCACCGAAGGCACCGGCTCGTCGCCGAGGCTCATGAGGGTGAAGCGCCCCACGTTCCAGACCTTGTTCGCGAAGTTCCGGCCCACCGCGAACGAGGACTCGATGTCCTCGTGGTCGAGCTGGATGTCGGTGCCGATGGCGCAGGCCGAGATGAGGGTGTAGCGCATGGCGTCGGCGCCGTACGCCTCCACGACATGCAAAGGGTCGATCCCGTTCCCCAGGGACTTGGACATCTTGCGACCCTTCGCGTCCCTGACGGTCCCGTGGAGGAACACCTCGGTGAAGGGAAGCTCGCCCTTGAGCTCGAGCCCCATCATCACCATGCGGGCGACCCAGAAGAAGAGGATCTCCGGGGCCGTGCACATGGTGTGGCCCGGGAAGAAGGCCTTCAGGTCGTCCGTCTCGTCGGGCCAGCCGAAGGGGCTGAGGGGCCAGAGCTGGGACGAGAACCAGGTGTCCAGGACGTCCTCGTCCTGACGCAGCTCCCCTCCGCACCCGGGACACGCCTCGGGATCCTCCCGCAGGACGTGCATCTCGCCGCAGCCGTCACAATACCAGACCGGAATGCGGTGCCCCCACCAGAGCTGCCGGGAGATGCACCAGTCCCGGATGTTCTCCAGCCAGTGCTCGTAGACCTTCTTGTGGCGAGCCGGCGTGAAGCCCAGGGAGCCGTCCTTGGACGCGGCCAGGGCCGGCGCGGCCAGTGGAGCCATGCGCACGAACCACTGAAGCGAGAGCCGCGGCTCCACCACCGTCCCGCAGCGGTAGCAGCGCGGCACGTTGTGGACGTGTGGGTCCTCACCCGCCACCAGGCCCTGCGCGCCCAGGGCGTCGAGGACCGCCTTGCGGGCGTCGAAGCGGTCCAGGCCGCGGAACGCCTCCGGCACCTCGTCGTTCATGGAGGCCCGATCCGTCATGACGTTCAGGATCTCGGCCCCGGTCCGCTGGGCGATCTCGAAGTCGTTGGGGTCGTGGGCAGGGGTGAGCTTCACCATCCCCGTCCCGAACTCCGGATCCACGTAGGCGTCGGCCACCACCGGGATGCGGCGCCCGGACAGGGGCAGCTCCACGTCGGCACCCACCAGGGCACGGTACCGCTCGTCGTCGGGATGGACCGCCACCGCCGTGTCGCCGAGCATGGTCTCGGGCCGGGTGGTGGAGACGGTGAGGTACCAGCCCCCGTCCTCGAACCGTCCCAGCGCCTCGGCCCCGGCCTCTCGGGCCGTCTCCGCGGCCTCCCAGGCCTCCTCGGCCAGAGGGTAGCGCAGGTGATGGAGACGCCCTTCGACCTCTTCCCCCTCCGCCTCTTCGTTGGAGAGGGCCGTGAGGCACCGGGGACACCAGTTGATGATGTACTCGCCCCGGTAGATCAGGTCCTTCTCGTAGAGGTGGACGAAGACCTCCCGAACCGCCCGGGACAGGTGGGGGTCCAGGGTGAAGGCCGTGCGCTCCCAGTCGCAGGAGCAGCCGATGGCCTTGAGCTGGTCCAGGATGGTGCCGCCCGTCTCCTCCACGAAGCTCCACACCCGGTCGACGAAGGCCTCCCGGCCGAGGTCGTCCCGGGTCTTGCCCTCCTCGGCGAGCTGCCGCTCCACGACGTTCTGCGTGGCGATGCCGGCGTGATCCGTCCCCGGAAGCCACTCCGCGGCCCGCCCCTGCATCCGGCGGAAGCGGATGAGGACGTCCTGGATCGTGTTGTTCAGCCCGTGCCCCATGTGCAGGACCGCCGTCACGTTCGGCGGCGGGATGACGATCACGTACGGATCCCGGCCCTCCTCGAGGACGGCGGACGCCGGCACGTGGAAGTAGTCTCCCTCGAGCCAACGCCGGTACAACTCCGGCTCGACGGCCCGGGGATCGAAGCGGGGGGCAAGCTCGGAACTCACACGGCCTCCGGGGGCAGATCCGGGACACGGGGGTGGGATGCGCCGCGCGGCGCCGGGGGAAACCGGGCGCCGCGCGGGTCGAAAAGCTAGTCCATCCGGGGCTTCCGGGCCAGCCGAACCCTTCCGGCGGCCTCAGCGCAGAGGGGGTCGTACCCGGGTCGTGTCGGGCCGGATCCGGCGGGGACCCGCGCGACTCCCCTCCTGGGCCTCGTTGCGCTCCCGGTCGGCCCGGCGCCGGATGGCCGCCGCCCGTTCCCGCCAGCCCTCCTGGATCACGTAGGTGCTCGCGCCCCGGGCGATCTCCCCGTCGATGTAGGCCCTCATCTGGGTCTCGTCGAAACGCCCGGGGTTGGTCCCGAAGCTGAAGGGGAACGGGAGGGTGATGGAACCCAGGTGCAGCTTTCCCGGCGATACGCCCCAGCGGTCCCCGTCCTCGTCCGTCCAGGTCCAGTCGGTGGCCTCTGCGGCCCTGGCGGCCTCCATCGCCATGGAGTCCTGCCACAACCCCAGCTGCCAGGCCAGGTCCGATTCGAGGAATCGCTCCGCGGAGACCCGGGTGAACTCCTCGTCGAGCGGGGTCCACAGCCGCTCGTCCTGGACCTGGACCCGCAGCCGCTCGGCCGCCCGGCGCCCCTGGGGACCGGGCTCCCCCGCCTCGGTCGGAGGCACGTCGGCCTCCTGGCCGGCGTCGTCCGCCCCGGTCGGTGGGACCGGAACGGGCATGCGCTCCGTCTCCTCTTCTTCTTCTTCGGGTTCCTCGGGGCGGGTGAGGTCGTCCGCGGTGGCCACCAGGTTCAGCAGCTCGATCCCCTCCAGCTCCGGCGTTCCCTCGCCTGTGGGGGCCACGCGGACCGAG
>DATHRY010000014.1:0-8314 GCA_035464715.1 Longimicrobiales bacterium
CAGCTCTACAAGCAGGACGAGCGGCACCGTCAGCTCTTCGACTACTCCATGACCCTGGAGGGGCTGAGCCGTCACTCGTCGGTCCACGCGGCCGGCGTGGTGATCGCCCCCGGACCCCTGGACGAGTACGTGCCGGTCTGCATCCAGACCGGGAAGAACGGGGGCGGCGACGACGCCATGGTCGTCACCCAGTACGACATGAACTGCCTCGAAGAGGCGGGCATGCTCAAGATGGACTTCCTGGGGCTCAAGACCCTCACCGTGATCCACGACGCCGTGGAGATGGTGAAGGCCCGGGTGGGGGCGCTGAAGCACCCGGTGACCGGCGAGGTCTACGAGGACATGGACCACGTCCCCATGGACGACCCGGCGGTCTACGAGATGCTCGCCCGGGGCGGGACCAGCGGCGTCTTCCAGTTCGAGTCGGCCCTGGCCACCGAGAAGCTCCGGTCCATGCGCTGCGACCGCTTCGAGGACCTGGTGGCCACCAACGCCCTGATCCGCCCGGGGCCGCTGGACGCCGGCATGACCGACGTCTACATCCGCCGGAAGCTCGGCCAGGAGGCCGTGACCTTCCCCCACGAGGACCTCCGGGAGACGCTCGATCCCACCTACGGGATCATCGTCTATCAGGAGCAGGTCATGCGGATCGCCAACGTCCTGGCGGGCTTCACCCTGGGTGAAGCGGACGTGCTCCGGAAGGCGGTGGGGAAGAAGAACGCCGAGCTCATCGCCCAGGAGCTCGGGAAGTTCACCGAGCGCTCGGTGGAGCGGGGCGTGGACAAGCAGGTCGCGGCCGACCTGGCTGAACAGATCGAGACCTTCGGTCGCTACGGCTTCAACAAGTCGCACTCGGCGGCCTATTCCCTGCTCTCGTACCACACCGCCTGGCTAAAGGCCCACTACCCCGCCGAGTTCATGGCCGGGCTCCTGTCGTCGGTGCTGGACAAGACCGACGACGTGGTGAAGTACATCGGCGAGTGCCGGGACCTGCCGCGATTCGTGCCGAGCCTGGACGCCCCCGTGGAGGTGCTCCCCCCCGACGTGAACCAGTCGGGCTGGAAGTTCACCGCCATCGACGGCACCCAGGTCCGGTTCGGCCTCGGCGCCGTCCGGGGGGTCGGCTCATCGGCGGTCCAGTCCATCCTCGAGGCTCGCAAGGAAGGGCCCTTCGAGTCCCTCTTCGATTTCCTGGAGCGCATCGACGTCCGGGCGCTGAACAAGCGCGCCTGTGAGGCGCTCATCGCCGCGGGGGCCCTGGACGCCTTCGGGCACCGGGCCCAACTCCTGGCAGGGCTCGACACCGCCTACCAGGAGGTCCTGGCGCGGAAGGCCGAGGAGGAGGCGGGGCAGGCCTCCCTCTTCGGAGGACCGGACGAGGGTGGACTGGTCCGTCAGCCCCCCCCGCTGCCCGGGGTGCCGGAGTGGGACGAGACCGACCGGCTCACCCGGGAGAAGGAGGCCCTGGGCTTCTACATCTCGGGGCACCCGCTGGACCGGTTCCGGGACGTGGTACAGGCCTTCGACCACGTGAATTCCCGCTCCCTCCAGCAGTACGCCGGCCAGAAGGTGGAGTTGGCCTGCGTGGTCACGGGTGTGGCCCGCCAGATCTCCAAGCGCGACGCCTCGGAGTGGGGGAAGATCACCGTGGAGGACTTCCACGGGACGGCCACCGTCCTTGCCTTCAAGGACGTGTGGCAGGCCTGCAAGGAGCGCCTCACCTCGGATGCGGTGATCCTGATCCGCGGTCAGGTCAGCGGGCGGGAACGCGACGAGGAGGATCCGCCGATCTTCCTGGACGAGGTCCAGCTCCTGGAAGAGCTCCCGAGCACCGGGCTCCTGGCCCTCCAGATCGAGCTGCCCCTGGGGAGCGACTGGGGCCCCGAGGAGTTCGCCCATGCCCGGGCCGTCCTGGCGGCCCACCCCGGGCCGGTGCCTGTGGAGCTCACGGTCGGCGCGGACAACGGTGCGCCCGCCCCGCGGCTCCGGTCCCGGTCCCTCCGTGCGGACCTCTCCAACGGGACGCTGGACGAGCTCAGGGAGATCTTCGGGCCGGGGCGCATCCGGCTCGTCCGGCGGGGCGGCGTGGAAGCGGGCGGCCCCTGAGGCGACGCCCTCCACGCCCCGCTCACCCGGATCGGGGAGGCCCCCGAACCGGTCCGTCCTACTCGTTGGTCAGCACGTCCCTGGGGTGCACGCGCGTGGCGCGCCGGCTCGGAATCCAGGCCGCCAGCGCGGTCGTCCCCATCAGGACGACGAGAGCCCCCACCCACGTCCACGGGTCAGTGGGCTCCACCCCGAAGAGGAGGCCGCCCAGCAGCCCCGACAGGAGCAGGCTGGCGACCACGCCCCCGGCGATGCCCACGGCGGCCACCGCCATCCGCTCCCGGACGATGCGTCGGCGGATCTCCCCGGGCCGGGCCCCGAGGGAGAGCCGGATTCCGATCTCCCGGAATCTCTGCCGGACCTCGAAGGCCGTCAGCCCGTAGAGCCCCACCAGCGCCAGGACGAGCCCGGCCACCGCGAAACCGGCCAGGAGAACGGCATTGAAGCGGGGCTCGGCCAGAGCCCGGTCGAGATTCGCCCGCAGTGCGTGCGCCTCGGGTACGGGCAGCCCGGGCGCCGCATCGGCGATCGCCGTTCGCAGCGCCGCCGTCACTCCGGTGGTCCCGGGGCGCACCCGGGCCACGAGCGTCATCGCCGCCCACGGAATCTCCTGGTGGGCCCGGTAGATCATCGGCTCGGGCTCGCGGTCCAGAGCCACGTCCCGGAACGACTCGACGATCCCGGTCACACGGAGGCGGGAACCCGCGGGATCTCCCCACACCAGGGACTGACCCACGGCGTCCTCGGGCCGCTCCCACAGCCGCCCGGCCAGACGCTCGTCGATGACCACGGGACTGGGGCCGTCCCCGAGGTCGGCGTCCGTGAACGCCCGGCCCGCCCGGAGCCTCATCCCCATGGCCTCGAAGAACCCCGGGGTCACCGACCGCCAATGGACCGGCTGGAACTCGGACGCCCGGTCCGGGATGCGGTCCGCCCGGGCCACGAAGTTCGCCAGCGCCATGCCGGAGAAGGGGTCGACACTGGTCGCGCCTGCCCGCGACACGCCGGGGATCTCCTCCACCCGGTCCACGATGGCCGCCAGGAGGGGCCCTCGTTCCCGCCAGTCGTAGCTTCCGTCCGGCATGAGCAGTCGGACCGCCACCGCTCCGTCCGCCTCGAAGCCCGGATCCACCCGGGACAGGGACAGGAAGGAGCGGACGAGGAGTCCGGTGCCCAGGAGGAGCACGAGGCTCGTCCCGACCTGTGCGGCGACGAGGATGCGGCGCACCCCGGTGCCGGACCGGGTGCGCCCCCGTGTCCGTCCCACCAGGGCACCCCGACGCCGCAGCGCGAGGACGGGTGCGGAGCCGAACAGGAGCGTCGCCGACACCACCGCCACCAGGGTCCAGACCAGGACCGTGGGGTCCACCGCCGCGTCCTCCACCCGGGGCAGCCGACCCGCCATCATGCGCCGCACCACGGGAAGGGCGAACGCTGCGCCTCCCAGTCCCAGAAGGGCCCCGCCCATCGCCAGGACCCCGCTCTCGGTGAGGAGCTGGCGTGCCAGCCGTGCGCTCCCGGCCCCGAGGGCCGCGCGAACGCCCATCTCGTCGGCCCGGGTGCTCGCCCGTGCCAGGAGCAGACTCGACACGTTGACGCAGGCCATGACCAGCAGAAGTCCGGCGGCGGCCAGGAGGACCCAGCCGGCCCGGGTCGTGGTGGGCCCGATGAGGCTCTCCCGCACCGGCGTCAGCTTGGCGCTCCAGCCCCGGTCCTCGACGTAGGTGTCGCTCTGCCACGCGGCGACGGCCTCGATCTCCTCCCGGGCGCGCCGCGTGTCGACCCCGGGGGCCATGCGGGCCAGGACGAACAGGTAGTGGTCTCCCCGATCCACGCCCGGCGAAGCGCCCAGGGGCGTCACGACCTGCGCGTCCCCGACCAGGAGCCCCAGGGCCTGTGGGAAGACGCCCACGACCTCGTATCCGGCCCCGTCCATGCGGAGGGACCTGCCGAGGACCGTGGAATCCCCCCCGAAGCGGCTCCGCCAGAGAGCCTCCGAGACCATGGCGACGGGGGCCGCCTGGCCAGGCAGGTCCTCCTGGGGGCGGAAGGTGCGGCCCAGCGTCGGCGCGATCCCCAGGAGCTCCAGTCCGCCGGCGTTCACGTAGCCGCGCTCCACCGAAGCGGGAGTGCCGGGCTCCCGCAGCGTCGCGCCCCGGACGGTAAGGGCGGCCACGTCGTCGAATCCCCCGGCCCGATCCCGCCACTCGAGGAAGGCCGGCTCGGAGACGGAGAAGTCGGCGCCCTCGGGGGTGAGCATCTCCAACTCCACGAGGCGGTCGGGCTGATGGAACGGAAGGGGCTCCAGGACCACGGCCCGGACGAACGACAGGATCGTCACTGCGGCCCCGAGGCCCAGCCCCAGGGTGAGCATGGCGACGGCGGCGAACCCCGGCGCCCTGGCGAGCTGGCGGCCCGCGTACGCCAGGTCCTGCCGAACCCCGTCCAGCGCCGACCCGATCCGTTGCCGCAGCCGGACCCGCCGCTGCTCCCGCTCCACCTGCATCCCGATCCGGTCCGGGTCGCCGAACTCGGCCCGGGCTCGCGCCTCGGCCTCCGCCCGGGGCACGCCCTCCCGCTCCAGGTCGTCGGCCCGGTGGGCGATGTGCGACGCCATCTCCTCCTGGAGCTCCCGCCGCTCGCGGGCCCGACGGCTCTCGCCCTCGCCTCCGATCATCCAGCCTCCTCGGCGTCCAGGACCTGGCCCACCGCCGCGACGTAGCGGGCCCAGTGCTCCCGCTCGGCCTCCAGGGCGGTCCGTCCTTCGGTCGTGAGGTGGTAGAAGCGCGCCCGGCGGTTGTTCTCGGAGGTCCCCCACTCGGCCTCCACCCAGCCCTTGGCCCGGAGCCGGTGCAGCGCCGGATACAGGGCGCCCTCCTCCACCTGGAGCACTTCCGCCGACAGTCGCTTGATGGCGCGCGCAATCTGGTAGCCGTGGCGCGCCTCCCCGGTCAGCGTCCTCAACACGAGGAGATCGAGAGTCCCCTGCATCAGGTCCAACTTCGTCATCTCTGGCCTCCGCCCGGACGTGCTCCCATAAAGTGTCTATGGAAGAACACGCCAGTCCCCTAAGATGTCAATGGGGGAGGGCGATCGCCACGTACCGGGCCGCCATCTCGACCGCGGGCGCCGGGTGCTCGATCCCGTCGTCGGGGCGCAGCTCGACGCGGAGGGAGATGCGCCCCCTGCCCCTGCGACGAAGCGCCCGGAGGAAACGGTCCCAGGACCCCGGATCAGGGGGGAGCGCCCGCGCCCGGAAGGGACTCCGGACAGGCCGGTCGTACCGGAGGTCGCTGTTCTGCACCACGACGTCGGCCTCCACACCCCGGGCCTGGAGTTCGAGCCGGATCCATCCCCATCCAGCGAGCAGCGCCACCGCCGCCAGGCTCCCTCCGAAGAGCGTCCCGTGCACGTTCCGGTTCGGCTCCGCCGGGGCCCACACTTCGAGCCCCCCGGGCCCCCAACTCCGGAGCTCCACGCCCAGGGAGACCGAGAGGGGAAGTTCGGCGCGGAGCAGCTCCCGCAGGTCGTCGAGCCGCCCTGGATCACGGGGCGCGTCCGCGGAGTCGCTCACGTTGGGAACGCGTTCAGAACCAGGCCCCCAGGACCGCGCCCATGATGACGAAGGACACCACCGCGTACCCGGCATTCACCAGGAGATGCGCCGTGGGCCGGTGCTCGAAGAGATGGAAGACGCCGATGGCGGTGGCGACCCATCCCACGCCCACCATCAGCCCGGTGGTCACACCGTCCCTCAGACCCGCATCCTCGCCCAGGAGGAGGCGGAGCAGGATCGCCTGGATCAACTCCAGCAGGAAGGCCAGCGCGAAGACCCGCGCCATGCCGGCCTCCCGGATCTGGGCCGGGCTCACGCCCGATGCGGCCATCCACACCCGACCGAAGAGGGGGCCGTACCACAGGGCCCCGAGAACGAAGGGGAGCACCGCTGCCACCAACACGCCCAGCCAGGCCGTGCCGGTCAGTACGGCCATGTCCATGACACATCGACTCCCACCCCCCGTGACACCGCCGTCGTTCCTGTACCGCCTTCACCACAGGATCGGCGCGCCGGCTCGGGGACGACGGAGGGAGAACGGCCCTACCGACATGCGCGTACCCTGTCATCGTAGACGATCCGCCGCGGGTGCGCCAGACGTCCGGAATCCTCCACCCGGCGCCGGGTGCCGCTCGGAGGGCGGCGGCGAGACGACCTCCGAGGTGGCCCAGCAGCTCACCCGCGATCCCGTGCCCCGGCGTCCGGCGTGAGGGGAAGCAGGCGCACCGAGAGCCCTGCGTCGCCGTCCACGCTCAGGCGGGCGACGGTCACCGGAAGGTCGAATCGTCGGGGGCCGCAGCTGCCGGGATTCACGTAGAGAACGCCCTGTCGCTCCTCTACCTTGGGACGGTGGGTGTGGCCGTAGACCACCACGTCCACGTCGGCCCCTGCCGGATCCAGGTCCAGATCCTCGAGGATGTGGATCATGTAGATCCGGACGCCGGCGACCTCGATCATCTCGGTGTAGGGCAGCGACCGGGCCAGCTCCCCGTGGTCGGTGTTGCCCCGCACGGCGTGGACCGGTCCCAGGACCCGCAAACCTTCGAGGATGCTCTCCGCGCCCACGTCCCCCGCATGGAGGACCCGCTCGCAGCCGTCCAGCGCCAGGAGGACCTCGGGACGCAGGAGTCCGTGGGTGTCCGAGACCAGGCCGATCTCCATCCGGCTCAGATCCACATCGGCGCGGTGGCGCGCCGGCTCACTCGGTCAGGTCCTTGACGATGCAGTACCCGCGACCCCGGACCGTCTGGATCAGGCGGGGCTCCCCCTCCCGCTCCAGCTTCCCCCTCAGGTTCCCCAGGTGGACGTTCAGCACGCCCGTCCCCGGGTCGAAGGTGAGGCCCCAGACCATGTGCAGGAGCTCCTCTTTGGAGAAGATCCGGTCGGGCCGGAGCATCAGGGTCTCCAGGAGCTTGAACTCGATGTTGGTCAGCGAGATCTCCCGCCCACCCCGCCGGACCTCCCGCTTCACCCGGTCCAGTTCCACGTCGTGGAGCCTCAGGACCGTCCGGGCCTCCATTCCGACCCGGCGCTTGAGAGCCATGAGGTGGGCCTCGAGCTCCCCGATGCGGAACGGCTTGGGAAGGTAGGCGTCGGCTCCGTGGCTCAGCCCCTCCACCACGTCTGGCTCCTCGTCCTTGGCCGTGAGCATGAGGATGGGCGTGGTCACGCCCCGATCCCGCAACTCCCGGGCGACCTCGAAACCGTTCATCCCGGGCAGCATCACGTCCAGGACGATGGCGTCGAAGGACTCGGTGGAGGCCCGGGCCAGACCCTCCTCGCCGGAGAGGGCGGAGTGGACGGTGTGCCCCGCCTGCTGGAGACCACTCCGGATGACGTCCACCACGTCGGGTTGGTCGTCTACCACGAGGATGTCGAGGGGCAGTTCTGCCACGGTGCGACGGTCTCCTGGGCAGTGGGGTCGTTGGCGAGCTAGGGAAAGATGACTCCACGGATGCCGAAAGGCCACCCGCCACGTCCACCCTGAAACCTCGCCGGACCCCCACGCGTAGAGCCGGACATCTTCCCCTCATTAAGTGAGTCCTCATATGGTGAGGTCAGATGGGTGAGCGAATGAAGGGCGGCGTGCTCCCCGGCACGGCGGATCTGGTGATCCTCAAGGCCCTCGCGAACGAAGCCCTCCACGGGTTCGCGATATCGCGTATACTGCGCGAGCGCTCTGGCGGGGCCGTCGAACTGCAGGACGCGGCGCTCTATCAGGGACTCCACCGACTGGCTCGGAAGGGTTGGGTCCAGGCCGAGTGGGGCGTCTCCGAGACGAACCGGCGGGCCCGGTTCTACGAGCTGACGGCAGAGGGCCGACGCCAGCTCGCCCGGGAGGAGAGCCTGTTCCGTAGCTACGTCGAAGGGGTCCTCAAGATCCTCGCGTCGGACGGCTGACATGGGACACCGGCGTGCATTCCGGCTGCGGAGCCGGTCCGAGGACGAGGTGAGGGCGGAGGTGGAGGAGGAGCTCCGGTACCACCTGGAGCGATGCATCGAGGAGCTGGTCGCCCGGGGCTGGACCCGGACCGAGGCCGAGGCCGAAGCGGTCCGTCAGTTCGGCGACCTGGACGAGACCCGGATCTACTGCGCCCGCGAATCCATGCGGGCCAAGAGTGAGGAGCGGCGGACGATGTGGTGGGATGATCT
>DATHRY010000015.1:0-1874 GCA_035464715.1 Longimicrobiales bacterium
CTTCGACGGCTTCCCCATGTTCAGCCCCGACGGCCGCTACCTGGTGTGGGGCTCGAACCGGAACATGTCCCACGAAGGGAACACCAACGTCTTCATCGCCGAGTGGGTGGAGACCCCGTAGGTGGGGGTGCCGACCCGAGCAACGCCTCCGGTCCGATCGGTTCGCCCTCCGCCGACCCGAGCGTGATCGACGGGCGCGTGCCCCGGCTGGCCGCGCTGGTCCGGGAGGCCCTGGCGGTCCTGGCCGCCATCCTGGTGGCCTTCGCCCTGGACGCCTGGTGGGACGGAAGGGTCGAGCGGCGCGACATGCTCGAGGCGCTGGACGCCGTGGCCACCGAGGTGGACCGGAACCTGGCGGTCCTGGACACCACCCTGGCGATCAACGGGCGGCAGGCGGCGCTGGTGGGGGAGGCCCTCCAGCTCGGAGCGGAGGGCCTGGCCGGCCTGACGGACGAGGAAGCGGTCCGATTCGCCGAGCTGCCGAGCTACGACCTGGCCACCCTCGAGCTCGGGGCGGTGACGGCGTTCATCGAGGGCGGCTTTCTGGCTGCCCTGGAGGATCGGGATCTCCGGGCCGAGCTGGCCGGGCTGCCCCGGCTCCAGATCGAGCTCGACGAGGAGGCCGAGATCGTGGCCGGCGCCAGCGACCGGCTGGCCTCCGTCACCATGGCGGCCATTCCCATCGCCGAGCTCCTCGCCGCGGCGGGGCCGATGTCCCCGGGCTCGAGCCGGGCCGTGCTGCGGGCGTTCACGGGGAACGAGGACGCCCTCCGGGCGCTCCTGGTCCGGACCTTCTTCCTCACCGATCTCTACGCCGCCGAGGTCCGGGTCACCCGTGATCGGTTGGCCGGGGTGTCGGATCGGATCGCCGCCTATCGAGGAGAGGGCTGAGGCGCGTCTTCCCGGCCTGCCCCGTTCACGTCGATCCGCTCCAGGAAGTCGGTGAGGATCCGGTAGGTCAGCCCCCACACCATGTCCTCGGCGAACCGGTAGCCGGGGAAGCGCCGACCGCCGCCGGGGAGCTCCACCTCGATCTCGTCGAGGGTGTCGGGATGGGCGAGCTCTTCGAGGGTGACCCACCGGATCCGCTCCACCTCGGGGGAGGCGGCACGGGCCACCGTACCGGGGTCCACCACGAAGAGGTGGGGGGTCACCGCCACCCGGGGGATCAGCCGGCTGCTGGGCGCCACACGGGGAAGGATGCCCAGAAAGCGTTCGTCCGGCTCCCTGGGCAGCTCCACGCCGGTCTCCTCCCAGGTCTCCCGGGCCGCCGTGGCCAGCAGGTGGGCGTCCTCGTCCTCCATGCGGCCGCCGGGGAGGGCCATGTGTCCCGACCACGGGTCCCGGGGGTGCTCGGCCCGCTTGATCAGGAGCAGCTCCACGGGGGTGGCGGGGCGCTGCCGGAAGACCAGGGCCACGGCGGCCTGGATCCGGCCCGGCTCGTCGGGCACGACGAGGGTGCGGGGGAGGTCGGGGAGCGCCGCTCTGAGGCGGTCGAGGGTCTGAAGAGGCATGCCCCCAAGCTAAGGCATCGTCGGCGCTGCGCCCGTCAGCCGTCGCCGGCCGCGCCCCCCGGCACGACCCAGAAGCGGACCACCCGTTGCACGCCCAGGTCGTCCCGGGTCACGGCGATCACCTCGTCGCCCCGGAAGACCGGGGTGGGGTAGGGCGAGAGCTCCTGGGGGGCGGTGACGGTGCCGAGGGTTCCGTCGGGCTCGTAGACCCGGAGTGCCAGGGCCTGCCGGTCCATCACGTAGATCGTCCCATCGGCGGCGGCGGCCAGTGAGACGATGCTCCCGAACATGTACTCGTCGGCCCCGTCCAGGACGCCGATCTCCACCTCGGGCACCAGACGGGCGCCCTCGCCCCAGGTG
>DATHRY010000016.1:0-10645 GCA_035464715.1 Longimicrobiales bacterium
CGGTAGATCCCGCTCCCGGAGTACCAGCGGCTGTTGGGCTGGTTCGAGTTGTCCACCCGGACCGCCAGGACGTTGGGCCCGTTCCGCAGGTGGGGGGTGAGGTCGTAGTGGAACGACGCGTACCCGTTGGGACGGCGGCCCAGGTGCTCGCCGTTGATCCAGACGTCGCTGTTCTCGTACACCCCGTCGAACTCCACCCGCACCCGTCGGTCGTCGGGGCCGTCGGGCACGGTGAACACCCGTCGGTACCATCCGACTCCCGTGGGCAGGTAGCCCCCCCGGCCGGTGGTGGGTGCCTGCTCGTCGTAGGGCCCCTCGATGCTCCAATCGTGGGGCAGGTCCACGATCCGCCATTCCGAGACGTCGAAGCCCGGAGACTCCGCGCCGTCCACGTCCCCGCGGACGAAGCTCCAACCGTGGTCCATGAGGAGCCGCTGCCGGGGGCCGCCCTCCTGGGCCCCGAGTGGGGCGACGATCAGGGTGGCGGCGGCCAGGAGGTGCGCTGTTACGGCCTGTCTCATCTCCACCTCGTGGTACCCGGGAGCCTCAGCCCTTCTCCCGAGGGAGCGTGCGTCCGACCAGGACGGTCACGTTGTCGGTCCCTCCGTCGTCCAGGGCGTCCTGCAGCAGGTCCTCGGTGACCTGCCGCGCGCTGGTCATGGCGACGAGCCGGTCCCGGATCCGCTCGTCCGAGACGTGCTTGGTCAGCCCGTCGCTGCACAGCAGGATCACGTTCCCCCAGTCCCGGACCACCCGGGTGACCACGGGCACCGCCTGCTCCCCCCCCACGGCGCTGAACAGGACGTTCGACCAGCGGCTGGCCTCGGCGGTCGTCCGGGCCAGGACACCGGCGTCGACCAGTTCCTGGGCCAACGTCTGGTCACGGCTGATCTGGGTGAGGGTCTGGCCCCGGAGGATGTAGCACCGGGAGTCGCCCACCTGGAGGAGATAGGCGTGAGGCCAGAACCCCAGGAACATGGTGAGCGTCGTCGCGAATCGCCGGCCGCCTCCCTCGTCCCGCCCCTTCTGGAGAAGGCTCTCGTGGCACGCAAGCGCCGCATCGTGCAACAACTGCGAGAAGGCTCCGGGGTCGCGGGCCTCGTCGCGCAACGCGTCGTCGAAGGAGCGCGCAACGGCCTCGAGGAGGTCCCGGACCGCGATGCGGGCCGCTTCACCCCCACCGGCGAGGCTGCCCACGCCGTCGGCCACCACGCCGACCGAGGCGACCCGGTCCAGCCCCGCCGGCGCTCGGGATTCCTCTTCGGCGGTCACGATCCGGATCCCTCCGTCCCGGGCCAACGCGCCGGCGAAGAAGTGGTCCTGGTTCTCCTGGCGCACCTTGCCCACGTGGGTGACCCCCCACGCGTCGATGTCGATGAAGCCGGGCCTCGCGTGCTCGCCCGGCCCGCCGCCTTCGGAGCGGCGCCCTCCACCCAGCCTCATGGCCCTCCTCCTCCCATCCGGGGAACCAGTGTGATCCGTTCGACCTGGAATCCCCGTTCGGACGGCGAGCCCTCGGGGAAGAGACCACGGTGGACGGCGAACTGCACCCCGTCCAGCTCGGCCGCACCCGGGCCCGCCGCTTCCGTGTCCGTTTCCGCATCCAGGAGGTACGGAAGGAACTGTGGATACGGACGGGGAAGGAGCGCCAGGGGCACGCGCCGGAACTCCGAAAGCGAAACCTCGTGGTCGACCCACGCGTCCGAAAGGTCCAGGACCGTGGCCCATGCCGTCCCGTCCCGCTCCACCAGGGCCACCTCGACCCGATCGGGTCCGTCCATGGCGCCCCGGGCACGAATGCGGACCAGGGGATCAGCCCCCACGACGGACAGGCGGTGCCGGGCCGTCGCCGGCAACACCGTCCGGAGGGCCAGGTGCCCGGGCTCGGGGTCGAGGTCCTCCACGACGCCGGTCAGGGCGAGGCGGTCGGGCGCGCTTCCGGGCCCCAGGCTCGTGCGGAAGGGGACGTACTCCCAGGGATGCGGATAGAGAATCCGGTCCCGGTCCCGTACTCCGTCGAAGAGGACCACGGGGACCTCCGCCCCCACCACCGGCACGCGCCACGTCTCCCGCCCGGTGTAGTCCCAGCGGCGGGGGTGCCCCGGGGCGTCGGCGGGGAACGTCCGGGACTCGTCCCCGATCCAGACCGTGACGGTATAGGACAGCTCCCCCGTCTCCAGGCGCTCCGCGGGGATCCGCGCCCCGTATCCGAAGCCTCCCTCCGCCTCCATGTGAAGCGGTGGGGCGAATCCGCCGCCGGGGGGATTCGCGTTCAGGCGTACCGAGTCGGGCACCACGTTCGACACGACCTCGAGCCGCACCTCGAAGGACTGGCCCGCCGGCAGGTCCGTCGGCGGGTCGTGCAGGACCACCGTGGGGCCGCTGGAGGCCTCGGGGGCCACGAACCGGCCCAGGGGCACACCGCCCACCTCGGTCTCTCCGGTCCAGGACGACGCATCGACGCCCCGGGCCGCCAGCAGGTAGGCGCCGGGCCGCACCTCGAAGCGTCCCGCCTCCACAGACGGCCGGTGCGGGTTCCCCGCGTCCAACGGGTGAACCGTGAAGTCCGGCCCCAGCCCCGGGAGGCGCAGTGTCATGCCGCGACTCCGCCACGCGAGGCGTACCGCCTCGCGGCCCAGGCCCGGACGGGTGTAGGGGTCCACGACGGACACCGCGTCCGGGTAGACCTCGAGGCGCCACGCGCCGTCGCCCAACCGGTCCAGGAAGTAGGCGCCCGTGCCGTCGTAATCGGCCACGCGGGACGAGCCGACACCCACGATCCTCCGCAGGGCACCGGGAGCCGGAGGCGCCGTGCGGGTGTCGTTCGAATGGGCGAAGACGGTGTCGCCGACCAGCTCGCTCAGGTCCTCCCGGTAGCTCACCCGGAACTGGCCGAAACGGTTGCTCTCGGGAAAACCGCCGAAGGCCGCGCCGCGTGGGATCCGGCGGAACGCCTCCCCGGCGATGAAGAAGCTCACCGCCTTGCCAGGGGTGTAGACCAGGTTCAGGAAGTGGGTCTGGTACTCGGTGTTGGCCCACGCGAAGGCCAAGGGGTCGTACGCGAACTGCGTGGCCCACTGGAAGCCGGCGCCCCGGAAGCTCCGGGCCATAGCCGGATACATGTACGACCCCGCCACGTCGGCCGCGTCGAACTCGTAGACCATCCGTGCCTTGTCCCCGCATTCCGGGAAGTCGGCATAGGGGATCGTGTACCGGGACACGTTGGGGAGCATGTCGCCCGGCACCGCCCGGTTCCGGACCAGACCCGTAGGGTACCATTGGTGGCTGACGCCCTGGATGTCGGCGGCGCACACCGCGTGGCCGTGGGAGTCCCGGTATCCCTGGCTGATGTTGTAGAAGATCGGCTTCCGGAAGCCCGTCTCCCGGAGGGCTTCGGCCATGGTGTCGATGTAGCCGGTCGTCTGCTCGGGTGTCCCGGGGTGGTCCGGCTCGTTGAAGATCTCCACCGCGATCACGAAGGGGTCGTCCCGGTAGCTCATCCCCCGGTAGGGGTTCACGTGGGTGATGAACTGGCGCAGGTAGTTCCGGGTGGGCTCCACCGCGGCCGGGTCGGTGGTCATCCCGCCCTTGTCCCAACCGTCGGAGAGCCCGTCGGTGTCGGGATTCGGCTCCGGGTAGCCGGGCGGCCACCATGCGATGGGCGTCAGGAGGGTCCGGATGCCCCGCTCGGCAAGGAGCGCGATCAGCCGGTCCAGCAGGTCCAGGTGATCGTTCTCCACCAGGTTGCCCCACCGGTCGCTCACCTGCCGGTCCCAGACGTGGACCCGGAACGCCTCCACGCCCAGGCGATCCAGGTGCGCCACGTCGGCCTCCATGGCCTCCACCGGATCGATGCCCAGGGTCCCGAGAGCCCGGTACGCGTGGGCGAATGGAACCGAGTAGTTCACCCCGAACAGGGCGACTTCTCCACCGCCGTCGGTCCACCGGAGGACGCCCTCCGCGTCCACGGATACCGGGACCCCCTCGGCGCTCTGGGCGCTCAGCGGGCCCCCTGGGGCCGCACCGAGCGTGAGCCCTGCGCAGAGGGCACCGAGGGCCATCGCGAACCGGAGCCGGCGACCGGGCGACGGGACTGTGGGCGGAGCGGCCATGGACGGCCTCGGAGAGAAGGTCGGTGTCCTGGACTCCCCAATTGAGAGCATGTCCGTCCGTCCCGCCACCGGGGCCTGCCCGCGTCCGGACCTGCTCCCGCTAGTTCCCGCTCTCCCGGATCCCGTGGTGGAGGGTGGCCACGAACGTGTCCTCGGCCGCCCGCTCCTGCTCCCATGCGGCTGCCTGGTCCCGGATGGGGCGGGCCGCCTGGATCTGCTCCAGCGTCATCCCCCGGGCCATCATCCCGGCCACCGCGTCCCGCATGGCGACGAGGGCATCCCGGTACTCCTGCAGGTCCTCACGCCCGGAGAGCGTGCCGTGCCCGGGAATGATGCGGGTGTCCGCGTCCATCACCGCCAGGGCCTCCCCCACGGCGGCGATCAGCCCATCGATGGACCCTCCGCTCGCGGTGTCGATGAAGGGGAAGCGGCCCTTGAAGAAGGTGTCGCCCATGTGGACGACGTTCGCTCGCTCGAAATGCACGATGGCGTCGCCGTCGGTGTGGGCGTTCGAGACGTGGAAGGCGTGGAGCCGGTCGCCGTTGATGTGGAAGCTGACGTCCTCGGTGAACGTCACCACCGGCAGCGCGCCCTCGGGGGACGCAGGGGTCGTGCTCGGGTCACGCCCGATCCGCTGCAGGACCTGCTCCACGCTCATCCGCCGGCGGACGTTGGCGTGGGCCACGATGAGAGCGCCCGCCTCGCCCATGTTCTCGTTCCCACCGGTGTGATCGCCGTGCCAGTGTGTGTTGAACACGAAGCGGACGGGCTCGTCGGTGACCGCGGCGATGGCGGCCAGGATCTTGCCTGTGAGAGGCGCGAACTGATCGTCGATGACGAACGCCCCGTCCTCCCCGACCGAGAGCCCGATGTTGCCCCCCTGACCGACGAGCATGTAGACCCCGTCGGTGATCCGCTCGGTCTGAATCTCGACGTCGTCCACGTCCTGGGCGCAGACCCCATCGGGGGAGATGAGCGCGAGGGTCGCGGCGAGACCGGTCAGGAGGAGGGCACGGCGCTTAGGCATGTCGGATCTCCCGGGAGCGTGGGCACGAACGGGTGCCGCGCAGGATGGATCCGCCGCTGGTCCCACGCAAGCGGTCCCGGCCCGGCACCGTTCCGAGAACGACGAGGGGCGGGCGCCCGGTCGGACGCCCGCCCCTTCTCGGTACGAATCGGCGCGGCCCGGCCGCCCGCCTTTCTACGCCGGCAGCCAGTGATAGAGCACCATCAGGGCCGACACCATGAACACGGCCAGCACCAGGCCCGCCACGAACACGCCGGTGAAGACCTTCGAGTCGAACTTGAGGTGCATGAAGAAACCCACCACGAGCACGAACTTCGCCGCCGACAGGATCAGCAGGAGGGGCACCTCGGCGGCACCGAGCTCCATGTAGTAGGCGCCGACCTCCATGCCCGTCAGGGCCGCCAGGATGCCCCCGATCAGCCAGTAGAAGCCCACCGAAGCGTGGCTGCCGTGCTCGTCGTGGCCGTGGCCGTCGTCTGCGTGCGCGAGTTCGTCGGTCTGGGTCGACATTGCCGCTCTCCTACGGAATCAGATAGACGAGGACGAAGATCACGATCCACACGATGTCCACGAAGTGCCAGTACAGACCGGCGATCTCCACGCTGAGCGCCTTCTGCGGCGGCAGCTTGTTCCTCAACGCCAGGATGAACAGCGTGATCATCCAGATGACACCTACCGTCACGTGGGCGCCGTGGAAGCCGGTCAGCACGAAGAAGGTGGACCCGAAGATGTTCTGCTGCAGGGTCAGCCCTTCGTGGACGAAGTGGGTGAACTCGTAGTACTGGAAGCCCAGGAAGATGGAACCCATGACGATCACCGTGCCCAGCCAGATCAGGGCCCGGGACTTGCTCCCGCGCTGAATCCCGTCCAGAGCCAGCACCATGGCCAGGGAGCTCATGAGCAGCACGAAGGTCGAGATCGTCGTGAGGGGGATGTCGAAGACGTCCCCGGGATACGGGCCTTCGAGGGCGGCCCCCTTGTACACCATGTAGGTGGACAGGAGGGTCCCGAAGAAGAGGCACTCGGACCCGATGAAGGTCCAGAACCCCACCTTCCAGCTGTTCAGTCCCGTGGACGTGTAGTGGTGGTCGTCGTGGGCGACCGCTGCTTCAGCCATGTCTCTCGGAGATTCGGTTGATCGATTCGCGGCCGCCCGTCAGTGGGCCGCCTTTTTCGCGAAGGGGTCTTCGAAGGCCCAGCTGTAGACGCCGAACGCAGTGAAGGCCAGCCCCAGGAGCGGCACCCACCAGATCCCGGTCATCACCAGGGCCCACGTGAGCAGCACCCCGAAACCGACCACCATGGGCCAGAACGACGGGTTGGGCATCTCCGGCTCCACCTCGGGTTCCTGCTGGACCACGGCCTCGACGGCCCGCCGCTCGTTCTCGTCCCACAGCGGCTCCCGGGACCGGACCTCCGGCAGGGCCGGGAAGTTGTAATGGTGCGGGGGAGACGGGATGGCCCACTCCAGCGTCCCTGCACCCCATGGGTTGGCTCCGGCCTTCTCGCCGCCCCGGGCGCTCTTCCAGATGTTCCACAGGAAGACCAGGGTGCTGATCCCCAGCAGGAATCCGCCCACCGTCGAGAGCTGATTGAAGAGCTCCACGTTCAGCTCGGCCTGGTAGGTCCAGGTCCGGCGGGGCATCCCGTACATCCCGGAGAAGTGCATCGGGAAGAAGGTCAGGTTGAACCCGATGATGGTGGTCCAGAAGTGCCACTGGCCCGCCTTCTCGCCCAGCATGCGCCCAGTGACCTTCGGGAACCAGTAGTAGACGCCGCTGAACATGCCCAGCAGGATCCCGCCCACGATCACGTAGTGGAAGTGGGCCACCACGAAGTAGGAGTCGTGCTGCTGGAGGTCCACCGGGGCCGAGGAGTGCATGATCCCGGAGAGCCCGCCCACGGTGAAGAGAGCCACCAGGCCCACGGCGAACATCATGGCCGTGTTGAAGTGGAGCTTGCCGCCCCACATCGTCGCCATCCAGTTGAAGATCTTCACCCCGGTGGGGATGGCGATGATCATGGTGGAGGCCACGAAGAAGGAGTCGGCGATGGGACCGAGCCCCGACGTGAACATGTGGTGGCTCCACACGCCCCACCCGATGAAGCCGATCAGCACCCCGGCGTAGACCACCACCGGGTAGCCGAAGAGGGGCTTCCGGGAAAAGGCCGGGATCACGTCGCTGATCACCCCGAAGGCCGGAAGAACCAGGATGTAGACCTCCGGGTGCCCGAAGAGCCAGAACAGGTGCTGCCACAGCACGGGGTCACCCCCGGCTCCGGCGGCGAAGAAGTTCGTGGCGAAGAAGCGGTCGAACGCCAGGAGGATCAGGGCCACCGCGATCACCGGAAGCGCCGTCACCAGGAGGAACGACGTCACGAACGTCATCCAGGTGAACAGGGGCATGCGCATGAGCTTCATGCCCGGGGCCCGCAGGTTGATGATGGTGGTGATGAAGTTCACACCGCCCATGATCGAGCTGACGCCCAGGATCGAGAGCCCCAGCACCCAGAAGTCGACGTTCAGGCCCGGGGAGAACTGGGTGGACGTGAGGTTGGCGTAGCCGACCCAGCTCGTGTTGGGCGCGGCGCCCACGAACCAGGAGGCGTTCAGGTAGAGGCCGCCGAACAGGTAGATCCAGTACGACAGCGCGTTCAGGCGCGGGAAGGCGACGTCCCGGGCCCCGATCTGCAGGGGCACGATGTAGTTGAAGAACGCCACCGCCATGGGCATGGCCACCAGGAAGATCATGGTGGTGCCGTGCATGGTGAACAGCTGGTTGTAGAGCTCCGCCGAGATGAAATCGTTCTCGGGCCGGAACAGCTGGATCCGGATGAGGAGCGCCTCGATGCCTCCCACGCCCAGGAAGAACAGGGAGGTGATGAAGTACATGACGCCGATCCGCTTGTGATCGACCGTCGTCATCCAGCTCCAGATACCCGTGTCCTCGTGGTGATGGGCCGGCGCGGAGGCCGTAGCGGGCGCAGTGGTTACCGACATGTCTCGTCTCGTCCTAGCGGAGGCTGTACAGGTAGGTCGCCACGGAGCGGACCTGATCCGGTGTGAGGTTGAAGGCAGGCCACACCACCGGGGGACGCCCGCCGGAGTACCCGAGCCCCGGCATGAGTGCCCCGGGCTTCACCGACTGGGGATCGCTGATCCACTGCACCAGGTTCTCGACGTTGTTCTCGAGCATCCCGGCGGCGATGGTGGACCTGCGACCGAGCAGGGTGAGGTTCGGCGCGATGACGCCGGCCTCGGAAACGCCGTTCACCGCGTGGCAGGCGGTGCAGTTGGCCAGGAAGAGCTGGCGGCCCTCCTGGATCTGCGCGTCCTCCTGCGAAACCGTCGAAGGCGACGGCTCGGTGCCCACCGCGGTCAGCGCCTGGCTCTGGGAGATCTCCTGCGGATGGCCGGCCTCGAGGTCCGCGAGCCAGGCGTCGAACTCCTCCTGGGTCTCCACGATGACCCGCATCCCCATGAGGGAGTGCGACGATCCGCAGAACTCCGCGCACTGACCCCAGAAGGTGCCCGTCTCGGAAGCGGTGAGGTGGATCCAGTTGTACTTGAGGTCCTGCCCGTCGGGACGCATCCGCAGGGGGTTCGCATCCCGCTTGCCGCCGAGCTGCGGGACCCAGAACGAATGGATCACGTCGTCGGAATGGAGCCGGAACGAGACGGGACGCCCCACGGGGATGTGAGCCTCGTTGGCGGTCACCAGCCCCCCGTTCTCCGGATACCGGAACTCCCACCAGAACTGGTGTCCGATCACCTCGACGACCAGCGCGTCCTCGGGGGCCTCGCTGGTGGAGAACACGGCCTGGATCGTCGGGATGGCGATGGCCACGACGATGAGGGCCGGCACGATGGTCCAGGCGATCTCCATCCCCATGTTCCCGTGGATCTGCTCCGGGTGCGGAGAATCCGGACGCTCACGGTACCGGACCAGGATGTAGGCCAGGACCGCCCAGACCAGGACCAGGATGATCAACGACCACCAGAAGATCAGGCCGTAGAGTCCGTGGATGGTCTCGGCGAAATCCGAGACGGGGTCGATGGAGGACTGGGGATACTCACCGGCACACGCCGTCAGTGCTCCCAGGGCGATCCATCCCAGGATCGTTCTCGCAAACCTCATGATGCCAGGGGTTCGATTGCGGTTGGGGGATCCGGCTCGATCAAGACGAGGCACCCAGCGGGATGCTCTCGTCGATCAACATGATCGGGATGTCGTCCCGCACCGGATACAGGAGATGTCCATCCTCTCGCACGAGCGCGGCCTCGAGGGCTTCCGCCACGACGGCCCCACCCCGGTTCCGCACCTCACCCAGGGCCACGGACGCGTTCAAATCGTCCAGAAGCTCCCGGTCCGCGAGGCGGAGGGGCTGATGGGTGTCCGGGCAGACCAGCATGTCGAGAAGAACGGCGTCCAGCATGGGTGCTTGGGGTCGGGACCAATTCCGGATTCAGGGGTTTTAGCTTGCTAAGCTAGCAGGCTCGGCTGAGCAACGCGAGACGTTGCCATCCCTCTCCCCGAGCGATGGATCCATGACTCTCGATCGCCTCCTTTCCCTCGCCGTCGCGCCACGGATCCTCGGACCGGTCGTGGCCCTCGTCGGCATTTCCCTGACCGCGGCGACACTCTCCCCCGCCGAAGGCGTCGAGGGACCCGGACCGGCCTCGCCGGCCCCTTGGCTTCCGACGGCCCTCGCCACGGCGCAGGTCATCTTCGGGGCCGACACGGTATTCGCGGAGGTGGCGCGGACTCCCGATGAGCGCGCCCAGGGGTTGATGTACCGGGAGGAGCTGGCCGAAGATGCCGGTATGCTCTTCATCTTTCCCGAGGCGGCGGTCCGGGGCTTCTGGATGCAGAACACCTACCTCTCGCTGGACATCGCCTTCCTGGATCCGTCCTTCCGCGTGGTCGACATCCAGCAGATGGAGCCGCTGACCACCGATCAGCACACGGCTCGGGCCCCCTTCATGTACGCCCTCGAGGTGAACCAGGGATGGTTCGAAGCGCACGGGATCGGCGTGGGTGCGGAGGCCGAGATCGTGTTCGGGCGCTGAGCCGGGCCATCGACGCCGCTCAGGCCCGCACCGCCTCCAGCGCCTCGATCAACGCACCGATGTCGGCCTCGTCGTTGTAGACGTTCGGGCTGATCCGGAGGGCGCTGCCCCGGAGCGAGACGCTCACGTTCCAGCGCTCCAGAGCGGACCGCACCACGTCGAGGTCCAGACCCTCGGGCATGCGGAGGCCGAACAGGTGCGGACTCCGGAACGGCGCATCCTCCACGGCGAACCCGAGCTCCTGCGCCCGCGTCAGGAGGGGGCGGGAGAGCGCCTCGACGTAGGCGGCGATCCCCGAGGGTTCCCAGGCCGCGATGAGCCGGAGGGACGCCGCCGCCACGGGAACCAGGGCGAAGTTGGATCGCTCTCCCACATCGTACCGTGTGGCGCCAGGCTGGTACTCGTCGGTGTAGTCCACCAGCCCCTTGAAGTCCT
>DATHRY010000017.1:0-10149 GCA_035464715.1 Longimicrobiales bacterium
GCCCCGAAACAGGCCAGGTGCACGAGGACGAAGGGGACGGTGGACGGATAGATGATGTCGTCGTGAGGCTCCCCGGAGGGAGGCGGAGCCTTTGGATGATCAGGATGCACGGATTCTGTTCCTCGGATGGGGGCGGTCGACCCTCTTCTTAAAGAGACCGCCTTACGGCACGTGCGGTCAACGCCGCCGTCGGGCGTTGAAGCAATCTTCACGTATGCTGTCGGGAGGCCGAGCCGCAGAGTCGAAGGAGAACTACGCCGCAGGGTGCCCCGAGGTCCAAGGCCGGGGGCTCGCCATTCCCCCGAGCATGTCGTGCAGGGCCGGATGACCTCGACCACGTCGGAAAGCTGACGGCGCGCGCTCAGCGCAAGAGAACGGCGGTATACGGGACGGGTCCGAGGTCCGCCGTGTCCATCGTCCCTGAATGGGTCTCTCGGCGGAAATTCGGGAAAGTCACGTCGTCCCGCTCCAGGCGGTACGTGCCGTCACCGTTGTCGATGAAGGTGCTGAAGAACGCGTCGGGCGTGAACCCCGGGTTCCACTCCTCATCGGGGGTGAAGTACCGCCGGACGTACGCCTCGATGAACGAGCCCGAGGAGCCCTGAAAATTGAGCCCGATGGTCGCGCTGCCGTTGATGCGGTATCGCTCCACGACGGGGAGGAGCCCGTCATACGTTGCGACGACCGTCGGATAGGCCGTACACAGGTAGGGCGTCACGGCCGGGTCCGCCACGGGGCTGCACGAGAACCCCACGTGGGCCGGAGACGCCGATCCGGCGTAGGCGATGTCCCGGATGTCGAAGAACAGGCGTAGCACCACCCTCGCATCGGTTTCGGCATCGACGATCAAGGGCGGCCGGATCGGGAAGCCACTCCCACAGCCGTGGGTCGGCAGCGCCAACGCCTCCGCCGGGCCCGTGTCGTCGAGACCGAGACCGGTTCGGGAGTAGTAGGTCGTGCCGCCGAATCGGGCCTCGGCGGTGACGAGGGCGTCCCACTCCTCCTGGCCAGGCTCGGAGCAGTAGCCGACCGCGACCTGGTCGTAGGTGCCCGGCTCGACCGTCACCTCCGATGTGGCGATGAGGTTCTCGAGCTCGGGCCCGTTCAGCTCGACCAAGCAATCCTCGTCCGGCCCTGGGGTGCAGGCGTAGAGCAAGAACCCGGTTCCGCCGCTTCCCCGGAGGTCCACGGCGGTGATCGGAATCCGGAGGGAGGTCACCGTGACGTCGCTCGTGACTCCGGCGGGAGGGGGTGCGAGGGCGGGAGCCGACGATGCGGGACCGACCGCTGTGGTCGCGACCGGTGCGGTGGCGGACTCCCCCGGCAACCGGACCAGCTCGGCCCGGACCGTCGTATTGGAGTCCGGCTCGGAGATGCCGCATCCGGCAAGGGCGAGGGCGGTCATCAGGAGGAAGGAGATTCTGCGTTCGCGCATGACACCTCTCCTCGGTTCGGCGTTCGATCTCGTCGCACATAGGACGAATCCGCTCGGCGATACCCGATCCTGGCCCTCGGCGAGGCTAGCCGCAAGGTCGGCTTCTCCGGGTCCGTCGTCCGTCGGGTCCTCGAATCAACAACTGCACCGGGAGGTTCGGCGTGGAGCGATCCGGGAATTCCGCTCCTGTGGCGTCGCGGGTGTCCGGGCCGAATCGAACACCCGGAGCTTGACAATCCCGACCCCTCGTTAAAAAATCTAACAAGCGTTCAAACACGCCGGGAGCGTCCATGTCGCCGGAAGCCTCGTCCACCGTATCGCCCCACGTCCGCAAGAAGCGGGAGAAGCGACGTGCGGAGATCCTCCACGCGGCGCTGGAGACGGTACGGGAGAAGGGGTACCACGCCACCACCCTCGACGACATCGCCGAGCGGCTTGGGGTCCGGAAGACGGCGCTCTATCACTACTTCCCGGACAAGGACGCCATCCTGTACGCCTGCCACAGGGAGTCCCTGGCGGAGCTGGATCGGCTCATCCAGGACTCGGAGGCGTGCTGCGCGTCCAACCGGGAACGTCTCGCCTTCCTCATCCGCGAGCACGTGCGCGTCATGACGGAGAAGCTCGAAGGATCCCCTCTCGCCTTCGAGGTCACCGCCCTGTCGCCGGAGCGCCGTGCCGAGGTCATCGCGGGTCGGGACCGCTACGAGCACGTCCTCCGGGACGTGGTGGCGGCGGGGGTGAAGCGGGGCGAGTTCCGACCGGTGGACCCCAAGATCGCGGTCTTCGCCATCCTGGGGGCCATCAACTGGATCGCCCGCTGGTACTCCCCCCGAGGAGGCGCCCAGGGGCCGGCCCTGGGGGACCAGTTCGCCGATTTCCTCCTGGAAGGACTCGTCCGGGAGGCCCGAGCGGGGTGATGGGGCGCTCCCGGCGGAGCCGGTTAGACCCAGCCGTCCGGTGCGTCCGGGCGGAACGGAGAGAGGGAAGATGAGAGCGGTTCAGCTCGTGGCGCCCCGGGCGCCGCTGGAGCTCAGGGAGCGGCCGGACCCGCACGCGGGGCCCGGGGACGTGGTAGTCCGGGTCGCTGGGTGTGGCGTCTGTCACACGGACCTCGGGTTCTGGAAGGACGGGGTGCCGACTCGACATCCCCTGCCCCTGACCCTGGGGCACGAGATCTCCGGTACGGTGATGGAGGCGGGTGAGGGGTGGGCCCACCTCCGGGACCGGGAGGTCATCGTTCCCTCGGTCATCCCCTGCGGCGAGTGCGACCTGTGCCGGAGCGGCCGGGGCAACGTCTGCAGGGATCAGCTCATGCCCGGGAACGACCTGGACGGGGGGTTCGCCGAGTACATCCGGGTCCCGGGCCGGGGCCTCTGCGAGGTGCGGGACCGGGGCGGCCTGTCCCTGGCGGAGCTCTCCGTGGTGGCGGACGCCGTCACCACGCCCTACCAGGCGGTGGTCCGGAGCCGGCTCGAGCCCGGTGACCTGGCCGTGGTGGTGGGCGTGGGGGGCGTGGGCACCCACTGCGTCCAGATCGCCGCCGCCCTGGGAGCGAAGGTGGTGGCCGTGGACGTGGATCCGGAGCAGCTCGCCGCGGTGGAGTCCCACGGCGCCGGCTTCACCGTGGACTCCGCGGCCACCCCGTTCAAGGAGCTCCGGGCCCGCATCCGGGACGCCGCCCGGGACTGGGGCTGCCCGGATCACTCCTGGAAGATCTTCGAGTGCTCGGGGCACCCTTCGGGACAGGCCACCGCCTACGGGCTCCTGACCCACGCCGCCGTGCTCATGGTGGTGGGATTCACCCTGGAGAAGGTGGAGGTGCGCCTCAGCAACCTCATGGCCTTCGACGCCACGGCCCAGGGGACCTGGGGGTGCCGGCCCGAGCTCTACCCCGCGGCGCTGGAGCTGGTGACCAGCGGACGCATCGCCCTCCGCCCCTTCGTGGAGACCCACCCCCTCTCCGACGGGCCCGGCGTCCTGGACCGGGTCGCCGACCACCGCATCCACCGCCGGGCGATCCTCGTCCCGGACGCCCATGCCTGACGCACACACCGCAGGAGCCGTCATGAACGCGTTGAAGAGCCACACCCTGGTGCCCCCGGTGGCGTTCACCGAGATCCTCTACGAGCTCCGGCCCGTCCTGGACGTCGCCGGAGAGCCCGTGCCGGGCCTCCACAACGCCTGGATCAGCCTCGACAATCCGGAGCAGTACAACAGCTACACCACCGAGGCGGTGAAGGAGCTGATCCTGGCCTTCCGGCAGGCCTCCATGGACCGGAGCGTCGTGGCGGTGGTGTTCACCGCCGTGGGCGACAAGGCCTTCTGCACCGGTGGGAATACCCGGGAGTACGCCGAGTACTACGCGGGGAATCCGCAGGAGTACAAGCAGTACATGCGGCTCTTCAACGACATGATCGACAGCATCCTCCGGTGCGACAAACCGGTGGTCAACCGGGTGAACGGGATGCGGGTCGCAGGGGGCCAGGAGATCGGGATGGCCTGCGACTTCAGTATCGCCGCCGACACGGCCCGCTTCGGCCAGGCGGGCCCCCGGCACGGCTCGGCCCCCGACGGTGGGTCCACCGACTTCCTCCCCCTCTACGTGGGGTTCAGCCGGGCCATGGAGAGCGGCGTCCTCTGCGAGATGTGGAGCGCCCACAAGGCCCTCTTCTACGGGCTGGTGAACGAGGTGGTACCGGTCCTGAAGCTCGACGGGGAGTGGATTCCGAACCCGATGGTGGTCACCGACCGGTTCCTCGGGCCCTTCGGCACCCTCGTGTACGGCGACTTCAGGACCGGGGCGGAGGCCAGGGAGGCGAAGGAGATCCTGGCCCGGGCGGAGACGGACTTCTGCCGGCTGGACCAGGCGGTGGACCGGCTCTGCACCCGGATCCTCATGCTCATGCCCGACTGCACCTCGAAGACGGTGAACTCGCTCCGGAAGCACAAGCAGAAGCACTGGGACCTGAACGCCATCACCAACCGGGAGTGGCTCGGGCTGAACATGATGACCGAGGCGAAGGCCGGCTTCCGTGCCTTCAACGAGGGGGCTCGGGGGAACCGGGAGGTGGACTTCATCCGGCTGCGGCAGCTCCTGGCAGAGGGGCACCCGTGGGACGACGACCTCATCCGGGCCGTCTCGCCACAGTACCGGAACGGGGACTGAGGCTCGTGGACCTGGGTCTCGACGGACGCGTCGCGCTGGTCACCGGCGCCGGTCGGGGGCTCGGGGCGGCCATCGCCCGGACCCTGGCGGCGGAGGGGTGCGACGTGGCGCTGGTGGACGTGGACGCCGAAGGCCCGGTCCAGGGGGTGGCGGAGGAGATCCGGCGGCTCGGACGGCGGGCCCTGGTGGTGGAGTGCGACGTGCGGGGGTTCCAGGAAGCAGTCGCGGCGGTGGAGGAGACGGCGGACGTGCTGGGGGGGCTCCACGTCCTCGTCTGCAACGCCGGGATCACCCGGGACGCCGTGTCCTGGAAGATGGCGGAGGAGGCCTGGGACGACGTCCTCGCGGTGAACCTCAAGGGGTGCTTCGCCTTCGCCCGGGCGGCGATCCCGGTCTTCCGGCGCCAGGGCTGGGGGAGGGTGGTGGCCGTCTCCTCCGTCAACGGGCTCCGGGGCAAGTTCGGCCAGGCGAACTACGCCGCCTCCAAGGCCGGGCTGGTGGGGCTCGCCAAGACGCTGGCCCGGGAGCTGGGGGCCTTCGGGGTCACGGTGAACGTGGTGGCTCCGGGGATGGTCCTCACCGACATGGCCCGGGCCCTTCCCGGGGAGGCGCTGGAGAGCGCCCGGGGCGAAGGAGTGACGGGACGGCTGGCGGAGCCGGAGGAGGTGGCCGCCGCCGTGGCCTTCCTGGCCTCGGAACGGGCCGGGAGCATCACGGCGGAGACGGTTCGGGTGGACGGGGGACAGTACATCTGACGGGGTCCGCGACGCGGCCCCGGGAGGACGGACGATGCCGGTGAAGGTGGAGGTGCGAGAGGGGATCGCCCACGTGGTGCTCCACGACCCGCCGCTGAACATCCTCGGCCGGGCGCTCCTGGGAGAGCTCCGGGGTGCCCTGGCGGGACTCGCGGAGGATCGGACGCTCCGGGCGCTGGTTCTCGGGGCCGAGGGCAGGCACTTCTCCGCCGGAGCCTCGGTGGAGGAGCACCTGCCGGGGGAGGTGGAGGAGATGATCCCGGAGTTCATGGCCACCGTGGCGGCGGTGGAGGGCTTCCCCGCCCCGGTGGTGGTGGCGGTCCAGGGGCGCTGCCTGGGCGGAGCGCTCGAGCTGGCGCTGGCCGGGGACCTGGTGGTGGCGGGGGAAGGTGCCCTCCTGGGGGTCCCGGAGATCGCCCTGGGCGTCTTTCCGCCGGCTGCCTGCGTCCAGCTTCCACGGCTGGTGGGCCCGGCCCTGGCGGCGGAGATGATCCTCACCGGCGTCCCCCTGGACGCCGCATCCGCCGGCCGAGCCGGGCTCGTCCGCCGGGTGGTCCCGGACGAGCGGGTGACGGAGATCGCCATGGAGCTGGCGGAGACGATGGCGAAGCACAGCGCCGCCGCCCTGCGGACCGCCAAGCGGGCCCTCCGGGTGGGGGCCGGGACGACGGACCCCGGACCCGCCGTCACCCGCATCTACCTGGAAGACCTCATGCGCACCGCGGACGCCACGGAGGGGATCCGCTCCTTCGTGGAGAAGCGCCGACCGGAATGGAGCCACTCATGAGCGAGGCACGCTGGATCCCGGAGCTCACGGACGACTCGCTGGACGAGCTCCTGTGGAGCGCCCGGGAGCTCCTGGAAGACGACACCTACCCCACGGTGGCACGATGGCGACGGGCGGGCGGGAAGGTGGTGGGCCACTTCCAGGTCTACTTCCCGGAGGAGATCGTCCACGCCGCCGACGCCCTCCCCTTCCGGATGCGGGGCGCCCCGGTGGAACCCCTCCAGGCCGACTCCCGCTTCGGATCCTACCTCTGCTCCATCCTGAAGACCTCGCTGGAGATCGCCCTCACCGGACGGGTGGAGCTGGAGCTGTTCGTCACCCACCCCATCTGTGACGCGGCCCGGAACCTGGCGGGGATCTTCGGGCGGAACTTCGACCATCCCTGCCAGATCCTCTACCTCCCACAGAATGCCACGTCGGTCCACGCGCCGGAGTATCTCCGGGGCGAGTACGACCGGCTGCGGCGGACGGTGGAGGAGGCCACGGGCGCCTCGATCTCCGACGACGCCCTCCGGGACTCCCTGGCGGTCTACAACCGCAACCGGGCGCTCCTCCGGGAGCTGTACGCGCTGAAGCGGGAGACTCCCTGGCTGGTCTCCGCCGACGAGGCCTACGCCCTCATGGCCATCGGCGGGCTCGTCCGGCGGGAGGACCACAACCTCCTCCTGGAGCGGGCGCTGCCGATGCTGCGGGAGCGGGATGCCCCCCGCCCCGACCGGATCCGGGTGGTCTACGAGGGAGGGTTCTGCGAGCAACCGCCGCTGGACCTGATCCGTGCGGTGGCCCGGTCCTGCTACGTGGTGGACGACGACCTGCTCATCGGGATGCGCTGGATCCTCTCCGACGTCCCCGTGGAGGGGGACCCCCTCCACAACCTGGCCGTCGCCTACCTGGACGACTCGTCCTACTCCCCGGTGCAGCATGACGACCGGAAGAAGAAGGAGGAGATGCTCCTGGCCCGGATCCGGGCCGCCGGAGCCGACGCCGCCATCGTCACGGCGGCCAAGATGTGCGAGCCGGGGCTCGAGGAGCAGGTCGCCTACACACGGACGCTGGACCGGGAGAAGGTCCCGTACTTCGTGAGTGAGTTCGAGGAGAACATGACGAGCTTCGACCACCTGGAGATCCAGCTGGAGACGTTCGTCGAGAACCTGATGTTCGACTGAGGAGGCAGGGATGAGCACGGCAACCGACATCGTGGGCCGGGGCAACGCCGAGGGAGCCCGCCTCTTCAAGGAGTGGTTCGGGGCGCTGGGGGACGCCGCCGACGAAGACCGGGGGGCCGCCTACGTCTTCGTCATGGGGAGCCTGGCGGAGCTCCTGCGCTGCTTCGACCTCCCCATCGTCTTTCCGGAGATCAACTCGCTGCAGACGGCGGTGCGTCACGTCGCCCACGACTACCTGAACGAGGCCGAGGACTACGGCTACTCCCCGGACATCTGCGGCTACGTGAAGGCGGACGTGGCCACCCAGCTCCGAGGGGGCACCCTCCCCATGGGCCGCATCCCCCGCCCGGAGATCGCCGTCTACACGAACGCCTGCAACACCTACATCAAGTGGGCGGAGATCTGGGAGCGGATGTACGACTGCCCCATCGTGACGCTGGACGTCCCCGGGAGCCGGCAGGAGGGGCTCCACCCGGGGCCGGGAGATCCCGACTTCGAGAACGACCGGCGCTACGTCCTGGGGCAGTTGAAGGAGCTGATCCCCCTCCTCGAGGAGCGGAGCGGGGTGCGGTTCGACATCGACCGTCTCCGGGAGACGCTGGGGCACGCCAACGTGGCGGCGGAGGGATGGAAGCGGGTCCTGGAGCTGAACCGGTCGAAGCCCTCCGTCTTCAACGCCCTCACCGACGGCACCATCTACCTGGGCGTCTCCAACTGTCTCCGGGGGACCCCCGAAGGGGCCCGGTACTTCCAGGAGCTGGTGGAGGAGATGGAGCTCAAGAGCCGGGAGGGGCTCGGCACCCTCACGGAGGAGCTGTACCGCCTGATCTTCGTGGGCGTCCCCTGCTATCCGATCTTCCGCCGCTTCGGTGAGCTCTTCACGGAGTGGGGCGGGACCTTCGTGAACTCCACCTACCTCTGGTTCGCCTCCGGAGGGGCCAACGAGGGACACCAGTACGACCTGGACCGCCCTCTGGAGAGCCTGGCGGAAGGCCTCCTCCTGGGGGTGCGGGACGCCATGGACAGCATGTTCTTCCAGACGGACCCGCTCCTGCGCATGTACCACGACTTCGCCGCCGACGGGGTGGTCTTCCACCCCATCAAGTCCTGCCGGACGGTCTCCACGGGGCTGGCGGACAACCGCCGGGAGATCATGGCCCGGGACGACGTCGCCTCGCTCTTCATCGAGTCGGACATGATGGACCGGCGGGTGGTGTCCGAGGCCCAGCTCAAGAACCGCATCGACGCCTTCTTCGAAGGGCTCGCCTCGCGCCGGATGAAGGCCGGGGCCGGGACCGCCTGACCAGGAGAGAGACCATGGCATACGCAGCGGGGGTGGACGTGGGATCCACCCAGACCAAGGCGGTCATCGTGGACGAGGCCGGGACCATCGTGGCCCGGTCCCTCACGGGGACGGGGGCCAATGTCATTCAGGCGGCCCAGACGGCTTTCGAGCACGCGCTGAACGAGGCGGGGCTCGAGGAGCAGGAGGTGGAGTTCGTCGTGGGAACGGGCTACGGCCGCTACAAGGTGACCTTCGGGAACACCCAGGTCACCGAGATCTCCTGCCACGGGCGGGGCGCCGTCCACATGTTCCCGGACACCCGCACCGTGGTGGACATGGGCGGCCAGGACACCAAGGCCATCCGGGTCTCCGCCGAGGGCGAGATCCTGGACTTCTGCATGAACGACAAGTGCGCCGCCGGGACCGGCCGGTTCCTGGGCGCGGCGGCGTCGGCGCTGGACATCCCCCTGGACGAGCTCGGGCCCGCGGCGCTGAAGGGGGAGCGCCCGGTGAAGATCAGCACCACCTGCACCGTCTTCGCCGAGTCCGAGATCCTGTCCTGGCTCGGCAAGGGCAAGAAGGTCCAGGACATCCTCCTGGGGGTCCACAAGTCCATCGCCGCCCGCTCCGCGGGGCTCCTTCGGCGCGTGGGGATCGAGGACCAGGTGACCTTCACCGGGGGGGTGGCGAAGAACGTCGCCATGGTGGAGACGCTGAACCAGCGCCTGGGGCTGGAGGTCAACGTCAGCGACGAGTCCCACTACATGGGGGCGCTGGGGGCGGCCCTCTTCGCCCTGGACCACATGCTGGGCGCCCGGAAGCCGGCGTCCCGACAGGAGGTGGCGTCATGAGGTACACGGCCGGGATCGATCTGGGCTCCACCTACACCAAGTGCGTGGTGCTGGACACCGACCGGCGGATCGTTGGCCGGGCCATGCAACCCACGGGGTTCCGGCTCGGAGAGGTGGCGAGCCAGGTCCTCGCCGAGGCCGTCGAGGAGTCGGGCCTCGCCCGGAGCGACGTGGAATACCTGGTGACCACAGGCTTCGGGCGCCATCAGGTGCCCGAGGCCGATACCCACGTCACCGACCTCACCGCCGCCGCCCGGGGCGCCACCCTCCTCTTCCCGAAGACCGCCACGATCCTGGACGTGGGCGGGCAGACCATGAAGGCGACGCGCCTGGGGGACGACTACAAGGTCAAGTCGTTCCGGCTGAACGACAAATGCGCCGCCGGAACCGGGGCCTTCCTGGAGAAGACCGCCCGCTACATGGGCTTCGAGACCGAGGAGATCGGCCCCCTGGTGAGCACCTCCAGGAGCCCCGTCACCATCTCGGGAGTCTGTGCCGTCTTCGCCGAATCCGAGGTGATCAACCAGCTCTCCCAGGGCGCCGCGCCCGCCGACATCATGCACGGTGCGGTGGTCTCGCTGGTGGGCCGGTCGGTCCAGCTCATGAAGCGGGTGAACATGGAGCCCGAGTTCACCCTCATCGGGGGGATCCTCCGCTTCGAGCGCATGGCCGACGTCATCCGGCGGGAACTGGACGCGGCGGTG
>DATHRY010000018.1:0-7500 GCA_035464715.1 Longimicrobiales bacterium
AAGCTCAACCACGCCGCCATCGGCGTCGGGATGGTGCCCCGGGGTGAGGTGGGGCTCATCTTCGCCGACATCGGTCGGAGGGCGGGAATCCTCTCGCCGGAGACGTTCTCGGCCATTCTCATCATGGTGATCGTCACCACCTTCGTCGCCCCGCCGCTCCTCAAGGTGGTGTTCAAGCCGGAGGATGGAGATCGAGGGTCGCCTCAACCGGCGTCGCCCCATGGAGGGGGACATCTCTGATCGACTTCTCCGGCCGTTGCCGCCGGCGTCTCTCGGAGGGGAGCTCCGGGCCGCCCTGCGCGGGGCCCTGCCCGATCTGGCTCCGGCGCCCGTCCTGCTTTCGGACGTGGGCCGGGGAAAGGCGTCGGTCCTGACCTCCGCCGGCGCCCGGGCACCCGGCGCCGACGTGGTGGAACGGGTCGTGGGGGTGGGGGATCGGCGGGATCTCGTCCTCGGCGCACCGTGCCCGCTCGCCCGGGTGCCGGCGGGGTCCGACGTGGCCGTGGCCGATCTACGGAGCGCGGCGCTCCTTCGGGCGCACCATCCGGCGCTCAACCCTGTTGACCCGACCTCTCGCGATGACGCGACGGCGGGCGAGCCGGCGCCGGCCATCCGCATCCAGCCGTCCTGGCCCGACCCCGGCCTCGAGACCCGGGGGGAGGTCCTGGAGGCCGCCAGCTGGCTGCCGGCTGCCGGCCAGGGGATCGCCGTGCTAATGACGTCCGTGGACAGGGCGGCGTCCCTGGATCACCTGCCCGTGGACCTGGACGCCAAGGCGGTGCTGGCGGCCGAGCGGGCCGTTGCCCGGGCCTTCTCCGGGGCCGTGGTGCTGGTCCGCGGGTGGACGTTCAGCGACTGGCTCGGGCTCGACGCCCTCCTCCTGGATCCGGAGGGGCGCCGTGCCGTCCGGGGAAGCGTCCGGGACCGGGGTCGGGAGCCCGCTCGGGTCGCCGACGCTCTGATCCGCAGGCTCCGGGATCGGGGGGCGGACCAGCTCGCCGAGCCGCACATATCACCACGCGCGACCGTTTCTGCCCAGGTGTCTCCATGACCGATCGACCCGCCGACGAGCCCCGGCCTCTGCAGCTCGACCTGGACCCGGCGCCCTATGCCGAAGGGTCCTGTCTCATCCACACCGGAAACACCCGCGTGCTGTGCACCGCCTCGGTGGAGGACCGTGTCCCCGAGTGGATGGAGGGGAAGGGACGAGGGTGGGTCACCGGCGAGTACGGCATGCTCCCCCGGGCCACCCACACCCGCACGCGTCGCGAACGGACGGGAGCCAAGGGACGAACCCAGGAGATCCAACGGTTGATCGGGAGGGCGCTCCGCTCCGTCGTGGACCTGGACGCGATGGGGGAGCGAACCGTCACCCTGGACTGCGACGTCCTCCAGGCCGACGGGGGGACCCGCACGGCGAGCATCACCGGGGCCTGTGTGGCGTTGGAGCTGGCGTTCCGGAGGCTCGTGGCCGCCGGTCGGCTCGAAGCCAACCCCATGCGCGACCTGGTGGCGGCGGTGAGCGTGGGTCTGGTGGACGGCGTCCCGACCCTCGACCTGGACTACCGGCAGGACTACGCGGCCCAGGTGGACATGAACGTGGTCGGTACCGGGGACGGTCGACTCGTCGAGGTGCAGGGGACCGCCGAGGGGGATCCCTTCCATCGCCGCGAGCTGGACGACCTTCTGGACCTGGCTTCTGTGGGGATCCGACGCCTCGTCGAGGGGCAGCGGGCGGTCCTGGAGAAGGCCACGTGAAGCTCCTGGTGGCCACCCGGAGCGCCCACAAGCTCAACGAGATCCGGACCATCCTCGCTGGTCTTCCGGACCTCGAGCTGGTGGGGCTCGATCAGGCCGGTGTGCCTCCCTCGCCCGAAGAGGATGGCCTGGAGCCCTACGACACCTTCGAGGAGAACGCGCTCTCCAAGGCTCGCTACTTCCACGGTCTCACGGGTCTCGCCACCGTCTCCGACGACTCCGGACTGGCGGTGGACGCCTTGGACGGTGCGCCCGGTGTCTGCTCCAAGCGGTTCGCGCCGGGACCCGCGGAGGGGCTGGAGCGGGATCGGGCCAACAACCGGCACCTCCTGGCCCGGCTGGAGGGTGTGCCCGAGCCCCGGCGCACCGCCCGGTACGTGTGCGTCGTCGGGCTGGTCGAGCCCGGGGAGGGTTTCCGCACCTTCCGCGGCGAGGTGGAGGGGCGGATCGCTCTCGCTCCCTCCGGGCAGGGGGGCTTCGGCTACGATCCGCTCTTCTACGTGCCCGAGCTGGGGCGGACCTTCGGAGACGCCACGGACGAGGAGAAGCATGCCCGGAGCCACCGGGGGCGCGCCTTCCGAGCGCTCGCGGCCGCCATGGCGGCCGCAGCGCCACGGGCTTCGGCCGAAGTCGATGGCTGAGGACCGGTTCACCCCGGATCAGATCGGGCCGACCGAGGACGGCACCCGCCTCCGCATCGTCTGGAGGGACGGTGAGTTCTCGGAGTACGAACCCCGGGCCTTGCGGCTGGCCTGTCCCTGTGCCGGATGCGTGGAGGAGATGACGGGACGGCCCATCCTGGTTCCCGAGATGGTCCCGGAAGACGTCCATCCCACGGCCATCCACTACGTCGGACGGTACGCGCTCCAGTTCATCTGGTCCGACGGGCACTCCACCGGGATCTATCCGTTCGAGTACCTCCGTCGGCTGTGGGACGAGCCGGCCGAGGAACGACCACCCGGTTGAGCCACCCCGGGGGCTAGGTCTCCGGGCGTTCGGCGACTAGGTTGGGGCCCGCGGTCGGTACGGGGCGTGGCGCAGTCCGGTAGCGCGCCTGCTTTGGGAGCAGGAGGTCCCGGGTTCGAATCCCGGCGCCCCGATCACCGCCGACCCCGGTGCATGCGGCTCCACTGCGGGACTTTGACAAGTGAGCGGTGTATCGGTCGCGTTCAGACGCCTGTCCTCGAACCCCGAATTCACGTGCTCGTATTGATCCGCAATGGTGAGGCTCAACTGCTGGACGAGGTCCAGAGCCTCAACGACGACCATATCTCGAGGATGATTGGGGCCCCGGAGCTGCGGCGCCTGCCTCTCCGCACGCATCCCCTGGACGGGACGGAGATCGTCGCCTACGCGAGCGACGATCCGCGGGGCTACCTGCCGAACTGCCGGATCCAGCGGTCGCGGCGCCCCGTTTACGGCCCGGTCCTGATCCTGGGCGTCGAAGACGGGAAGCACCGCCACCTGCGCCCCGAGGAGATCCTGGCCATCGAGCTCGTGCCTCCCCGGAAGGGCGAGCGTCTCCCCTGTCTCCGGGTCAAGGCCGAGGTCGACACCACGTTGGTGCGGGAGGGGGGCACGGCGGCCTGAGGCGTTCCCCGTCCCGCCGCGCCCGACCCCGCCATGGCTTCCGACGCCGATACTCCTCTGACGGACGCGCCGTCCCGGCGAGTCGTCGGAGTGCCCGTCTTCCCGACGGCGGTCCGATTGGGGGGGGGCACCGAGCCCGCCCCGGATTCCCGCCCCGAACCGGCGGTATCCGTCGACCGCTGGGACGAGACCGACGAGTCCCTCCGGTCTCCACCCGCAGCCGTCCGTCCCCGGGACGTCTCCCAGCTCGTCGATCTCGAAGACCCCGCCCTGTACTTCAACAGGGAGCTGTCCTGGCTCGACTTCAACTGGCGGGTGCTCCACCAGGCACGGGACCTCCGGAATCCCCTGCTGGAGCGGGCGCGGTTCCTGGCCATCACCCAGTCGAATCTCGACGAGTTCATCCGTAAGCGTGTCGGCGGTCTGAAGCGCCAGGAGGAGGCTGGGGTCACGGAGCTATCGCCGGACGGCCGCACGCCCGAGGATCAGCTCGACCTGATCCGGGCCGCCATCGCCGAGCTCCGGGAAGGGATGAGCCGGACCTGGAACCAACACCTGGTCCCGGCCCTTCGGCGAGAGGGGTTCGTGATCCGGAGCTACGACGAGCTCGATCCCGATGACCGGGTGTGGCTCCGTGAGTACTTCGGAGACCAGGTCTATCCCATCCTCACGCCCCTGGCCGTCGACCCGGGGCATCCGTTCCCCTTCATCTCCAACCAGAGCCTCTCCCTCGCGATCGTCCTCCAGAACCCGAGGACGGGGGCGTCTCAGTTCGCCCGGGTGAAGGTGCCCGTGGAGCGGGGTCGCTGGATCCGCATCCCCGGCAGCGGGGCCATCGTCGCCCTCGAGGAAGTAGTCGCCCGCAACATCCAGGAGGTCTTTCCGGGCACCCGGGTCATGCACTGCCACCCCTTCCGGCTGGTCCGTAGCGCCGACCTCTACCGGGACGACGAGGAGGCGGAGGATCTGCTGCAGATGATCTCGGAAGAGCTCCGGGAGCGCCGGTTCGCCGCGGTGGTCCAGCTCGAGGTCGACGTCGGCATGCCCGGCCACGTGGTGGACCTCCTCCGGGACGAGCTCCGCCTCGAGGAGGCGGACGTGCACCGGGTCCGGGGCATGATCGACTTCACGGACGTCGTCGAGCTCGACGAGGGCCGTCGCCCGGACCTCCGCTACGCCCCCTGGGAGCCTGTCTCGCCCCCCGAGCTCGACCCCGTCGACCCCGAGGAGGAGCCGAGCATCTTCACCCGGCTCCGGGCCCGGGACGTCCTGGTGCACCATCCCTACGACTCGTTCCGTGCGTCGGTGCAGCGGTTCGTCGAGGAAGCGGCGGCGGACCCCAAGGTCATCGCCATCAAGCAGACCCTCTACCGGACCTCGGAGCAGTCTCCCATCGTCCAGGCCCTGGTCCGGGCGGCGGAGGCCGGAAAGCAGGTGGCGGTGCTGGTGGAGGTGACGGCCCGGTTCGACGAAGCCCGGAACATCGAATGGGGGCAGATGCTCGAGCGTGCCGGCGTCCACGTGACCTACGGGCTGGTGGGCCTCAAGACCCACACCAAGGTGACGCTCGTGGTCCGGGACGAGGAGGACGGGATCCGGACGTATGTGCACGTGGGGACTGGGAACTACCACGCGACGACAGCCCGATTGTACACGGACCTCGGGCTCCTGACGGCGGATCCGGACATCGGCATGGATCTCGTCCGCCTGTTCCACTACCTCACCGGCCATGCCCCGGAACAGCAGTACCGGTCCCTGGTGGTGGCGCCCCGCGACATGCGAACGATCTTCGAAGGGCTGGTGGCCCGGGAGATCCAGCATCAACAGACCGGGGGTCGAGGACGGATCGTCCTGAAGATGAACGCCATCGACGACACGGCGATGATCCAGTCCCTGTACCGGGCGTCCATGGCGGGCGTGTCCGTCGACCTCGTCATACGGGGACACACCCGCCTGCGGCCCGGCCTGCCGGGCATCTCGGAGAACATCCGGCTGATCAGCATCATCGGACGGTTCCTGGAGCACGATCGGATCTTCTACTTCGAGAACGCGGGTGATCCGGACATCCTGATCGGGAGTGCCGACTGGAGGCGGCGCAATCTCGTGGAGCGGGTGGAGTCGGTGGTCCGCATCCGTGACCCGGGGCTCAAGGAGCGGCTCCGCCACGTCCTGGACCTCGCCCTCGAGGACAACCGCCTCGCCTGGGACCTGACCGCCGCCGGAAGCTATCGGCTCCGGATCCCACAGGAGGGGGAGGGGACGAGGAGCTTCCACGACAGCCTCATGGCGGAGGCCGACATCCGAGGGGGGCGCGTAGCGGGCTGATGGATCAACCGACGTCCCCCTTCCCGCTGCGGCTCGCCGCCATCGACGTCGGCTCGAACGCCATCCGCTTTGCCGCCGGGGAGTTCGTGGACGCCACCCACTGGCTGGAGCTGGAAGTCCAGCGCGTGCCGGTCCGGCTCGGTCACGGCGCCTTCCTCACCGGGAGCCTCGACGAACGGACCATGGCCGCGGCGGTCGAGACCATGGCCACCTTCCGGCGCTCCCTCGACAACCTCGGGGTCTCCCGCTATCGAGCGGTCGCCACCAGTGCCGTCCGGGATAGTCGGAACGGGCCCGAGCTCGTCGACCGCATCCGTCGGGAGACGGGAATCCAGCTCGAGACGATCACGGGGACCGAAGAGGCCCGGCTCGTGTGGGTGGCCCTCCGCAACCGCGTCGACTTCGGCGACGGGCTCTGGATCGCCACGGACCTCGGAGGCGGCAGCCTGGAGATCTCCCTGGTCTCCGGGGAGGGCATCCATTGGAGCGAGTCCCACACCATGGGAACGGTGAGGCTCCTCGAGGACCTGGGACAGGTGGAGTTGGATCCTCAGAACTTCCGCGTCCTCCTCTCCGAGTACACCAACACCCTCCGGATCCCGGACCACGTGAAACCCACGGAGCTCGCCGGGCTGATCGCCACGGGGGGCAACATCGAGGCCCTTTCGGACCTGGCGGGATCGGTGGCGGACGACGCGGGCGTGAGCCGCCTCTCCTATGCCGATCTCAAGACCACGGCGTCGATGCTCGCCGGCATGACGGTTGATGAGCGGATCGAGCAGCTGGGGCTCCGTGAGGACCGGGCCGACGTGATCCTCCCCGCCGCCGTGATCTACGGCCAGGTGGCACGGCTCGTGGGCGTGAAGGAGCTCATCGTCCCCAGGGTCGGTGTGCGGGAGGGTGTCCTCCTGGACCTGGCGGACGACATCACGGGCCCGGCGGTCCACGCCTCGCGCCTGGAGCAGTTGGCGTTCCGGGGTGCCCTCACCCTCGGACAGCGATTCCGGTTCGACGAGATCCACGGTCGTCACGTGGCACGGCTCTCCCTCAGCCTGTTCGACCAGCTGCAGGACGTCCACGAGCTCGACGAAGAGGACCGACGCATCCTGCTCGTGGCTGCGGCGCTCCACGACGTCGGCCAGTTCATCTCGTACCGGAAGCACCACAAGCACAGCCTGTACCTGATCTACAACTCCGACATTCCCGGGCTCTCGCGGCACCAGCGGATCCTCGCGGCCCTGGTCGCCCGTTACCACCGGCGCGCCGAGCCGAAGGACGAGCACTTCCTCTTCGACGCCCTCGACCCCGGCGACCGGAACCGGGTCCGGCGGATGGCGAGCGTCCTGCGACTGGGCGATGCCCTGGACCGGGAGCACCTTCAACGTGTGCCCTCCGTCAAGGCCCGCGTCGAAGGGGGCGGACTGTTCCTCGAGATGGAGGGTCGCGGGGATCTCCTCCTGGAGCACTGGTCCCTCCGGAAGAAGTCCCGCATGTTCACCTCCGTGTTCGGCCTGGAGGTCCATCCCGTGCGAACGGCGCACGCGGGACCCAAGGTGATCTGACCCACCGGACCGGGAGGAGGGTTTGAGCCAAGCCAGGGTGCAGAGCGGGGTTGGGGGGAGGGTCGCCGCCGTCGGTGCGGCGGTCGTCCTGTGGGGGTGTGCTACCTTCGGCCGTGGGGTTCCCGACGTGGGCGGTCACTGGGCGGGCGTTGTGGTCGTCGAGGGCCAGACGCTCGAGGGGGAGCTGGAGGTGGTCCAGGTCGGTCCGGCGCTCACGGTGATCTTCCAGGCCCCGGCCCTCAATCTCCGGGCGACCGGGGACGGG
>DATHRY010000019.1:0-4119 GCA_035464715.1 Longimicrobiales bacterium
GAGCGGGATCACCTTCACCGCCGCCTACATCGTCTGGTTCAAGTTCGTCCACCCCGAGCTCAACACGGCGGACCACTGGTGGTTCGGGATCAGCCCCGAGGGGATCGGCACGCTGGGCATGCTGCTCAACTTCGCCGTGACCATGGTCGTGTCCCGGTTCACGCCGGAGCCGCCCATGGACGTGCAGATCCTGGTGGACGGGGTGCGGGTCCCCAGGGGAGCGGGAGCGGCCCACGAGATCTCTGCCTGACGCCGGGCCCGAACCGCCCCCCTTTCTACAACCGCTCCGTCCAACCTCCCGACGCCTGACGTGGGCATTTCCCGACGGCGGTGACGACCCCACGGATATACTGTGGAACCGCAGGGCCCCGGGCGATCCTCCTCGGTGAAGAACCACCGCCGCCCACCCGGTGATGGAGACTTACGTCCACAGCTCAGGGAGGATCCGACCATGGCGCGCCACCCTTCCCCCGCCCAGTCGCTCGTTGCCTCGCCCCTCTCACGCCGCTCGTTCGTGCGCACCGCTGCAGGCGTGGCCGGAGCCCTCGGGGCCGGAATGCTCACGTCCTGTGATGATCCGCCGACCGGAGTCCGATCCCCCGTGGCCGCCGCCAAGGGGGGCAACGGAAACGGAGGAGGAAAGGGAGGCGGAGCATCCCCCAGGAACCCGCTGAGGATCCCCTCGGCCGGCTCACCTCCCAGCGCACTGACCGTGGGCGAGACCACCGTCGATCTGGGTGGGGGTCAACTGTCCCGGGTGTGGACCTACAACGGTCAGTTTCCCGGGCCGACCATCGTGGTCGAAGGAGGGTCCATCGCCGCACCGGGCGATCGGGTGGCGATCGACCTGTACAACGATCTCGCCGACGAGACCATCACCCACTGGCACGGGATGATCGTCGACACCCCGAACGACGGACATCCGCATCAGGCCTTCCAGCCTGGAGGGAGCTACCACTACGACTTCCCCATCGTGCAACGCGCCACGATGAACTGGTACCACCCACACCCCCACGAGAAGACCGGCGAACAGGTGGCCATGGGCCTCGCGGGTGGCTTCATCATCCGGGACGCCGTCGAGAGGAGCTACGGCCTCCCGACCGGGCCTCGGGAGATCCCGCTCATCGTGCGCGACGCGGAGTTCGACCGGTCCGGGAACATGATCTACAAGCCCCGGAGCGGCGGGTTCGAGGGGAAGTACTTCCTGGTGAACGGGACGCTCAACCCGACGCTCAGCGCGGACTCGGCTGTGTATCGCTTCCGTCTGATGAATGGATCGAACGCGAGGATCTACCGGTTCGCCTTCGAGGACGGGATGCCGTTCACCTTGATCGGCAACGACGGCGGATTCCTGCCGGACGCGTCCGTGCAGCTCTACGAGATGCTCCTGTGCCCGGCCGAGCGCGTGGACATCCTGGTCGACCTGCGGGATCGACTCGGGGACCGGCTCATGCTCCGGGACCTGGATTCCGGGTGGGACCTCCTGGAGATCACGGTGGACAACGACGTCTCCGACGACACGGTGGTTCCGGTCACCCTGCCGAGCATCGAACCCCTCGGGTCTCCGGTTCGCGAGCGGGAGTTCAGCTTCGACGGGATGAGCAAGATCAACGGCCAGTTGTACGACATGGATCGGGTCGACTTCCAGGTCCCCTTCGGCGAGACCGAGCTGTGGCGCTTCACGACCAACGGGAATGCACCGCACCCGGTTCACGTGCACGGTGCGTACTACCAGGTGATCTCACGCACGGGCGGCCGTGGGCAGCTCTATCCCTGGGAGGCCGGTTGGAAGGATTCGGTGCTCCTCGAAGACGGTGAGACCGTCGAGGTGCTGATCCGCTTCGACGGGTACCGAGGCCTCTATCTCATGCACTGCCACAAGCTCGAGCATGAGGACATGGGGATGATGAGCAACTTCGAGGTCGTCTGACCCTGACCGAAGAGCCCGGGGGGGCGTCGGCCGCCGGCACGGTGGACGGCTAGCCTCCCGGGATCTCCGTGTGGCAGTCGGTGCACTGGTCCCCCATCACCGTGAAGTCGTGTGCCCGGTGACACTGCATGCATGCCAGGAGGTCCACGCTCCGCCACTGATGGTGCGGATCGTCCACGTCGGTGGGGCGACCATGGCATAGCCCGTCGGAGCAGGTCGCCTCGGCGTCCCGTGCTCTGCGCTGGTCGTGGGGGTTGTGGCACGTTCCGCACAACGCCCGGTGGGGCTCGGTGGCCTCGTCCACGACCACCCGCTCCCGCATCTCGTGGCAGGATAGGCAGTCCTCGGTGGTGGGGACCATGTGCAGTGAGTCGGGGTCGTGGGCTTCCGCCGCCGCCGCCGGGACCGGCGCGACGAAGTTGTGGCAGGCCACGCACTGGAGGTCCAGCTCGCCCATGCCACCCAACGCGATCTGGACATGGTCGTGACAGCCGGCGAGTCCGCAGGACGCGCTGGTCGCCTCGAAGTCGTGCACGGAGTGGGAGTGGCACGTCACGCAGTCGATGTCGACGATCTCGGCCGAATTCAGATGCAGCTCGTGACCCCGGGACCCGCTGATGATCTTCCAGGCTTCGGGGTCCCCGTCCACGTGACATGCCACACACCGTTCGTTGGGAACCTCGGCGTGCACGCGGATCTCCGTGGGTCTGGAGATGATCTGCGTGAGCCCCATCTTGGCCCGCTCGATGGGATTGGGCTGATGACACGCCTTGCAGCCCAGACCCCGGTGGGCGGATTGCTCGAAGGCCGCGAAGGGCTCCTCCATGAGATGGCAGGACAGACAGAAATCGCTGTCGTGCTGCACGTAGTCATAGGCCTTGTAGGTCGCCAGGCCGCCGCCGCCCACGACGGAAAGCGCCACCACACCGAGGACGAGGAGCACCGGTACCGATGCCGTGGCGAGGAACCCCCTGAGGGCGTTGTAGAGCGGGAGACGCTTGATCGTCCAGATGATGAACATGCCCGTCGATCCCCTCGCTTGGCAGCGGAACGGGGTCGAACCTCCCTTGGCAGCGGGTCGACTCGGCCAGCCGGGATCCTGTCACCAATCCCTTTGGCCCCAGGGTAACACGGGCTTCCCCCGCCTGTAGGTAGGGAATCGTGCGGACGGTTCTGTCGGGAGCTTCCCGACTCCGGGGCCGGACGCGGGGGCGAGCGCGCTACCCAGGGCGCTACCTGCGGCCATGAGACTCATCGGTCTCAGCGCCGGGTCGCCGGCCCGGCAATCCGCAACGGTGCCGCCACCCCGCGGGAACGGTCAGAAGGGTTTGGTGAGGGCTATGATCCCGGCGAGCACGGCCAACGCAGGCGCCGCCACCAGTAGCCGGGCCGACCACGAGGTGCTCCGTCGAGCGGCTAGCACCGCAGAGCCCAGCAGCGTCCAGATGACGAGCTTGGCCCAGACCCAGCCCGGTAGCAGTCCGAGCTCGTGGGTCACGTCGAGCCGGGCCAGCATCCCGAAGCCGCCCAGGAGGACCAGGAAGAGGGCGAGGCCGTGGAGGACGCCCAGGCGGCGGGCCCAGGGGTCGGGCGTCGAACGGTTCTCCTGGGTGTCCTGGATCGCGGTCGTTTCACCGGGCCGGTCCTCGTTCGATCGGGACAGCGCCGACCGCCCGAGCCGAGTGGCAAGGGTGGTCAGCAGGACGAAGATCCCGAGGTAGTGGACGATCTTGTAGGTGGCGTAGGGGATCATGCGGGGCGGGGTGGGGAGGAGGAGGGGTCGGGTACCCCGCACGGGTCCCGGGATCCCAAGACGTTGGCGGTCAGGCGCCGGTGGAGTTCGCGGTCGCCTCGATCCGTCCGGCCTCGTCGGGCCGCCCCGTCGCCACGTAGAGATCCACCAGGCGATCCCGAAGTGTGACGACCAGGGGCGACCCCGGGTACGTCCGATTGAACCAGTCCCAGCTCTCCCGGAGGAGGGGCTCGGCCTCGGCATAGCGACCCTGCAGGGCGACGGCGCGGCCCAGGGTGCTTCGGCCCACCTGGAGGCGCGGGGTGGTCAGGTCGTCACCGGCCTCCTCGAGAATCCGAAGCATCTCCTTCAGATGGCCTTCCGCCTCGGCGGCCCGACCCGTCTCGGCCAGCACCCACCCGAGCCCGTGCAGGGTGTAGGCGATCGATGTCTTCTC
>DATHRY010000020.1:0-12495 GCA_035464715.1 Longimicrobiales bacterium
TCGGATCGCGACCGCATCCGTGAACGCGGACGTCGGGGCCGAGTTCACGCGCCTGGATCCGTGGGTGATCGGCGGGTGTGTCGTCGTCCTCTTCATGGCCGCGCTCGCGGCGTGCTGGCGGCCCGCCCGGAGGGCGACCACGACCGATCCCATGGAGACGCTCCGCTACGAGTAGAGGGGGTCGGTACACCCGTCGGAGGTGACGTCGATCGAGTACCGAAGGCTCATCCAGGGGGCTTCGGACGGACGGGGGCGCGTCGGCATCTCGGACGCTCAGGACCCCGGGGCGATGAGGACCAGTCCGATCACGGCGAGCCCGATCAGGGCACCGGAGACAAGAGCGGCCCCGCTGGAGGCGCCGGCGCCGACGGATACCGCCGAGGCCGGGCCCCCGGCCCACCGTCCGTCCGCCGGGACGTCCACCCGGTCGTACCGCAGGAAGACGGCCCCCAGATCCCTCACGTTCAGACGCCCCGCTACGCTCGGGCCGGTGAGGGGCGAGCCCACGAAAGAGCCCAGGTTGGTCCGATGCACCCCGGCCTCGAGTTCCACCGACAGGCGAGGGTGCATCCACCACCGCGCCCGGGCCCGGGCGCCGTCGGGCACCCCGCCCGACCCACTTCCCAGCGTCAGGGCACCGCCCAGGGAAAGTGCGGACGTCGCGTTGACCATGTATCCCAGATTGAACTCCAGGTTGGAGTCGCGGAAGACCCGTCTCGACTGGGGCGGGGTCCCCACGACCCCCGCGTAGCCCTGGGAGGTCGACGCCACGGGGAACACCCCTTGCACCTCCACCACGAGGTAGCCCCGGCACTCCGGGAGGGCCCGGATCGTGAAGCAGGAGAGGCTGCCGCCGTCGTCCTCCTGGCCCGTGAGGGGCGACGCCGCGCCGAGGACCAGTAAGGCCAGCCCGACGTGCCGGAGGAGCGTCGCCCGCAGGCTGGCCGTCCGCGTCCGCTTGTCCCGTACGATGTCGTACGCTCCCGTCGTGGGCTCAGTTGTGGCCGATGGTCCGGCAAGGTCCACGGCAACCCCACCGGACGCAATCCGGGACGGGGCCTTCGCATCGTGACCGCGACCGTGTACTCGGACGTCGGGGCCGAGTTCACGCGTCGATCGAGTACCGGAAGGGCCGCATCGTCAGCGTCCTTCGGCTCCGGAGCCTGCCGGCAGGCCCCGGGCCGGGCCGGGCCCCCGCGGGTCGGCGACCCCGATCCATTCCCCCGCATTCGGGTCCCACGCGATGCCGTGGAACACGCCCTGGCCCTCCGGCGACCGCTCAACGCTCCATCCCGCCTCCTCTAGCGTCCGGACGACCTCATCGGACCACGCGAAGGTCGGACGCACTGCACGGTTCGGCCGTCGATGACCCGCAGCGTTGCAGGGCGCCTGCCCGCGCCCTAAGCTGCTCGTCCGGTTTGACGTTCTCCCTCATGTGACGAGGTCTTGCGATGCGTCGATTTCTGGCCCGCGGCAGTCCGATTCTCGGGTTGTTTGCCCTGACGATCTCTTGCAGCCCCGACCAGCCCACCATCGTCGGGGTCCCCGCCAATGAGTCGCAGGTTCAACGCCCGCCGCACCTGATCGACGAGGATGCGCTCGGCATCGATGAGATGCTCGGGGACCCGGTATTCCAGGGATCGTTGGCGGAGATCAGCGATGAAGCTCTCCTCGAGCCGCTGGTGGCAGCGGTCGATGCTCTCGCGCGAGGCCAGGTCGCCAGAGCCAGAGGGCTGATCGCTCGGGCAAGGGCGGAGGCGGAGGTCCTGCTGGATGGACCGATCACGTCTTCGCTGATCAGTTGGTCCACCATCGAGCGCTACTTCGAAGAAGCCGAGCTTCTCTAGCCCCTGACGCCACAATCGGAGATAGACCCATGTCCTTATGTAGAAGCATCCTCGCGGCGTCGGCCGTCTCGTTCGCCCTTCTGGTGCCGTCTCCAGGAGAGCTGGCGGCGCAGACGATCGACGCCTGCTACGTCGCCAAGACGGGTGTGATGTATCGGATCGATCCGCTCGGTGTCCTGGACGGAGATCTGCCCACCGCGTGCGAAAAGCCGGACAAGCACGTCCAGTTCGGATGGGATGCCCAGGGCCCCCAGGGAGCTCCCGGGGTCAGCGGCTACTCGACGCACTTCGAACTCGGTGCATACGACAGCCAGTCGCCGAAGACCGTCGAAGCCTCATGCCCGGCCGGGAAAGTCGTCCTCGGAGGGGGCGCGAATGTGACTCCGGAGTTGTATCCGCCCCCTGTGGCCCTCACGCGGTCCTTCGGCTTGACCAACCCGATCTCGGGGCTTCCCAGGTGGGTGGTGACGGCGCAGGAGTTCACCCCGACCGACGCGCCGTGGCGGGTCGTGGCGATCGTGCATTGCGCGGACATCGCGGAGGGTACCGAGTAGCCGACCCCCAGACCTCGAACGGGTCCCACGGGGGCTCGCAGCGTTGCTGCGTCTTCCCTGTGCCGCACAAGGTTGGAATAGCCGGTGGGGAGGATGCCTCATGCGCCGCCCACAAGGCGCGCATCCACCGGTCCCCGTGGCGTCGCGGATGAAACGTCGACGAGGAATCCGCATCGCCAGGCCGTTCCGATCCCCGCAGGGCCATGACAGTGCGCTCACCACACCACTATCTGGCGGGACTATTCGCGATCCTTGCGACGAGCTCCCTCATGGGATGTGGCGACGATCATCCGACTGAACCCGCAAGAGCCGTCGCTTCCGTCACCGTCAGCGCCCCGACCACGGCCGTCGATGCTCTAGGGTCGACCGTCCCCTTCTCGGCCGTGGCCATGGACGTGAATGGCGAAGCCGTATCGGGAAAGACATTCGTGTGGTCTTCATCGGACCCCGCTGTCGCGACGATCGAATCCAATGGTATTGCGACCGCCCGAGGCAATGGTTCAACTCTGATACGCGCTCAAACAGACGGTGTGACCGGCACGATCGAGCTGGTCGTCAGCCAGGCACCCGCCTCCGTGACCGTAACGCCGGCAATCCAGCACCTGTCCGCCCTGGGCGACACCATGCGGCTCAGCGCGGTAGCGTGGGACAGGACGGGAAACGCGATCGCCCACGCGAGCGTCACGTGGACATCCACGCAGTCGTCTGTCGTTGCCGTGAGCGTTGATGGCCTGGCAACCGCTGTCGCCAACGGGTCCGCGGCGATTGTAGCCTCCGTCGGACCTGCGTCCGCGGGTGCTGCGGCCGATACGGCCGTCATCCACGTGCAGCAGGCAGTGGCGTCCGTGACGGTCTCGCCGGCTGCGGATACCCTTGCAGCGCTCGGCGATACGGTTCGGTTGGGTGCGGAGGCGCTGGATGCCAATGGCCACCCGCTGGCTGGCCAGTCCTTCGTCTGGAACTCCCTGGATCCTTCGATCGCGTCCACGGATGGCGACGGGCGCGTGACCGCCGCCGCGCCCGGAACAGCCGCCATCACCGCATCGACGGCGAGCGCATCCGACACCGTCACCGTCTCGGTCATCCCGGCACCCGCGTCCATCGTTCTGAGCCCGGTCGTCGATACGTTGGCCGCGCTGGGGGACACGGTCCGCGTAGCGGCCACCGTTCGGGACGCCAACGACTATGCGATTCCGGGCGCGGACGTCGCATGGGGGTCCTCGGCGCCCGGAGTCGCCACGGTCGACGAATCGGGTCTCGTGACCGCCGTGAGCGAAGGGACAGCGACGATCGCCGCCAGTTCGGGGGCGGCCCGGGCCACGGTCGACGTCCACGTGGAGGTGGCATCCACGATCGTCTTCGCGTCGGACCACGAGGGGAACTGGGAGATCTACTCCATCCTGAGCAACGGAACCGACCTGGCGAGGCTGACACGGACGGCGGCGTCCGAGCAGTGGCCCGTCGTCTCGGCCGACGGGCAGAGAATCGCTTACACAGGTGGAACCGAAATCTACGTCATGAACATCGATGGGACCGACAACCAGCGGGTGACGTGGACCGGGGTGTCGTCCGTCGATCCATCGTGGTCCCCCGACGGTGACGCCCTGGTGATCAGCCACAGATCATGCGGCGGGTGCATTCCACGCCCGCACATTCTGACGGTGTCGACAGGCGCGTTGGTCGAGCTGCCCGTCGGTGGGAACGGCCCGTCCTGGTCTCACGCCGACTCGCTCATCGCCTCCTGGCGGAGCAACAGTATCGAAGTCAACGCGGTATCCAGCACGACACCGAGTACCATCGTCGTACTGCAGGAATCGGCCGGGCGACCGCGATTTTCTCCGGGCGGCGACAGAGTCGTCTTCCACGGTGACGACGTAGGAGACGGTTCCAATCAACCGCGCATATTCGCTGTCGATCCCGACGGTGGCGATCTGACTCCGATTTCGATGGAGTCCTACGGTTCCAACCCGACGTGGTCTCCGGACGGCACCAGGATTGCATTCAGCCGGGGCGGCAATCTCTGGATCATGAATGCAGACGGTACGGACCTCCGGCAGATCACCTTCTTTCCTCCTGGCAGCGGGCTCATGGCATCCTGGTACAACTGAGGAGCCCTCGGCCGCGGCACGTCACGCCGTCATGAAGCTCGCCCCTGGTCGGGCGCTCCCAGGCGTTCGCTTGCGTGGAAGGCTTCGTGCCGCTCTAGCGAGCCCTGCCAGGCCCGACCGCGGCGCTCGTTTCGCGGAAAGCCCCCCGGCGTACAGAACCCGACTAGGGAGCAGCTCCGGTTCTCCGGAGTCAAAGTCCATCAGCCTCGAACCGAACGGGCTCCATCCCCCACGCTCAGGATCCTGATGTCGACGGCGCGGGCGACGCCCTGACGCTGATACGGGCGCCCGGCTCCGCAAGGAGGCTTGTCCGAGCTCCAAAAACGAGCTAAATTGCCTTCGTGAACGTTTTTTGATGCATTTGACCTGTGATACCAGTGAAAAAACACTCGCGACCGCCGATATGGCCGATTGCAATGCTTCTGGCCGCGCCCCTGGGCGCCGCCGATCGCGAAGACGACCCTCGGGAGTACACGGGATCCGCCCGCGATCTGGCCGTGGCCACGCCGATCCTGCTGGAGGCCGACGTCAGCGTCGACGGTCGACTCGACGAGGCCGTCTGGGCCTCCGCTGCCGTCCTCAGCGGCTTCACCCAGTACGACCCGGGGGAGGGGGTGCCGGCCTCGCAGGAAACCCGCGTGATGGTGTTCATGACCGCCGATGCCCTGCACTTTGGCATCCAGGCGACGGACAGCGATCCGGCCGGGATCCGCGCGACCCTGGCCGAGCGGGACAACGTGGGCCGCTCCGACGACTGGGTCCGCATCATCCTCGACACCTTCAACGACCAGCGCCGGGCCTACGCCTTCACCGTGAACCCCCTGGGGGTGCAGCAGGACGGGCTCTGGGTCGAGGGAGGCGGCGGGCGTTTCGGTGACCCCATCGACGACAACCCGGATTTCCTGTGGGAGTCCGACGGCGAACTGACTCCCACAGGCTGGACCGTGGAGGTCAGGATTCCCTTCAAGAGCCTGCGCTTTTCGCAGGAGGATCGCCAGGACTGGGGCCTCAACGTGGTGCGGCGAATCCAGCGCACCGGTTACGAGTCGTCGTGGGCGCCCCTGACCGCCGACCTGTCCAACAAGCTCGCCCAGACCGGCTCCCTGGTCGGTCTCGAGGGGCTGGATCAGGGACGGCTCCTCGAGATCAATCCCGTCGTCACGGCGAGTCGCGTCGGAGCCTACGACGAGGCTCGGGGCGGCCTCGCACGAACCGATCCCGAGGGTCAGTTCGGGATGAACGTCACCTACGGGCTGACCTCGAACCTCACACTCGACGCCACCTACAACCCCGACTTCAGCCAGATCGAGGCCGATGCCGGGCAGATCGTGGTGAACGAGCGGTTCGCCCAGTTCCTGTCCGAGAAGCGGCCCTTCTTCCTGGAGGGGACGGAGATCTTCTCCATGCCCCGCAGACTCGTCTACACCCGTTCCATCGTGAGCCCTGTCGGCGGGGCCAAGCTCACCGGGAAGGTGGGCGACTTCAACGTCGGGTATCTGGGGGCCGTGGACGATGGCGGGAGTGGAGACGACCTGTACGTGAACCTCCTCCGCGTGCGCCGCGACCTCGGTGAGAGCTCCACCGTGGGGGCCCTCTATACCGACCGCACCCGGTCCGGTACCGACTTCAACCGGGTCGCCGGAGCCGATGCCCGCCTCGTCTTCGGCGGACGCTACACCCTCTCCCTCCTCGGGGCGACGAGCTTCGACGGAGGGCCCGCCGAGGCACCTGACGAGGGGCCCCGGAGTACGGTCGGGAACCTCTTCTACGGTCAGTTGGAACGGTCCGGTCGCTCGTTTTCGGCCGAGGTGGAGTTCGAGGACACGGGGGCCGATTTCCGGCCGGAGAGCGGGTTCATACGTCGCACGGGGACCACTCAGGCCAAGGCCGAGGCCAGGGTCAACTTCTATGGGGAGCCGGGCGACCTCCTGGAGCAGTTCCGTCCCTTCGCCGAGATCGATGGGACGTGGGATCGGGACGCGTTCTGGGGAGGGCGTGGAATCCAGGAATCCCAGGCTCAGTTGGGAACCTACTTCGGGTTCCGGGGCAACGTCTCGCTCTTTCTCACGTGGACGCGGTCCGCCTTCGACTTCGAGCGCAGCGACTACGAGGGCCTCTTCGGAAGCGGGGGGGTGGAGGCATATTATCCCGACCAGGGTCGGTTCCAGGGCCTGGACGGCTTCTCGATCCGGAGCTGGGTCAGCAGCTGGGAGCGGGTTCGGGGTAGCCTGAGCGCCAGCTGGAGCGAGCAGCCCATCTTCGCCTTCGGCGTCCCGGTGGAGATGGCCCGTTCGATGAGCGGCGACGTGAGCCTCACTCTGCTCCCGACTCCCGCCTTCGAGACGCAGATCGGGGTCCGGCACCAGCGCCTCGCGCGTGCCTCGGACGGCGGGCGGTACTCCAGCGCCACCATCCCCCGGGTCAGCATGCAGTACCAGTTCTCCAGGGCGCTCTTCCTGCGAGGGACCTTCGAATACGCGTCGCAGGAGCGAGGGGCCCCGCTCGACCCGGTCACCAGTGAACCGTTGCAGCGCTGCTCCGGCGGGACCTGCGAACCCCTCGGCCCGTTCAATGCCAACGACATCCACGTCGAGACGCTCCTTTCCTTCGAGCCCTCGCCGGGTACCGTCTTCTTCCTGGGGTACTCCCGGGACATGCAGGACAGCGACCCCTTCAGCTTCCGGGGACTTCGCTCGCGGACGGACGCCCTCTTCCTCAAGGCCAGCTATCGCTTCCGGTCCTGAGCCGGTCGGCTCGGGACGCGTCTCTACTCCGAGGTGATCATGGCCGGCAACGTCTACGTCTGGACGAACTGGGTCGAAGAGCAGGGCGACCGGCGCCGCACGATGTACAGTGCGTGCGCGCTGGAGCTCGCCCTCGAGGGGGGAGAGAAACTCTCACCCCGCGCTCCCGAAGTCTGCCTCTTCCCCCATCAGTCGCGACCGGGTAGGCGTACGTACCCCCAGTCATTCGGGCCGTCCTCCCACTTGTTGTGCGTGAGCCGGACGGCCGGGCCGCCTGCTACCGGCACGGCGAAGAGCTCTCCGTACGGCTGTGGGAACCAGGCCGACTGCCACTCGTCATTGAACCCCGCCCGGTCGGAGGTGAATACGACCCACTCGCCGTCGGGCGAGAACCGTGCGTGCATGGACACGTCAGGGATGTGCAGGCGATCCGGCTCGAGGAAGCGGCCCTCCGAGCCGTCGATACGCTCAAGCCACAACTTCCTCCCTTCGGCACGGGTGGTAGAGAACACGACCCATTCTCCGTCGGGCGATATGGCCGGCATGGTCTCCATCGCCGAGGCATCGCCAAGCTTCCGCCGGTTTGCCCCGTCGCCATCCATCACGTAGATCGAGCCGCCGCCGGCGCCTCCACTGCGGAACACGATCCGGCGACCGTCACGGGAGACGTGCGGCAGGGCGTGATTCCCGGGCAGGTCGGCCGTAAGGTCGACAGGGTCAGAACCGTCGAGGGGCACCCTCCAGATATCCACCCTCGCCTCGCCAGGTGCGAAAGGGGGTCCGACGGCGGTGACCGCCCAGCCGGCGTCGCGGGCAATCGAGGTCCCCCATGCGAAACCTGCCTCGGCCGAGAGAAGCGTGCGAGAATCCTCGCCGTCGATCGACGTGACTCCGAGTGGACCGGGGCCACCCCGGTGGATCAACGAGGACACCACTTCACCCGAGGCCGTAAGGCCGGGGAAATAGCCCCGGATCCCTATCACCTCGACCGTGCGGTCCGGCAGTTCGACCGTTTGACGGGCTCCGGGCGGGGCGAAGGCGGCCGCGCCCTCCATCATGTCCACCACGGCCAGGCTCTCGACCGGCGACGGTCCGTGGCACACCATGCGCCCGGAGCGACGGTCGACATCGGGCGCAAAACAGTGCCGCCCTTCGTCGCTCTCAGCCCGGAGATCGGTTCCATCCGCGGCCACCGAGAAGATGCTTCCTGTCCGCATCACTGCGTCGAACGCGTCCTCCAGCCCCTCGCTCGGCTCTGGCCGGGTGAACGCGATGCGACCGTCCGCGGTGACCGCGGGGGTCAAGCCGGCGCCCACGAACTTCATCTCTTCGGAGCCGTCCAGAGCGAAGCGACGGATCTCCGGCCCGTCGACCCCGAGTGCGTGGAAATAGAGGGTATCGCCGTCCGGGGACCATACGGGCGATCCCGCTCTCTGCCCGATCAGCTCTTGCCCACCGAGGAACGGCATCCCCGGTTCCGATACCCGCTGCGCATCCGAGCCGTCCGCGTTCATCACGTAGACGTGGGTAACGAAACTTCGATTCGCCAGGCGCCCGTCCTCGTCTTCTCCATGCCACAATTCGTCCTGGCGAGAATACGCAACCCGCTGGCCATCCGGAGACCACGCGGGATTGAAATCCCCACCGGGACGCCGCGTCAGGTTCACGGCATCAGATTCGGTCTCTTCGTCTCCGGGGCGAAACGGCATGACGAAGATGTCGGCGTTGCCGTCGCGCGTGCTCACGAAGGCGAGCTGCGCACCGTCGGGAGAGAAGGCCGCGGCATCGTCCAGGGCCGCGTCACCGGTGAGACGGTGCAACGCACCGCCGCCCTCGAGCTCCAGGGCGAACAGATCGGCATTGCCGGTACGCTCGGACGTGAAGACGATCCAGCGGCCGTCCGGCGAGAAGACTGCGTTGTAGTCCGTCGCGTCGTCGTCGGTCAGCCGGCGGGGGGCTGCTTCCGGCCCCTCGAACAGGAACAAGTCGAAGTTGGGAGGACGGATCGTCGTGTATACGATTGCCTCGATCAGCGAGTCAGGGGTCGACGCCGGCTCCGTATCACGCTGGGCATGGGCAGTATGTGGTGCCGCACCGCTTCCGACGATGAGAAAACACGCCCAGGCAGAGAGGGCTCTGAGTCGTTGTTTCATTCTACCTCCCGCAGGTGATAGCGGCCGAACGACTTGCGCATATACTGCACGCCCAAGATGCCGGTCGCGAGCGCCTCGCGCTAGCCGAGATGCCAGTCGCGAGCATGTCGCGCTAGCCGAGATGCCCGAGCGGTCAGCACCAGGCCCATGTCATACCGCGCCGTCCGATCCGGGTCTTGAGACCCCTCGTTCTCTAGTCACGTCTTCGTCAATCAGCATGAGTTCTTGGCCGATGAGCAGCGAGGCGCCCCGGTTGCCATGGCTCAGAGGGAGGCGCGGACGGGTCCTGAGCGGGCGGCATGACCGCCGGACGACCCCGGGACGACGGCCCATCGTTTGGATGTCCTGTTTCCTCCGGCCCACGTACGCTTCCTCCTGCTGTCGTCGTGGAGCCAGCCGGGCTGGGAGCCGACGCCGATATCCTGATCGCCGTCGCCGGGAAACCGACCGCCGTGCTCAGTTCCCGGACAGCGCCAGCAGCTCCGTGAACCAGTTCACGACGATCTCGGCTCGGGGGCCACTCCGGGACGCGGTCTCGGGGTCTCTGTCCACGACGAACACGAAGCGCTCACCACCCGGAGACTGATCCCAGTTCCGGGCTCGCAGGCTTGCAGCAGAGCGGGCTGCTCCCTCGACGAGCAGCATCCCTTCCGGCGGTGCGAAGGTCGGTCCGTCCCCGGCATCCGTGACCCGACTGCGGAGCAGCTCCGGTTCTCCGGAGTCGAAGTCCATCCACAGGACCGCCGATCCGTCCGTCGACCACCGGGGCAGGCTGACCCGTCGGCCTCCCGATGGCACGGCGACCTGACCGGTGGCGTCCGAGAGCCGCCGCACGTACAGCCCGGCGCTCCCCGACTCGTTCGACTGGTAGACCACCCACTGGCCGTCGGGAGAAACGTCTCCCCCCGCCTCGGAATGGTCGGCCCTGAGATAGTCTCGAACCGAAGGGGCTCCATCCCCCACGCTCAGGATCCTGATGTCCACGCCACGCTCCGCCCCTCGCCACTCGTTCAGGAGGAATCCCTCTCCATCAGGGATGGCGGCCAGAGGGTACAGGACGGCGGCCTCTTCAATCAGGCGTTCCGCATCTGCGGAGCCGTCTGCCGCCTTCCGGTTCACGGTCGCCGACCCGCCGGAGTAGTAGACGTAGCTCCCATCCTTCGACCAGACCGGACGGCTGCCACGTCGTCCCGTGGTGAACCGCTCGTTCGAGCCGGTCAGGCGATCGAAGAGCCAGAGGTCCTCGTCGGCCTCGTACACGATGAGCCGCCCGTCCGGCGAGTAGCGCGGGTACCGGTATCGCCGCGGCTCGAGCGGCAGCGTGGACTCGACCCCCTCCCGGGTCACCTCGACGAGCTCCCGGTTGGCTCCTGCGGCGAGCACGTACACAGCGGTGCCCGCGTCCGAAACCGACAACGCGACCTCACCCTCCTGGAGTTCCGTCAGCGGTTCGGTCATTGCGACGAAGGGCGGTCCGGTCGCCGCGCCGCTTTCCATGTCGAACGGCAGAGCCATCAGGTTCCACTGTGGATCTGCATAGACGAGATGGCCCGTGGACACGTACGAGGCGTTCCGGCCCTCGACGCCCAGGCTGCTCACGGTCCCCGACGCGATGTCCAGAACCAGGAGCTCCGCCTCGCCGCCACTGCCATCGCCACCATGGAAGACGACCGATCGGCCGTCGGGGAGAAGGAACGGACTCGCACCCAGCGGCTGTCCCGGCGCCTGCAACCGCACCGGATCGCCGCCGCGAGGAGAGACCGAGTAGATCACTCCGTCCAAGCTGACGAAGACGATCCGGTCCTGCACCCCCCAGTGGGGACCGAATCCACGGGCGATTGGGACCGCCGTGCCACCCGACGTCTCGATGCGGAAGAGCTGATCGTCCCTGCGGAACGCCAGCCACTCCCCGTCGGGCGACAGCGTAAAGGACGAGGACCTCTCGGTACCTGGGATGGGCTCGAAGCGGGTCCGGTCTGACCTCCGGATGAAGAGGGGGGCGCCGTTGTCGGCCCCATCCACGACGATGAACGAGCCGTCCCGGGAGATGACGGGGTGATCGCCCGCGTCGGTGCTGAACTCGAAGCCGGTGAGCGTCGATCGAACCGCTGGAGCGGCGGCCCCGGACTCGGCCGTGGGACGCAGCCATCCCCAGGCCGCCAGAGCCGCCAGCAGGACCACGGCGGCGGCGCCCGCGACGTTCATCCCCCGGCTCGCCCTCGTCCGGGGTTCGGATCCGAACTCCGCACCGTGCACGAACCGCGGATCCCCCAACGCCCGGGCGAAGTCGTGGGCCCGCTGGAAGCGATCCGCGGGGAGCTTCTCGAGGGACCTGCGGATCGCGGCATCCACGTGGGGGGGGACCGACGCCCTCGCCTCGGTCGGTGCCACCGGACGGTCGGTGAGGATCTTCGCCAGGACGGCCTGCGCGCTGGACGCGGTATGCGGCGGATCCCCCGTCAGCATCTCGTACAGGACGCACCCCAGCGAATACACGTCGCTCGCAGGACCGGGCTCCCGGTCCGCCGATGCCTGCTCGGGGCTCATGTAGAACGGCGTCCCCATGGACAGGCCGGTCTCGGTGAGCCTGCCCCCTCCCGCCGCACTGACGGCCAGGGCGATCCCGAAGTCCGCGACCAGGGGGCGGCCCTTGCTCATGAGGATGTTCGCGGGCTTGATGTCCCGGTGGATCACGCCTTCGTCGTGGGCCGCCTGCAAGGCTTCCGCCACATCCGTCGCGATCCGGACGGCCTCGTCGACCGGAAGCTGCTTCTCGCGCTCGATGCGACCCCGGAGCGACTCCCCCTCGACGAAGGGCATGACGTAGAACAGGAACCCGTCCGCCTCGCCGGAATCGAAGAGCGGCAGGATGTTCGGGTGCTGCAGGTTCGCGGTCGTCTTGATCTCGGCCAGGAACCGATCCCCGCCCACCACGGCCGCCACCTCCGGCCTGAGGACCTTGAGGGCGACCTTGCGTTCGTGGCGCAGGTCGTCGGCGAGGAAGACCACGGCCATGCCCCCGGCGCCCAACTCCCGCTCGATGCGGTATCGTCCGTCCAGGGCCGCGTTGAGCCGGGCGATGGAATCGG
>DATHRY010000021.1:0-8901 GCA_035464715.1 Longimicrobiales bacterium
CGTCGAGATGGTGATGCCGGGAGACAACGTGCAGATGACGGTGGAGCTGATCACGCCGATCGCGATGGACAAGGAACTCCGGTTCGCGATCCGCGAGGGCGGTCGAACCGTCGGCGCCGGCGTCGTCACCGAGATCATCGAGTAAGACCGTATTACCGTGGTCCGGAGGCGTCCGGCCGGGGATTCAAGCCCCGGCCGGACCCTCCCGGGCCTGATTCCGTATTCAAGCGGAGAGACGGACAATGCCGCGGGACAAGGTTATCCTCGCCTGCCAGACGTGCGAGGAACGGAACTATTCCAAGACGAAGAACAAGCGACTCCACCCCGAGCGGGTGGAGTACCGGAAGTACTGCCCGCGGTGCCGGGAGCACACGGCGCACAAGGAGACGAAGTAACCCGATGGCGCTGCAGAAGATTCAGGAAACGCGGACGTTCATCGAGGAGTCGTGGGCCGAGCTCCAGAAGGTGACCTGGCCGGACTACGAACAGCTGAAGAACGCCACCCTCGTGGTGATCGTCTTCCTCTTCCTCATCTCGGCCACGATCTGGCTCATGGATTCGATCGTTCGATTCGTCGTCGATCTGATCATGGGAGCGTTCGGAGCCTGATGTCGGAGAAGCGGTGGTACGCGGTCCAGACCTACTCGGGTCACGAGAACAAGGTGCAGCGACTCCTCGCCAAGAAGATCGAGGACGAGGAGGGCGAGACTCCCGAGGAGAAGGAGATCGCCGAGTGCCTGGTTCCGACCCAGGAAGTCACGGAGATCCGTAACGGAAAGCGCGTCACCGTCACGAAGCGCCTGTATCCGGGGTACGTGCTCGTACAGATGGTCCTCAACGAGCGGACGCAGCACGTGATCAACAACGTTCAGGGGGTCATCAAGTTCGTCGGCTCCGGCCGGACGCCGCAGGCGCTCCGCGAAGAGGAGATGAACAAGATCCTCGGTGTCGAGGAGCCGGCACCGGAAGGGGAGGCCAAGGAGGACATCCCCTTCCACGCCGGCCAGGTGGTGGAGGTCACGCAGGGACCGTTCAGCGACTTCTCGGGAACGGTCCAGGAGGTCTTCCACGACAAGGGCAAGGTCAAGGTCGAGGTCTCCCTCTTCGGGCGTCCGACCTCCGTCGAGTTGGATTACACCCAGTTGAAGGGATTCTGAGTCGCCCGATCGGCGGACGGAACCTGACGAGGGATACGAGTCATGGCGAAGAAGGTCGTAGGATTCATCAAGCTTCACGTCCCCGGCGGACAGGCGAACCCGGCCCCCCCCGTGGGCCCGGCCCTGGGCGCCCAGGGCGTGAACATCATGGAGTTCTGCAAGCAGTTCAACGCCAGGACGCAGGACAAGCCCGGCCTCACCATCCCGGTGGAGATCACCGTGTATGCGGACCGGTCGTTCACGTTCATCACGAAGACCCCTCCGGCGGCGGTCCTTCTCAAGAAGGCCCTGGGTCTGCCCAAGGGGTCCGGCGTTCCGAACCGCGACAAGGTGGCGAAGGTCACCCGTGCTCAGCTTCGGGAGATCGCACAGACGAAGCTCCCGGACCTGAACACGAACGACATCGACTCCGCGATCATGCAGATCGCCGGTACGGCCCGGTCCATGGGGATCGAGGTCGAAAGCTGAACCCGTTCCGGGGCGCCTCGGCGACCCGGAACATCCGCCCCGCCGCCCGGCGGCGAGGGCTGTCCGTCGAACCACGCCTGTGAGCCGCCAGGTGTGGGAGGACCGAGAAACCCGTCGGCTCGAGTTAGATGCCTAAGCACGGAAAGAAGTATCGCACCAGTCGGGAGAACGTCCCGGTGGGCGTGACCTTCGCTCCTTCCGAGGCCGTTCAGCTGGTCAAGGACCTGGCGTTCGCCAGCTTCGACGAGACCGTCGAGGTGGCGACGCGGCTGAGCGTCGATCCCCGCAAGGCGGATCAGATCGTCCGGGGCACCGTCGTGCTTCCCCACGGGACGGGGAAGTCGGTCCGGGTCCTGGTCATCGCCCAGGGTGAGAAGGAGAAGGAGGCCCAGGAGGCGGGCGCCGACTACGTCGGGCTCGACTACGTGGACCAGATCCAGCAGGGATGGCTCGACTTCGACGTGGTGGTGGCGACGCCCGACGTCATGGGGAAGGTCGGTCCGTTGGGTCGTGTCCTGGGGCCCCGGGGGCTCATGCCGACGCCCAAGGCGGGCACGGTCACCTTCGACGTCGGCAAGGCCGTGTCGGAGATCAAGGCCGGTAAGATCGAGTTCCGGGTCGACAAGACCGGGAACGTCCACGCCCCCATCGGGAAGGTCTCGTTCGACGTCGAGAAGCTCGCGGACAACTTCGGAGCCTTCATGGACCAGATCGTCCGGGCACGGCCGGCGGCCGCCAAGGGCGCCTACGTCCGGAGCGTGACGGTCTCCAGCACGATGGGTCCCGGGATCTCCGTCGATCCGAACCTCTTCCGGAGGAGCTGACGATGAAGAGAGACAGGAAGGAGACGTTCGTCACCGAGTTCCGGGAGAGGGTGGACCGTTCGCCGGTCCTCTACCTCACGGACTTCACCGGTCTGAACGTGAAGTCCATGACAGACCTGCGTCAGAAGCTCAAGGAGAGTGGCGCCGAGTACGTGGTGGCCAAGAACCGGCTCATGATCCGGGCCCTGGAGGGTGCGGACCTGCCGGACCTGGGTGAAGCCCTGACGGGCCCCACCGGCGTCATCTTCGGCTACGAGGACGTGGTGGCGACGGCCAAGGTCCTTTCGGACTTCGCCAAGGCCCACGACGACCGGCCCGCCTTCAAGCTCGGCGTGCTCGACAACAAGATCCTGGACGCCGCCCAGCTCGAGAAGCTCGCGAAGCTGCCGTCCAGGGAACAGCTGCTGGCCGAGCTGGTCGGCGCGATGCAGGCCCCCATGGCCGCCCTCGTGGGCGCGATGCAGGGGAAGCTTCAGGAGATGGCAGGCATCCTCGAGGCATACATGGCACAGAAGCAGGAAGCTGGCGAGTAAGCTTTCGAACCCCCACCGCCGGCTTCGTGCCGGGTGAACCATCAGGAGAGAAGCACAATGGCGATCAACACCGAAGAGCTCATGGAGACCTTCGAGAACATGACCGTTCTCGAGCTGTCCGAGTTCGTCGACGCGTTCAAGGAGAAGTTCAACGTCACGGCTCCCGTGGCCGTCGCGGCCGCCGGTGGCGGTGGCGCCGCTGCCGCGGAGGTTGCGGAGGAGAAGGACGAGTTCGACGTCGTCCTCACGGGCGCCGGAGACAAGAAGATCCAGGTGATCAAGGCCGTTCGCGAGATCACCGGCCTGGGCCTGAAGGAGGCCAAGGCCGCCGTCGACGAGGCTCCGACCACGATCAAGGAGGCCGCGTCCAAGGCAGAGGCCGAGGAGATCAAGGCCAAGCTCGAGGAGCAGGGAGCTTCCGTCGAGCTCAAGTAGGACCCGGCGCCCACCGGCCGGCCCGGGCTCTGTCCGGGCCGGCCGGGGACTCCGCGCCGGCAGCTGCGGTAATCAGTTCGTTCAGGTCCGGAAACGGACCGCCGTGTGCGGGTCCCCGCCGTCCTCGGGACGGTTCGGGGATTTCCGCGCTTGAAGGAAGTCGAACACGACACGACGGGCCTGCCCGAGAGGGAGGCCGGTTCAAGGGGGATCCCGTTGGATATTCGCCACGATGGTCGTCCGGTGGTGAGCTTCGCGAAGCTCAAGCCGGTCATGCCGATGCCCGACCTGCTGGACGTACAGCTCCGTTCCTTCGAGAAGCTCGTCGAAGAGAACGTCGACCCTTCGGAGGTCTGGGACTTCGGTCTCGACCGGGTCTTCGGGGAAATCTTCCCCATCTCCGACGTCAACGAGAACTTCACCCTCGAGTACGTGGCCGCCGCTCTGGGCGAGCCCAAGTACTCGGTGGAGGAGTGCATCGAGCGGGACATGACCTACGCGGCCCCGCTCAAGGCCACCCTTCGCCTCATCGTCTGGGAGGGGCTCGACGAGGACGCGGCGAAGGACGAGGAGGTCGAGCGCCGGCCCCGGGACATCATCGAGAAGGAGGTCTACCTCGGTGACCTCCCGCTCCTGACCGAGTTGGGCACCTTCATCATCAACGGTGCCGAGCGGGTCGTGGTGAGCCAGCTGCACAGGTCCCCGGGCGTGGTCTTCGAGGACAGCATCCACCCCAACGGGACCAAGCTGCACAGCGCACGGATCATTCCGTTCCGGGGGTCGTGGGTGGAGTTCACCGTCGACATCAACGACGTGTGCTACGTCCACATCGACAAGAAGAAGAAGTTCCCGGCTACCGCGCTGCTCCGGGCCTTCGGGTACGGCACCGACGCCGAGGTCTTCCAGCTCTTCTTCTCGGTGGGCGACGCCAAGGTCGACTTCGAGGACAAGCTGTCCCGTGCCGAGATCGAAGGCGCGGTCATGGCACAGGACATCGTCGACGAGGAGACGGGCGAGATCCTGGTACAGGAGTCCCGGGAGATCGACGAGGACGTGCTGGCCACCCTCGAGCGGGCCGGGGTCTCGAAGTTCAAGATCTACACGAACGCCGAGTCCGGCTTCCGCGGCGATTCCCCGATCGTCAAGAACACCCTCAAGAAGGACCCCACCGCCAGCGAGGAAGAGGCGCTCCACGCCATCTACTCCCTGCTGCGGCCGGGTGAGGCGCCGAACGTCGAGACGGCCCGGACGGCCCTCGACCGCGTGTTCTTCAACCCGAAGCGCTACGACCTCGGACGGGTCGGTCGCTACAAGATCAACCAGCGCCTCGGCCTGGACATCCCGCGTACCGAGACGGTCCTCACCAAGGAGGACTTCATCGCCATCCTCCGGACCCTGATCAACCTGTCCCAGGGGCAGGGAGGGGTGGACGACATCGACCACCTCGGGAACCGTCGGGTGCGGACGGTGGGCGAACTCATCGCCAACCAGCTCTCCGTGGGGCTCTCCCGGATGGCGCGGCTGGTGAAGGAGCGCATGTCCATCAACACCGATCCGGAGAAGATCTCCATCGACGACCTGGTCAACGCCCGGACGGTGTCCGCGGTGATCCAGGCGTTCTTCGGATCGTCGCAGCTCTCCCAGTTCATGGATCAGACCAACCCCCTGGCGGAGATGACGCACAAGCGGCGTCTCAGCGCCCTGGGACCCGGCGGTCTGACCCGGGAGCGGGCGGGCTTCGAGGTGCGGGACGTCCACTATTCCCACTACGGGCGGATGTGCCCCATCGAGACCCCGGAGGGCCCGAACATCGGTCTCATCACCTCGCTGACCACCTACGGGCGGGTGAACGAGCTGGGCTTCATCGAGACGCCCTACCGGACCGTGATGGACGGGAAGGTGACGGATACCATCGAGTGGCTGTCGGCCAACGAGGAGGAGGAGGCCCGGATCGCCCAGGCCAACGCTCCCCTGAACGACGACGGCACGTTCGTCAACGAGTTCGTGCTCTGCCGGGAGAAGGGAGATTTCCCGCTCCTGCGACCCGAGGACATCGACTACATGGACGTGGCGCCGGACCAGATGGTCTCGGTGGCGGCGGCCATGATCCCGTTCCTCGAGCACGACGACGCCAACCGGGCCCTCATGGGCTCGAACATGCAGCGGCAGGCCGTGCCGCTCCTCCACACCGACGCCCCCCTCGTGGGGACCGGTCTGGAGTTCAAGCTGGCCCGGGACTCGGGCGCCGTCATCACGGCGCGACGGGGCGGTGAGGTGGTCCACGTGACCGCCGACGAGATCGTCATCGATACGGGTGCCGGTGGCGACGGGAACTCCGACCAGCCTCTCGCCAAGCTGGCCCAGTACGACCGGTACGTCCTCAAGAAGTTCTGGCGGACGAACCAGGACACGGCCATCAACCAGCGGCCGCTCGTGGAGCTGGGGCAGAACGTCAAGCCGGGACATATCCTGGCGGACGGACCCAGCACCGACAACGGCGAGCTGGCCCTGGGCCGGAACGTCCTCGTCGCCTTCATGCCGTACTACGGGTACAACTACGAGGACGCCATCGTCATCAGCGAGAAGCTGGTGAAGGACGACGTCTTCACCTCGATCCACATCCAGGAACTCGAACTCCACGTCCGCGACACGAAGCGGGGGATGGAGGAGATCACCCGCGAGATCCCGAACGTCGCCGAGGAGTCCCTCCTCGACCTGGACGAGCGGGGCATCGTGCGCATCGGCGCCCGGGTGCAGTCCGGCGACGTCCTGGCGGGGAAGATCACCCCGAAGGGCGAGACCGAGCTCTCCCCCGAGGAGAAGCTCCTGACCGCCATCTTCGGTGAGAAGGCGAAGGATGTGAAGGACTCGTCCCTCCGCGTGCCCCCGGGCATGAACGGGACGGTGATCGACGTGAAGATCTTCTCGCGTCGGATCGACGATCCCCTCCTGGAGAAGGAGCGGGGGGCCAGGATCGCCGAGCTGAGGCAGTTCGAGCGGGAGGAGGTCCAGCGGATCACCGAGGCCCGGGACGAGGAGCTCGGTCAGCTCCTGGTGCGGCAGACAGTGGCCCTGATGCTCAAGAAGGGGACGGTGGAGCCCTACATGGACGAGGGCACCAAGCTCAACCAGGCCGAGGTGGACGAGATCGACTTCTCGAAGGTCGACCTCTCCACGCTGAAGGTCCAGAACAAGGAGGCCAGCGAGAAGATCCGCCGGCTCGTGGACGAGGCGGGGCGGCGCATCGAGCGGGTGCGGGAGCGGACCGAGGAGCAGATCGACAAGGTCTTCCAGCCCGACGAGCTTCCTCCGGGCGTGGTCCAGCTGGTCAAGGTCTACCTGGCCCAGAAGCGGAAGATCTCCGTGGGCGACAAGATGGCGGGCCGACACGGGAACAAGGGCATCATCGCCCGGATCGCACCGGAGGAGGACATGCCGTTCCTTCCGGACGGGACGCCGGTGGAGATCGTTCTCAACCCTCTGGGCGTGCCCTCCCGGATGAATGTCGGGCAGATCCTCGAGACCCACCTCGGGTGGGCGGCGCAGGTGCTCGGCTTCGAGGCCAAGACCCCGGTCTTCCAGGGCGCCACCGAGGACGAGATCGGGGTGCTGCTGAAGCTCGCGGGTCTCGACTGGGCTCAGAACGCCCTGAACCTCAGGGAGGCACGGCTGGACGTCGGCCCCGCCGCACTGCGTACGGTGGTCGGGGCGGCGCAGCTCCTGCCCGAGGAGGGCCTGCATCACCGCCCCGCTCCGGTGAACGGCAACGGGAACGGGGACCACGGGGCGCCCCGGGTGTCCGCCGAGGGCCTGGGCCGGACGCTGGACGACTTCGTCGCCCAGAAGCTGGACAAGGAGGCCAAGGAGGTCTTCGACGGCATCCACGCCTTCGTGGTGGCGGCCGGAAAGGAGCTTGCCGCCAAGCGCGGGCAGGACTTGAACGAGATGTTCCCGGCCATCGGGGCCATCTCGAGCAAGCGCACCGCGGGGGAGGGGTTGGACGCCGCCGTCGCGGAGCTGGTGGTCCACGCCGGGATCTTCCCGAACGGGAAGGTCTGGCTCCGGGATGGGCGGAGCGGTCGCCGCTTCGACTTCCCCATCACGGTGGGCGCCATCTACATGCTCAAGCTCAGCCACCTGGTGGACGACAAGATCCACGCACGGAGCATCGGACCCTACTCCCTCGTCACGCAGCAGCCGCTGGCGGGGAAGGCCCAGTTCGGTGGGCAGCGCTTCGGAGAGATGGAGGTGTGGGCCCTGGAGGCGTACGGGGCCGCGCACACACTGCAGGAGATCCTCACCGTCAAGTCGGACGACGTGCAGGGTCGGTCGAAGGTCTACGAGGCCATCGTCAAGGGCGACAACCTGCCCAAGCCCGGGATTCCGGAGTCCTTCAACGTGCTGGTGAAGGAGCTTCAGGCCCTGGGTCTCTCGGTGACGTTGGGTTCGGAGGAGTAGTGGTGCTCGAAGCACCGACGGATGGCCTTCGGCGACAGAGTTCAATGACCCGGGAGGAATCCCGGGACTTCAACCCAGGACGGGTTCGGACATGATCGATTTTCCCCGCGCGCGTGAGCAGCGTTCTGCAGACTTCGACTTCATCCAGCTGAAGCTCGCTTCGCCGGAGGAGATCCGGAGCTGGTCGTACGGTGAGGTGACCAAGCCGGAGACCATCAACTACCGCTCCTTCAAGCCGGAGCGGGACGGGCTCTTCTGTGAGCGGATCTTCGGGCCGGTGAAGGACTGGGAGTGCCATTGCGGGAAGTTCAAGCGCATCCGCTTCCGGGGCCACGTCTGCGATCGCTGCGGCGTCGAGGTGACCCTCTCCAAGGTGCGGCGGGAGCGGATGGGCCACATCGAGCTCGCCGTTCCGGTGGCGCACATCTGGTTCTTCAAGACTCTGCCGAGCCAGCTCGGGTACCTGCTGGGGATGACCCTGCGGGACCTCGAGAAGGTCATCTACTACGCGAACTACGTGGTCATCGACCCCGGCAAGCAGGACCTGGAGTTCCTGGATCTGCTGGACGAGGACGAGTACTACGACCTCCGGGTGAAGGCCCGTGAGGAGGGCGACGACCGCTTCCGGGCCGAGATCGGCGCCGAGGCCGTCCGCTACCTCCTCCGGACACTGGACGATTCCGATCGGCGCATCGCCGACCGGAACTCGGACGGCAAGGGCCTGGACCGTCTCGCGAAGCAGCTCCGCTACGAGATCGCGAACGAGACGAGCCAGCACCGGAAGAAGAAGAAGCTGAAGCGACTCAAGGTCGTGGACGCGCTGCGGAACTCCGGCGACACCGCCGACGCCCGCAACCACCCCGACTGGATGATCCTGGACGTGGTGCCGGTGATTCCGCCGGACCTGCGGCCCCTGGTGCCCCTGGACGGCGGCCGGTTCGCCACGTCGGATCTGAACGACCTCTACCGGCGGGTGATCAACCGGAACAACCGGCTCAAGAAGCTCATCGACATGCGTGCTCCGGA
>DATHRY010000022.1:0-9355 GCA_035464715.1 Longimicrobiales bacterium
CGCGATGGCGTATATACGGCGTGGCTGGGCGAGGTCACGGGGCTCGACGACGAGCAGCTCTCCCGAGCCGCCGAGCGCGAGTTCGAGACGTGCACGGGCTTTCCCGCTTGGACGCTCGCCGTCGTCCGCACTCGGATGCCGCGTGGGATCTGACATGGCGCCACCTCGACACGGTGGAGCCGCCACCGGGCCTCCACCTCCACACGAACTGGATGGGGCGTCCCGGAATCCCGGGGCGGCTTGCCTCCTGGTCACTCCTCGCCGAACAGTTGGCCACAAGGGCCGTCGAGGCGCATTCCCGACGAGGTGGTGACCACCGGGCCGCTGAGGCGGTTGGCTGTCCCGGACCTCGCGCGAAGCCTACGTTTCCGTATTGCTCACCCCTCGCCGGGAGCCCGCCGTGCCCAACCCAGAGGTCCCGACTGCGGTACGACCGTCCGGAAGATCGTGACGGGCGGGGCACGGTAGGATGGAACGTCGACGCTTCCTCACCCACGCCGGCCTCCTGGGTATCGGCGTGCCCCTGGGGCTCTCCCGGGCGCATGGGGTGCACGGCGCCGCTGCCGCCCCTCTGCGGCCGAGCATGACCGATGGGCGCCGACTCCGTGGGATCGACGGCCGCCGGCTCAACGCCGAGATCGCGGAGCTCCGGACCTTCGGCGGCACCCCCGACGGCGGCACGCATCGGGTCGCGTACTCCGACGAGGACCTGGGTGCCCGGGAATGGGTGCTCGGCCTCATGCGGGATGCTGGACTCCGGACCTGGACCGACGCCGCGGGCAACCTGGTGGGCGAGCTCCAGGGGTCCGATGCCGCCATTCCCCCGCTCGGGATCGGCTCCCACATCGACACCGTCCCGTACGGTGGCAGCTACGACGGCACCATCGGGGTGCTGGGCGCCATCGAGATCGTCCGGAGCCTCCAGGCCGACGGGACCCGGCTCCGACATCCGCTCCGCGTGTACGTCTTCCAGAACGAGGAGGGGGGCAAGACCGGAAGCCGCCTCCTCATCGGGGCGGTGGATCCCGCCGAGCTGGACGTGGAGACCGCGTCGGGCTTCAGCATCCGGGACGGGATCCGCCGGGTGGGCGGGAATCCGGACGATCTGGCTGCGCCCGTGATGGAGCCCGGGTCGCTTGCGGCTTTCCTGGAGCTCCACATCGAGCAGGGCGCCACGCTGGAGCGGGCCGGCGTTCCCATCGGTGTCGTCGAGGGGATCGTGGGGATCCGGCGGTGGTTCGTCACCGTGACCGGCGAGAAGAACCACGCCGGCACGACCCCCATGGACCAGCGCCGGGACGCCCTGGTGACCGCCTCCCGCCTCGTGACGGCGATCCACGAGACCGCCCTCGGCATGGAAGGCCGGCAGGTCGCCACGGTGGGGCGTATCGAGGTATCGCCCGGGGCGGCGAACGTCATCCCGGAATCGGCCCGCTTCACCCTGGAGGTCCGGGACCTGTCCATGGACGGCATCCAGCGGGTCTTCGATGCCGTCCGGGAGGCGGGCGAGTCCATGGCCGAACGGGACGGCACCCGGGTGGAGATGGAGCCCTACTACCTGAGCGAGGCCGCCCCGGCGGACGAGGGCCTTCGCCGGGCCGTGGAAGGTGCAGCGGACGACCTCGGCCTCGCCCATCTGCGCCTCCCTTCCGGTGCCGGCCACGACGCCCAGAGCATGGCCAAGCTCTGCCCCATGGGGATGGTGTTCGTGCCGAGCCGGGGCGGGATCAGCCACGCACCCGAGGAGTTCACCGCGCCGGAGCAGATCACCGCGGGGGTGGAGGTGCTGATGTGGGCTCTGATGCGGGCGGACGGGAGCGGCTGAGCCTCGGCCCGGCCCTCGATCCATCACCGCACCCCGCTCCCGCGGGCGTCAGGCGCGGGAGCCGCCCCCCAGCTCCCGGTAGATCCGCACCATCGACCTCATGCCCCGCTCCACCTGGGACGCCGGGATCCACTCGTTCGGTGCATGCATGTTCGCACCCGGAAGGGCGAGCCCCAGCACCGCCACTGATGGCGTGACGAGCTCGGCCAGGTCCCTGGCGATGGGGAGGGTCCCTCCATGTGCGACCCGCACCGGCGGCACCCCGTAGACGTCTGCGAGCGCCCGACCGGCGGCCCGGTAGAGCGGTCCGGTCGGATCCGCCCGGAAGGGAGGATTCGCCTGGTGGCCCCGCACCCGCACCTCCACGCCCGCCGGGGCGTGCGCGACGACGTGGTCGCGCAGCATCCCGATGACCGCCTCCGGGTCCTGATCCGGCACGAGGCGGCAGCTGACCTTCGCCGACGCACGACCCGGAAGGACGGTCTTCTTCCCGGGCCCCGTGTATCCGCCCAGGATCCCGTTCACGTCCAGGCAGGGCCGGATCCAGAGCCGCTCCGGCGTCGTGAACCCCGGCTCCCCCACCAGCGCCGCACCGCCGGCGGACCGCTGGAAGGCGTCCTCGTCGTAGCCCATCCGGGCCCACCCGTCCCGCACCTCGACGGGGACGTCCCGCACGGCGTCGTAGAACCCCTCCACCGCCACCCGACCCTCGGCGTCGTGGAAGGACGCCACGATGGCGGCCAGGGCGTGGACCGGGTTCGGCACGGCACCCCCGTACTGGCCCGAATGCAGGTCGTGCCCCGAGCCCACCACTTCGATCTCGACGTAGGCCAGCCCCCGCATCCCGAAGATCAGCGACGGGCGGTCGGGGGCGAACATCATCGAGTCGGCGATGATGGCATGGTCGGCAGCCAGGGCGGCGCGGTGCTCGGCCACGAAGGGGGTCAGGTGGGTCGAGCCCACCTCCTCCTCCCCCTCGAATAGGAGGATCAGGTTCACCGGGAGCCCGGAGGTCTGCAGGGCCGCCTCCGCCGCGGCGATCTGGACCACGACCTGGGCCTTGTCGTCCGCCGCGCCCCGGGCCACGAGGTTCTCGGCCTCCCGGGTGAGCTCGAAGGGCGGAGATCGCCAGGCGTCCAGGGGGTCCGCCGGCTGCACGTCGTAGTGGGCGTAGACCAGAAGCGTCGGGGCGTCGGGCCCGGCTACGTGGTGCCCCACCACGATGGGATGGCCCGGCGTCTCGTGGAGCTCCGCCGACAGGCCCGCCCGATTCATCCGGTCCCGCACCCACCGGGCTGCCTCCGCCACGCGACCGGCGTGGGCCGGATCGGTGGAGATGCTGGGAATCGCGATCAGGGCTTCGAAGTCGGCGAGAACGTCCGGGAGGCGGTCACGGATGGCCTGGTCGGTCTCCTCCGGCGTGCGCCGTGTCACGGCTCGATGGTGCGGAAGGTGACCCGGAGCCGAGGAGGAAGCACGTCGGCGGCCGCCTGCCTCCGGGAGCGGTGCGGCTCGGGCAGCAATCCGACCTTGGACCGATCGGGCGGGTTCGGGGGGCGGGTCACAGGAAACTCCCGGGACGGAGGACGCGGTCCCCCGGTTCACGGGACGAGACGGAGGGAGACGCTCTACCCGCCGAGAGTAGATCGGACGGTGTCGGTACGCCATGCGCCCGGCCGTCGGAGGCCGACCGAAAACGACGGGTCACCGTGGGGTTCGGATCGGGTGAGACGAGGTCCGCCATGCCCCCCTGTCGCCACTTATCCGCATCCGCCAGTTTTCGGCGTCGCATCGGCAGGGCGAGGCCTCGAGCCAGCCCTGCACATCCAACCGTCGTGAGGAGGAAGACGTGGTGAGGAGACATTCCGTTCGGACCACCGTTCTCGGCGCCGTGGCCGCGGTCCTCGCAGGAAGCCTGCTGAGCCCATCGGCCGCCGAAGCGCAGCGTCAGCGGGAAGGCCGCTGGCAGTTCAGCATCCCGCTGAACTTCGTCTCGGGCACGGAGATCAAAGGCCAGGGAGAATCGTTCCTGAGGATGAACGACGACCTCGGCTGGGGCTTCAGCTTCGGGTACCACATCAACAACCGCTTCATGGTGGGCGGTGAGATGACCTGGATGCGGGCGAACTACGACGCCCAGGTCGAGGTCGACGAGGACGGCGACGAGGACTCCGACGGCCTCGTCACCATCGGTGGAACGCTGGATGCGAGCACCTTCGGGGCCTTTGGGCAGTTCAACATCCTCGAAGGCCCGATCACGCCCTTCGTCCAGGGCAAGCTCGGTACGACCTATTCGGACTCGAACATCCCCAGCGGCCCCACCCAAGGGGTGTGTTGGTGGGACCCGTGGTGGGGCTACATCTGCGACGCCTGGCGGCCGACGTACAGCACGTGGTCGTTCTCGTACGGCGGTGCCGTCGGCCTCCGGGCCGAGCTGGGCCGGACGTTCTTCCTGGAGGGGGCCTACAGCGCGGGCTGGATCGACTTCGACGTGGAGACGCCGCGGCTCGACGGGTTCCGGCTGAACGTGGGCTGGATCCTCTGATCCGTAGCGCCCTTCGCGGCGCGGTCGACAAAGTGGTCATGGGGGGCGGCGAGCTGTTCGCCGCCCCCCTTCGTCGTACCCTCCCCGGGCGGACCTCCCTCAGGACGCGCCGCCCGGAGGCGTCCGGGCTCGGAAGGTGCCCGTGACCTCGAGATCGACCCGGTAGCCGTCCACCCGATCGGGGATGGCCTCCCGGGCCTCCTCGGAGTCCTCGGTCAGGAAGACCCGGATGCACTCCACGCCGTCGCAGAGCCCGATCCCCACCGCCGTCACCGCCGGCAGCTCCATCCAGGCGGACTCGTGGGCCGCCTTCACCTCCTGGATCGTGGGCATGGGCGCCTCCTCCTCCCGAGGCTGCTCTACGTCGCCGCAGCCTGCAAGGGCCAGCGCCAGGACCGCGGTCGCCGTCACGCCCGGTTTCGGGCGCGCGGGGCGCGATCGAGACACCGACCCTCTCCGGCAGGCGTCAGTTGTACGCCATCTCCTGGACGGTGAAGTTGCCGATTGCGTCACTGACCATGATGACGATCCGGGCCGGGTTTCCGTTCCGGGTCTTCAACGCCGTGGTCCCGGAGGCGCCGGACCCGCTCACGATCGTCGTGATGGCATCGAGGACCTGACCACCCGACGTCGCCAGGGAAACCGTGACCTGGGCCAGGTCACCATCGGCGTCGGACACGCTCCAGGACACGTCGGCCCGGTCCCACGGCCCGTTGGAGCGGGTGACGGCGCTGAACCCGTCCACCGCAGGCGCGCTGCCCCCACCGACGGGCGGCTCGGACACGCTCACGCCCTGGGTCTGCTCGTCGGTGGCGGCCTCGGTGTCGGTGACCGTCAGGGTCACGTCGTACGAGCCCCCGGCGGCGTACGTGTGACTCGGGGAGATTCCGGAGCCCAAGGTCCCGTCTCCGAAGTCCCAGTCGTAGTCCACGATGCTGCCGGTCGAGCCCGAGGCGTCGAAGTCACAGCTCAGCGCCGTGCAGTCGAAGGTGAAGCTGGCGGCCAGCGGATCCGGGGCCGGCGGGTCCCCGCCACCCGGGACGGTGGGATCGATGGTGACCCCGAACCGCTGGAGGACGGGGCCGATGGGATTGGCGATCGTCCGGTTCGTACTTCCGGCGAAGAGGAGGCCGACAGGGTTGTTGCCGTTCCCGATCGTCACGATCAGCGATCCCGAGTCCCCTCCTGCGCTGAAGGTCCCGTCGGTGATGCCGATCTGGTCGACGAACTTGCCGATGCTGGTGCAGAAGATGAATCCGGCGTAACAGACGTTCACCGTCAGGTCGATCTCGCTCACCGTCCCGAAAGTGTGTCCCGTGGTCCGGCCGTACTTCTGGACGGCCATCCCCAGGGACGGCGGGACGACGGTGGTTCCGGGAGCCCCGTACCCCTCGTCGGTCGGCGTCGCCCCGCTCACGTCGGCGGGATCCACCAATGCGATACCGGCGTCTATCAGGTTGGTCGGCGCATTCGGGCCGCCGTCTCCGAACAGGATCGGCTCGTAGTCGTGGAGCGTCCCGATCACGTCCCCCGGCGCGTTCCCGCCGTCAACGGCCCCGGGCTGCAGGATGCCGTCACCCAGGTTGGCGCCGTTGCTGGCGGCGATGACGTGGTTGTTGCTCAGGATGAAGACCTGTGAGCCGTTGGTCACCCGGGCCCCGAGGGTCCCCGCGGTGATGTCCGGATGGCCCACCGAGAACCCAATGGGTGCGGGCCGGGCCGAGCCCGTCCGATCGGCGAGGGCCACGAACTGCCCCGTCACGACCCGGCTGACCGGGACGCCGTCGAGCCGGTCCGGGACGCCCTGCACCCCTTCATGGGCCAGGAAGACCCTCATCACCGGCCGGCCGTCGGGGTTCAGGCCCACGGCCGTACCGACGACCCCGGGAATGGCCATGAGCCCGGGCGTCCGTTCACGGGTCACCGCGCGTGTCGTGCTCAGGTCCTGGAAGGGGCCTTGGTCGACCTGCTGGAGGGTCGACCCCGGGTCGTCCACGCCCGTGGGCGACCTGTCGGCCATCTCCCCGCAGCCGGTCCACAGCAGAAGGGCGGCAGCCAGGAGAGCTGCTCGTACGGGGCGAAGTCGCGAGAGGGGATGGTGCGCGGACATGGCAACCTCCACTGCTTGGGACGACACGGTGCCGGTAAGGAGCCCGGGTAGGCAATCTTTCACGGCCGAACGGGTTTGCGCCAACAACGGCACCCGGCGGTCCCCCGGTTCGGCGGGCCGCTGCGTCCGCCGAGGGCTCACGAGGCCGTCGTGTATTGACTTCCGGGGTACCCTGCGCTCATGCTGTCATCGCAGCATACCAGCACTAAAGCGGTGCGCCGGGCCCCCCTCCGGTTGGAGCACGGCCCAACCCGGCCCCGATGTCGCCCCCCCCGAGGGCCCGAAGGAGATGACGCATGACCAAGGGCATCCGTATCACGACCCTGGCGGCGGCGGTCGTAGCCCTCTCCCTCGGCCCCACCGAGGCCGAGGCCCAGGTGGCCTTGGCGAACGTCCGGATCCACGCCCAGATCGAGTCGGTGAACCACGACGATCGCGCCTTCGTCCTGAGGGGTCCCTAAGGTCACCTGATGGAGCGGCGGGTTCCCGACGACATGCCCGGTTTCGGCGCCAGACGGGCCGGCGACGAGGTGGTCGTGACGTTCCTGTTCGAGGTCGGCCTGCACCTGCACAAGCCGGGCGCGCCCCTGCCGGACCTCTCGGCGATCCGCACGCTGGCTGGAGTCACGCTGATCGTGGACACGGTCACGGGGGAGGTGAGCCAGGTGGACGCGACCGAGTCCGCGGTGTCCCTGAGGAGCATCTCCGGACCGGGCATGGAAGCCACCTTCCGCCTGCCTGCGGGCCTCTCGCTCAGCGACTTCGCCGTCGGCGACCGGGTCGACGTGACGTACGTGATCCCGGACGTGGTCTCCCTTGAGTCCCGATAGCGGAACCCGCTCCCCGGGGCCTGGGCTTCCCGCACCGGGACGAAGAGCGCCAGGCCAGCCGGTACCGTAGCGAAACCGGCTGGCCTGGCGTCATCCCGCGGTGCGTGGCTTCGCCACGGCGCCGTGGCTGGCCTACCCGTCGCCCGGTAGCGGTCGCACCCAGATGTTGCGGAAGCTGATGGGCGGGCTGGGGTCCCCGTGGGACTGGAGCATGATGGGGGCCTCGCCGTGGGCCCGGTACGCCGGCGCCCCCCGGTACACGGTCTCGCCCTCCAGCACCACGTCGTTCTGGACCAGCACACCGTTGAAGACGGCCGTGATACGGGCGGGAGAGACCAGCGACCCGTCGGCCGCGAAGCGGGGGGCCGTCCAGGTGACGTCGTAGACCTGCCACGAGCCCGGCGGCCGCGTCGGGTTCGCCAAGGGGATGTGCTGCTTGTAGACGCTCGCGGCCATCCCGTTCGCGTAGGTGACGTTCTGGTAGGAGTCCAGGATCTGGAGCTCGTAGCCCCCGGGCGGATCGCCGGTGAACGCCAGGTACACGCCGCTGTTCCCCCGGTCCTGCCCCTCCCCGGTGATCCCCTCCGGGACACGCCACTCCAGGTGGAGCTGGTAGTCCCGGAAGCTGCGCCGGGTCTGGATGTCGCCCACGGACTTGTCCACCGTGACGACCCCGTCGGCCACGGTCCAACCCGCCGGGAGGCTGTCCCGGACGTTCACCCACTCCGAGAGGTCCGTCCCGCCGAAGAGGACGACGGCGTCCTCCGGTGGCGCCGCCGGGCCCGCGTACGGATCCGGACTGACCACGGGCGGGACCGGCTCCCACACCTCCGTGTCCTCGGGACGGGCGTCGCTGCCGGCCACCTGCGGGGCGTCGGCGCGCGGGGGCTCCGACTCGTCTCCGGCACTCCGCAGGACGACCCAGCCCACCGCCAGAGCGACGAGGACGGCCACGAGGCGCAGGAGGCTACGCATCGGGAGCCCCTCCCCCCGCCGCTCGCCACTCCGCTTCGGTCGCCGGCTCCTTCTGGAACTCCATCATCATCCTCCAGTCACCGTCCATCCGGACCAGGAGGGCCTCGAAGTGCACCGTGGCCTCGCTGGGCGACCCACCGGCAGGATGGAAGACGTAGCGGAACATCCCCGTCTCGTGGGCGGTGGTGGCGTCGTGGAGCCGCCGGGTGAAGCGGAAGTCCACCCGGGCCCCCGCCCTCCCCTCCCGCGTGTCCACGAAGCCCGGCTCCCACCCCTCGAGGGCCTGGGCGATGGCGACGCTGTTCATGGACCCCAGGGACACCAGCACGGCGTCCGGGTGATAGAGGGCCGCGTACCCGTCCAGGTCCCCCTCGGCCACGGTCCGGGACATCTCGGCCCAGAAGGCTTCCAGGTCGCCTGGGGCCTGCGCGGCCGCGGGCCCGGCGAGGAGGAGGGCGGAGAGGACGAGGTGGAGCCAGAGGTGGAGCCTGACCTCGAACCGTCGAGACGAGCGGCCGCCCGTCCGCCGTGGCGAGGGGGAGTGAGCGCAGGGCCGCATGACGAGTCTCCAGGCGAAGGGGGCCACCCCGCCCCGTCCGCCGGGACGACGACGGGGCGTGCGGTGGGAGGCGAAGGTAAGGGGGGTCATCATCCGGGCTCAACCCGACGCAGCAGCAGGCCCGGCGCGTCGCTCGGGTCGCTCGACGAAGCCCGGGCTACGGTGGACGCGCTGCGGCCCCCGACCGGTCGACGGCTACGGCGTGATCCCCGGGCCGTAGCTGGTGGCGAACTCGATGAACATCGACAGCTCCACCGGGTCGCGGGCGACGAATCGCACCGTGTGTGCGTCCACCCGTTCGACATTCGGCAGGTAGGCCAGGAGCTCGGCCGGCATGTAGTTCTTGAAGGTCAGGTCCAGGGTCAGCGGCCCATCCGTGCCGTAGGGGCGGAAGTCGCTCACGCGTCCGAGGGCGGCGCGGGTCCGCTCGGCGATCTCCGCCCGGGCGGGCCCCGGCATGAGGGTGCGCGCGGAATGGAAGCCGTAGCTCCACTTCACCACCGCCGTCTCG
>DATHRY010000023.1:0-2992 GCA_035464715.1 Longimicrobiales bacterium
GAACGGCTCCAGGGGCGCCGGGTCCGACGTCGTCGTCCTCCGCCGAACCGTAGAAGACAAGGCGGCCGTCGGCGAGCCAGCGGGCCTCGTTCCCCCGATTCGAGACGGTGTAGCGACGACCGAGATCGGGCCACGACTGGAGCAGGACGCGGTCCTCCCCCTGCGGCCCCCACGCGATCCAGCGTCGGTCCGGCGAGATGGCGGCGAAGAATGCATCGAAGGGGAGGGTGTCGACGCGCGCCCCGGGTGTACGGGGATCGATCATCAGCGCCGCCCTCCCCCTCGCGACGACCCCCAGAAGGAGCGAATCGGGCGCGAGCCAGCTCGAGGGCTGGAAGTAGGTGGAGCCGTCCCCGGCGGAGAGCAGCTCGACCGGTTCGGCCAGTCGGTCGAGGTCGCGTCGAACCAGCACGTATCCGTCGTCGCGATCCACCTTCCGGGTGTAGACGAGGCTGCCTCCGCCCGGGCTCCATGCGGGGTACCCGATGAAGAAACCCTCGTCCACTACCTCCCGCGTTCCGGTTCGCAGGTCGTGCACCCGGAGTTCCTGCCCCTGCACCGCCTCCACCACTGAGGCCAGTCTGCTCCCGTCGGGGCTCGGCTCGTACCGGAGGTACGCCGCCTCCTCCACGGCGAGCGGGACCACCTCGCCATCGGGGCGAACTTCGACCAGACGCCCGACCTCCGCGTTTCGTCCGATCGCGAACACCAACGTCCCATCCCGCGTGAGGCCCCACTGTCCGGCCCCGGTGTACGTCTGCCGACGGACGTCGGAGACCATGGATACGGAGCGGCCCACGGTATGGGCGTCGAAGTCCTCGATTCGGGTCGCCATCAGGGTTCCGTCGATCGCGACGTAGACCAGCCACTCCTCGTCCACCACGCGGAACTGGGCCCCGCGAACGGTGGCCCCCGGGAGACTCGTGGCGTTCCCCCGGGTCCAGAAGCGGATCTCCCCGGGGGCATCGATCGCCCGGCTGAAGGCGAACTTCCAGGCGCCGCCCCCGCACAGGACCTCGGTCTCCTCCGCGAGGAGGGTCGGATAGAGGCAGTACTCGACCTCCAGATCCCGCAGCGGTCCGGATTCGGGGTCGGTGAAGCGGAGGAGGCGCCCGTCCTGATCGGAGTAGATCAGCGTCCCGTCTTCGCGCCACCTCCCCCCTGCCGCGGCGTTCGCCGAACCGACCACGCTCGGGCTCCCCTCTCCGTCGACCCGCGTGACCCGGAGCCCGTCCTGGACGAAGAAGGCGACCCGTGATCCGTCCGGGGAAAGGAACGGGGTTCCGAACGAGCCCCGGGTACCCGGAATCGGCCGCGCCTCGAACGACTCGAGACTGCGGTACCAGAGCTCGCGCGCGCCCTCTCGCTCGGCCTCGTAGACCACGAAGCGACCGTCGTCCGAGACGGCCATGGAGGGGAGGACCCCCGCGACCGCCATCGGGGCTTCGGGCGGGAGCCCCACATCCATCGGATTGGCTTCCCCTCCACCGCCGGCGGCGACAGAAAAGGCGAGCGCGGCCACGGCCACCACCGACGCGGCGATCGCGAGTGGCTTCCACACACCCGCCGACGCGACCTCGCCCCGCACCTCCGCCCCGTGCCGGAATCCCGGGTCCCGGAGTGCCCTGGCGAAGTCGTCGGCACCGCGGAATCGGTCGGCCGGGAGCTTCTCGAGGGCGCACCGGATCGCGGCGTCCACGTTGGCCGGGATCGACGGGCGCTCCGCCGTGGGTGTGACCGGCGCGCCCGAGATGATCCGTCCGAGCACCGCCTGTGCCGTGCCGCCGCCAAAGGGGGGCTCGCCCACGAGCATCTCGTACAGCACGCATCCCAGCGCGTAGACGTCGGCGGGCGGCCCGATGCGCTGCTCGCCCGTGGCCTGCTCGGGGCTCATGTAGTACGGGGTGCCCAGGCTCAGCCCCGTCTCGGTCAGACGTCCCCCGCCGGCCTGCTGCACCGCCAGGGCGATCCCGAAGTCGGCGACCAGCGGCTCGCCCCGGGAGAGGAGGATGTTGGCCGGCTTGATGTCGCGGTGGATGACGCCCTGCTCGTGGGCGGCGTCGAGGGCGTTGGCGACCTTCACCGCGAGGCCCACGGCCTCGTCCACGGGGAGCTGGCTCTCCCGCTCGAGGCGCTCCCGGAGCGACTCGCCCTCGACGTACGGCATGACGTAGAAGAGGAAGCCGTCGGCCTCGCCCGAGTCGAAGAGGGGGAGGATGTTGGGGTGCTGCAGGTTGGCGGTGGTGCGGATCTCGGTGACGAAGCGCTCTGCGCCCACCACGGCGGCCAGGTCGGGGCGGAGCACCTTCACCGCCACCTTCCGGTCGTGCTTCAGGTCTTCCGCCAGGTAGACCGTGGCCATGCCGCCGGCGCCGAGCTCGCGCTCGATGCGGTAGCGGTCAGAGAGGGCGGCGGTGAGGCGGTCGGTCGGATGGGACATGCCGCGAAGAATGGGGGGGGAATGCCGTTCGTGCCAGGAATGTGCGCCGGTCGGGCCGTTCGGGTAGGCCTCGGGGCCAGTGTTCGCGGTGGTACCGGCCGGTGCGTAGCCTGATGAGGTACGATGAAAGTCGACACTCGTCCCAGGAGGTGTCGCGACTCACCCGCAGTCAAGCACCTTACGTCATCGCGGTCACCCTACGGAAGCCGTCCTCGTTCGCTGTTGCAGGCGAACATTTGCGCACTCGACGCCCCTTCAGATCGTGCCAGATCAAGGTGTACCACCAGAACGACGGAGCGATTCCCAGAACAACGGACAGCGCGAACCAGAACAGCGGAATCCACCGACACAACAAAAAGCGCCCCGCGTAACCACGTGGGGCGCTTCCGTTTCCAGTAGCAGGGGGGGACTCGAACCCCCAACGCACGGATTATGATTCCAGCGCGAGCCCTGGGTCGCCGCGGTTAAGCTGCGGTATCCGACACCCGGGACCAAGGCAATCTGTGGCAGACCATGGCTAGCCGTTGACACAACGGAGTCACAGGTTTGATC
>DATHRY010000024.1:0-12261 GCA_035464715.1 Longimicrobiales bacterium
TTCGAGGTCTTCTGCACCCTGGGCAAGGCCGGGGGCGCCGCCATGGCCGACGCCGAGGCCATCGGCCGGCTGGTGTCCCTCGGGCTCCGCTCGGGCCTCCCCATCACGGCCATCAAGGACCAGCTCCGGGGGATCTCCTGCGACCGGGCCGTGGGCGTGGGGCCGAACAAGGTGCTCTCCGCCCCCGACGCCATCGGGCAGGCGCTGGAGCGCTACCTGGAGGAGAAGGAAGGAGTACAGGAGACCCTCCCCCTGGGCGCGCCCGTCCGGAGCGGCGCCGAACAGGCCCAGGTCCAGGCCAAGGCGCCGGCGCCGTCCCAGAGCTTCTTCGGGTCGTGCCCGGACTGCGGTGCCGGCCAGCTCGCCTACGAGGAGGGCTGCGTGAAGTGCCACGTGTGCGGGTACTCCCAGTGCGGCTGAACGACCGGGGGGCGTCCAGGCCAGCGGCCATCGTGGTCTTCTGACGCCGCCCCTTCCCGACACGGCCACGGCCCGGTCGCTCCCCTGGGGCGGCCGGGCCGTGGCACGTCGTCAGGCCGCCACGTCCGACGTGCAATGCGGGCAGCGGGTCGCCTCGATGGCGATGCCCATGGTGCAGTACGGGCAGGGCCGGGTGGTGGGCGCCGGCGTGTCGCCGCCCTCTTCCCGGCTCCGCTGGAGGCGGTTCATGCCCCGCACAAGGAGGAAGACCGCGAAGGCCACGATCAGGAAGCTGATCATCGCGTTCACGAACACGCCCAGGTTGATCGTTACCGCGCCGGCTTCCTGAGCCGCCTCGAGGGTGGCGTAGGGGGCCGCGGTGGTGCCTTCCTCGAGAACGAAGAAGATGTCCTGGAAGTCCACGCCGCCCAGGAGGAGCCCCACGGGTGGCATGATGACATCGTTGACGAGGCTGGAGACGATCGTCCCGAAGGCCCCCCCGATGATGATTCCCACGGCCATGTCGACGACGTTGCCGCGGACAGCGAACTCCTTGAACTCCTTGAGCATCCGGTCTTCTCCCGGCGGGGGTCCCCCGCGGCCGGGCGTCCGCCGGCTCAGCGCACCCAGGGACCCGTGATGGCGAACGTCCAGCCCTGCTCCTGCATGTTGACGAAAAAAGTGGAGCCGTCCGGAGAGAAGCAAGCGCCCGCGAGCTCGCCGCCGCCGGTGAGGTTGTGGGCGAAGGGGTAGAGTTCCCCCTCGGGCGTCACGCCCACCAGGTAGTCGTCTCCTGAGCCGTCCTCGCACAGGACCAGGTCGCCCCAGGGGGCCACGGTGAGGTTGTCGGCGTTCTCCACCAGGGTAGAGTCGTTGGGCTCGACGAAGAGCTCCAGGTGCCCCGGCCGCGCCCCCTCCGCCCCGGTCCCCTCCGCCGGGCTCGGCACGTACCGCCAGATCTGTCCCTTCCGGGCCCGACCTCCGTTCGTGCACACGAAGTAGATCCCGTCGGCTCCGGCCCACATCCCCTCCCCCCGGGCGAAGCGGGCGGCGCCGGCGGCGTACCCCCGGTAGCGCAGGTCGGATTCGGGGGACTCCACCTCGTCCACGTCGATCCAGCGGACCGCGGCACGGTGTCCCACGGGGAAGGCCTGGTCGTACCAGTTGCGGGTGTCGGCCGAGGCCTGGTCCAGGAGGGCCAGGGCCTGGAGCCGCCCTCCCCGGGCCAGCTGGCCCGGCACGTCGGGAATGAAGCGGTAGAGCAGTCCCTCTCCGTCGTCCTCGGTCTGGAAGACGATCCCCGATGCCGCGTCCACGGCGACCGCTTCGTGATTGAACCGCCCCATGGCCTTCAGGGGCACGGGGTCCGTCAGGGGGGCGTCCCAGACCGCCGGGACCTCGAAGGCGTATCCGTGGTCCTTCAGGCGCCCCCAGCCGGCCCGCTGCTCCGTCTCCTCGCAGGAGATCCAACTCCCCCACGGCGTCGGCCCGCCCGCGCAGTTCCGGACCGTCCCGGCCAGGGAGAGCCGATGCCCCAGGAGCTGCTGGCTCCTGGTGTCGAACAGCAGGGTGGTGGTCCCCCCCAACGCGGCCACAGACCCCTCTCCCGGGTCGTAGAGCCGGTCCCGGCCCACGGACTCCAGGAGGGCGTTGTCCCGCCCGAAGGCGCCGCGCTCGCCCCCCAGGCCCCAGTTCACCTCGTGATTCCGGACCAGGACCGTGCGACCGCCGGGGCCCGGAAACGCAGCCATGCCGTCGTGGGCCGTGGGCACGAGCAGGCCGTCGTCCATCCGCTCGCCCGCCCTCGACACGATCCGGTACGAGAAGCCCTCCGGGAGCGCCAGGAGGCCGTCCGGGTCGGGTCGGAGCGGTCCGAACCGTTCGACAGGGGAGGCGGCAAGGAGCCGCGACGTGTCGAAGAGGGAACGAAGGCCTGCGAGACCGACGGTAACGGCCGCGGCGCCCACGAAATTCCGGCGGGAGAGGCCCATGGTGACCCGTTTCGAGGAGTGTGATAGCTTCCGGCGCATGAGAAGATTGACGAAGCCAGGCTGTCGTTGGAAGCACCGGATCCGGGCCGGCGTCGCCCTTCCGCTCCTCCTCGCTGCCCTGGGGGCGTGCGGGGAGGCCCAGGATGGCCCGGCGATCCCCGATCTCGCCCCGGACCGACCCTCGGCCGACGGCGCCGCGGTGCTGGCGCTGGTGGACACCCAGCTCGCCTTCGGCCCCCGGGTGCCGGGTACCGCCGGGCACGAGGCCCAGCTCCTGTGGATGACGGACCGGCTGCGGGACGCGGCGGACACGCTGGTCCTCCAGGCCTTCGACCACGTCCACACCCAGACCGGCGAGGAGCTCGCCCTCACCAACGTCCTGGCCCGGTTCCGACTCGAGGCGGACCGGCGGCTCCTCTTCCTCGCCCACTGGGACACCCGTCCCACCTCGGACGCGGAGGACACCCCCGAGGACCGGGTGCTGCCCCTGCCCGGGGCCAACGACGGCGGCTCGGGTACGGCGGTCCTGCTCCACGTGGCGGAGCTGCTGGCCGCGAGTCCCCCCGACGTGGGTGTGGACCTCCTCTGGGTCGATGGCGAGGACTACGGGCCCACCACGGCCGACATGTTCATCGGCGCGCGCCACTACGCCTCGAACCGGCCCGATCCGCAACCCGAGTACGGCGTCCTGCTGGACATGGTGGGCGACGCGGACCCCCGATTCCCCGTGGAGGGCTACTCGTCGCAGCTCGCTCCGGACGTGGTGGATCGGGTGTGGGGCGTGGCCCATGCATTGGGCCTCGAGAGCACGTTCCCGTTCCAGGTCGGGCAGCGCATCAGCGACGATCACCTGCCGCTGAACAACGCCGGGCTCCCCACCGCCAACATCATCGACTTCGACTACGGTCCCGACAACGCCTACTGGCACACCCAGGAGGACGTGCTCGACAAGCTGTCCGCCGGCACCCTCGAGAGCGTGGCGGAGGTGGTCCTCGAGCTGATCTATGGTGGAGGCTGAGGTGGCATCCTCGGAGGCGGGCAGGGACATCGCGGGCGTGGCGGAGGGGGCGGTGCGGATCGCCGTCGTGCAGCCCCGGGGCCGCCCCTTCGACACGCCGGGTGCGGTGGACGAGGTGGTCCATCGGGTGGAGGAGGCGGCCGGCGGCGGGGCGCGCCTGGTGCTCCTGCCGGAAGCGTTCGTCGGTGGCTACCCCTGGGGTCTTGCCTTCGGCACCGCCGTGGGAGGACGGAGCGACGCCGGCCGCCGGGCGTGGCAGCGCTATCACGACAGCGCCATCGCAGTACCCGGGCCCGAGACGGCCCGCATGGGCGAGGCCGCGGCCCGCGCCGGGGTCTTCCTGGCGGTGGGGGTCGTGGAGCGGGACACTACGTATTCCGGGGGGACCCTCTTCTGCACCCTCCTCTACTTCGGCACCGACGGCACGCTCCTGGGGAAGCACAGGAAGCTCAAGCCCACGGCCGCCGAGCGGCTCATCTGGGGCGAGGGCGACGGGAGCACCCTCCCCGTCTTCGACAGCCCGGCGGGGCGGGTGGGCGGGCTGATCTGCTGGGAGAACTACATGCCCCTGGCCCGCATGGCGATGTACGGGAAGGGGGTGGAGGTTTACCTCGCGCCGACGGCGGACGCCCGGGAGCGGTGGCAGTCGACCCTCCGGCACATCGCCCTGGAGGGCCGCTGTTTCGTCCTCGGGTGCAACCAGGTGGTGGCCCGGGCCGACTATCCCGACGATCTCGAGCTGGCCGAGGAGCTCACCGCCTGGCCCGAGGCTCTTTGCCGCGGGGGCAGCGCAGTGTACGATCCTGCTGGGACCTGCATCGCCGGTCCCCTGTACGACGAAGACGGGGTTCTCTTCGCCGACCTGGAGGCCGGTGCCGTGACGCGGGGAAAATTCGATTTCGACGTCACGGGTCACTACGCCCGGCCCGACGTCTTCCGTTTCGAGGTGGATGAGCGACGACTTCGCCCGGTCGGGCGCGTGCGCTCGGACCGGGACGACTAGCTCGAGCTGTTCCGCCGCACGGGGATCCCGGTGCGGACTCCACGAATTCCAGAACCCATTGCGAGGCCATCATGGTCGAAGCCACCACTTCCCGGACGAAGGACTTTCTGCAGCAGGCCGAGGCGTTCAGCGCCCACAACTACAAGCCCCTCCCCGTCGTGCTCGAGCGCGGCGAGGGGTGTTGGGTGTGGGACGTGGACGGAAAGAAGTACCTGGACATGCTCGCAGCCTATTCAGCGGTCAATCAGGGGCACCGTCACCAGGGCATCCTGGACGCCGCCCGGGCCCAGATGGAGAAGCTGACCCTCACCTCCCGCGCCTTCCACAACGACCAGATGGGGCCCTTCCTCGAGGAGCTCTGTGCGGCTACCGGCTTCGAGCGGGCCCTCCCCATGAACACCGGGGCCGAGGCGGTCGAGACCGCGATCAAGATGGTCCGGAAGTGGGGCTACCAGGTGAAGGGTGTCCCCGAGAACCAGGCGGAGATCATCGTCTGCTCGAACAACTTCCACGGGCGGACCACCACCATCGTGGGATTCTCCTCCGAGGATCAGTACAAGGACGGGTTCGGCCCCTTCACGCCGGGCTTCGTGACCGTACCGTACGGTGACGCGGCGGCCTTCGAGAAGGCGATCACCCCGAACACGGTCGGGTTCCTCGTAGAGCCGATCCAGGGCGAGGGTGGCGTCATCGTCCCGGTGGACGGCTACCTGGGCTGCACCCGGGAGCTGTGCGCGGATCACGGGATCGCGTTCATGGCCGACGAGATCCAGACCGGCCTGGGCCGCACCGGCCGGATGTTCTGCTGTGACTGGGAGGACGTCCGCCCGGACGTCCTGATCGTCGGCAAGGCGCTGGGCGGCGGGGTCTACCCGGTCTCGGCGGCCCTGGCAGACCGGACCTACATGGATGTCTTCCACCCGGGCGACCACGGTTCCACATTCGGCGGCAACCCTCTGGGGGCCGCCGTGGGGCGGGCCTCGCTCCGGGCCATCATCGACGAGGAACTGCCCCGGCGCTCCGATGAGATGGGCAGCTGGTTCATGGACCGGCTTCGGGCGATCGACTCCCCCCACGTGCAGGAGGTCCGGGGCAAGGGCCTCATGATCGGGGTGGAGATCAAGGTGTCGTCCGGTCCCGCCCGGCCGTTCTGCGAGGCCCTCCAGGAGCGGGGGATCCTGGCGAAGGAGACCCACCACCAGGTGATCCGGTTCGCGCCGCCCCTGGTCATCCAGAAGGAGACCCTGGAGTGGGCTCTGGAGCACGTGGAGGAGGTCCTGGCGGGCTGATCTCCCGTGGTGCGCTCCGGGGGGAGCGAGCCGGGGAATCGGGAAACGGCGGGTGGGGCCATCGGGCTCCACCCGCCGTGCTCGTTCACCAGACGATGTCGCCCTGCTTCGAGGTGTCGATCTCCTCGGCGTCACCTTCGCCCAGGAGGACGGCCTCCACCTGCTTGTACAGGAACTCCCGGGCCTTCGCGTCCCTGGGATCGAGCCCGTAGTGGTTGATGAGGAGCGTCTGGTGCTGGAGCCAGTCCTTCCAGCAGTTCTGACAGATCGCCTCGAGGACCCGCTCCCCGATGTCGTTGCGGAAGGGCGCGCGGGCCAGGCGGGGGCCATCGCCGCAGCGGCGGCACTCGATCGTCTCGGAGGTCATGGGCGGAGCGGGGGAGGCGGAGGGTCGCGAACCTCGTGGCTACCCGACGCGATCGGCCAGGGTCCCGGTGGGCTGGACCCGCGGGCCGGGATCCGCGAGCCGGGGCTCGGCGGACAGGACCCCGTGGCGGAGGCCCGTGGTATAGCCATCCCGACCCGGCGACGGGTCGAGCTCCGCCGCACATCGGACAGGAGGACGACAGGATGCGAACGGCCATCGTCGGAACGGGTTTCCACGTCCCCGACCGCGTCGTGACCAACGACGAGCTCACCCGGTTCATGGATACGTCCGACGAGTGGATCCGGGAACGCACCGGCATCCGTGAGCGGCGCTGGGTCCGGGAGGGCACCACGGGTGCGGCGATGGCGGCCGCCGCGAGCCGGATGGCCCTCGAGGAGGCCGGCCTCCCCGCGGGGGAGGTGGACGCCATCGTCCTGGCCACGCTGAGCCCGGACCACTTCTTCCCGGGCACGGGCGTCTTCCTGCAGCGGGAGCTCGGACTCGACCGGATCCCGGCGTTGGACCTCCGGGCCCAGTGCTCCGGCTTCCTGTACGGTCTCTCCGTGGCCGACGCCTGGATCCGGGTGGGCCAGTACCGGACGATCCTCCTGGTCGGAGTGGAGATCCAGTCCACCGGCATCGACCTCAGCACGGGGGGCCGGGACATGGCGGTCCTCTTCGGGGACGGGGCCGGTGCGGCGGTCCTTCAGGCCACGGAGGACCCCGACCGGGGCGTCCTCTCGACCCACATCCATGCCCAGGGCGAACATGCCGAGATCCTCTGGTGCGACGCCGCCGCCTCGTTCCGTCACCCCCGGATCGGCCCCGACGACCTCGCCCAGGGACGCCACTACCCCCGGATGAACGGCCGGGAGGTGTTCAAGCATGCCGTGTCCCGGATGCCCGAGGCGGTCGAGGAGGCGTTGGCGGCCAACGGGCTCGGGACGGAGGACATCGACCTCCTCATCCCCCACCAGGCGAATCTCCGGATCTCCCAGATGGTTCAGCGGCGCCTGGGCCTCGGCGACGACCGCGTCTTCAACAACATCGAGCGGTATGGGAACACCACCGCCGCCACGATCCCCATCGCCCTGGCCGAGGCGGTCCGGGAGCAGCGCCTCTCCCCTGGCGATCTGCTCTGCTTCTGCGCCTTTGGATCGGGACTGACCTGGGGCAGCGCGCTGGTGCGCTGGTAGGCCGCTCGCCCCCCGATTCGGTAGACGGATTTTCCGAACGGATGTAAACTTCACTGCTGTCGCAGCTACCACATGCAGAGGCTGTCATGCTGAACAAGGAACAGCTGGAACACATCGAGAAGCGGCTCCACCAGGAGAGGGCGCGGGCCCTCCGATCGCTGGGCCTCTGGGACGAGATGGCCAAGGCCGACCGGGAGTCCGGCGACTCCGACCTGTCGGCCTACACGGACCACATGGCCGACCAGGGGACCGAGGCCATGGAGCGGGAGAAGGCCGCACTCTTCGCGACGAAGGAAGGCCGTTATCTCTACCGCCTCGAGGAGGCGCTCCGCCGCCTGTACAACGACCCGGAGACCTTCGGGAACTGCCACACCTGTGGCGTCGAGGTCGGGTTCGAGCGGTTGGACGCCCTCCCGCATGCCCGGTACTGCATCGACTGCAAGCGGAAGGAGGAGGAGTCCGCGGCCTGATCCTCTCCGACGACGCGCCTGCGGTTCGCGGCCCGCTCCCGGTCACCGGGGCGGGCCGCTGTCGTTCCGGGCGACGCGCGGTGGCCCGCCCGGGACCCCGGGGGTCGGAGGTGCCGAGGTCCCGCCGGCGAGCTCAGCCGCGGAGGAGGCGAAGCATCGCTGGTCCGACCACCTGCGCCTGCCATCCCTTCACGCCCTCCACCTTCCGGAAGCCCTCGGGCGTATGCGGCGCCTCCCGGGCCACGTCCAGGAGGGCGGCGTTCGGAAACAGCACGCCCCGGTCGAGCCCGAGCTCCTCGGCCACCCGGTTCCGGACCGTCTTCAGTCGATTGGCCAGCTCCTCGACTTCGGGGGGTGGGCGGCCCGGACCGGAGCGTTCGCGCCGCGGGTAGCCCCGCACCTCCTCGGCCGGGAGTCCGTCGATCCGCGCCATCCGGTCCAGGAGGTCCTTGCCGGCGTGCCGGGCGATGCGCGGGTTGATCCCTTTCAGCTCGGCCAGGGCCTCGACCGAGCGGGGCGGGGCTTCCGCCGCCCCGAGCAGGGCCGAGTCCGGGGCGATCCGGAAGGGGGCCCGGTCCTGTTCCCGGGCCAGGGCGTCGCGCCAGGCGAGGGCCTCCCGCAACCGGCCCACGACCCGGTCGTCGAGCCGATGCGCACCCTTCACGCGGGTCACGGGGTCCTCGGGTTCCTCCGCGGTCCAGCGGATCTCCTCCAGGAGGCGGAATTCCTCTCTCGCCCACTCCAGCCGCCCGGCCTCGGCCAGCCGGTCCTCCAACCTCTTGGCCAGCTCGTGGAGGTAGCGGGTGTCCGCGGCGGCGTACTCCAGCATGCCCCGCTCCAGGGGGCGTCGGGCCCAGTCCGCCCGTTGGTACTTCTTGGAGAGCCGGACGTCGAATTCGGTGTCCAGGAGCGAGGCCAGGCCGATCCCGTCCACGCCGAGGAGGGAGGCGGCGATCTGCGTGTCGAACACCCCTCGGGGATTGATCTCCAGGTCCCGGTCGAGCAACCGGAAATCGTAGTCTCCGCCGTGCATGTAGAGGGTCTGCGCCGGATTCTCCAGAAGGGGGCGCAGCAGGTCGCCCAATTCCACGGCCAGGGGGTCGAGGATCACGTCCCGGCCGCCCGGTGTCGAGATCTGGACCAGACAGAGGCGGTCCGAATAGCGGTGGAAGCCGGCGGCTTCGCAGTCGAGGGCGAGGGAGGGCTCGTCGGCCAACGAGGCGACGACCGCTTCGGCGCGGTCGCGTGATTCGATCAGTTCTAGGTTCATGGTCCATCGTACCGGGCTGCCCGGTACCGGTTCCCGGTGGGTCCGAGGTCCTTGCCACCCTTCGCGATGGTGCGACAGGTTCAGGGTCCTCCGGGCCTCTCCCGGCCCTCCCGATCGCGGCTCCTCACCCCCTGCGCCCACGCATGCTTCGCACAAAGATCGTCTGTACTCTCGGACCGGCGTCCTCGTCCCCCGACCGCATCAGGGAACTGGTCGAGGCCGGCCTGGACATGGCCCGGATCAACATGTCCCACGGAGAGATCGACGTGCACCGGGAGGTCATCGACCGCGTCCGGGCCGCGGCGCGGGAGGCGGGTCGGCCGGTCCCGATCCTGGTGGACCTGGCCGGTCCGAAGATCCGGGTCGGAGAGCTGCGCGAGCCCATCGAGCTCGAGCTCGACCAGGAGGTGGTCGTGGCGCCGGAGGACCAGTGCGAGGAGGGGGACATCCCCACGTCCTACGCGCATCTGGCCGAGGACGTAGCCCCGGGCGACACCCTCCTGCTGGACGACGGGTTGCTGCAGCTCGAGGCCCTCGGTACCGACGGGGCCCGGGTCCGCTTCCGGGTGGTCAAGGGCGGCGAGCTCAAGAGCCGCAAGGGCATCAACCTGCCGGGGGCCGACGTCCAGGCGCCCTCGCTGACCGAGAAGGACCTGCGGGATCTCGAGTTCGCGCTGGAGGTGGGCGCCGAGTACCTCTCCCTCTCCTTCGTCCGTCGGGCCGCCGACGTGCGTGATCTCAAGGAGCGCGTCCGGGGCCGGGCCCTCGTGGTGGCCAAGATCGAGAAGGCCCAGGCGATGGCGAACATCGAGGAGATCCTCCAGGAGGCGGACGGCGTAATGGTAGCCAGGGGTGACCTCGGGGTCGAGCTCCCCTACGAGCAGGTACCGATGGCGCAGAAGCGCATCATCCAGCTGGCCAACTTCCACGGCCGCCCGGTCATCACGGCCACCCAGATGCTGGAGTCGATGATCGACAACCCCAGGCCGACCCGGGCCGAGGCCTCCGACGTCGCCAACGCCATCCTGGACGGCACGGACGCCGTGATGCTCTCCGGGGAGACCGCGGTCGGGGCCTATCCCGTCCAGGCCGTGAGGGCCATGCGGCGAATCGCCGAGGAGATCGAAGGCTCGGGGGTCCTGGAGCGGGGCCCCAGGTACGCCGTCATGGAGACCGGGAAGCAGCGGAGCGGCGCGTCGCAGCGGGAGCACGCGGTGGCGTCGGCCACCGTCGAGGCGGTGAAGAGTCTCGACGCTCCGGCCATCATCGTGATCACCCGGGGCGGGTTCAGCGCCCGTCTCGTGTCGTCGTACCGACCCGCGGTGCCGATCTTCGCCGTGTGCACGGATGCGGTGACCTCGAGCCAGCTGTCGGCGGTCTGGGGCGTCCACCCCCTCCTGGCCCAGGACGTGGAGGTGAGCTACGAAGCCCTGACCCAGTATGGGAAGCAGGCCGTCCTGGACGCCGGGCTGGGCCGGTCCGGCGAGTCCATCGTGGTGACCGCGGGCGTTCCCTTCCACCAGTCCGGCTCGACGAACACGCTCCGTGTCGAGCAGCTCTGATGCGACGCCTACCCTCCGCGGCGGCCCACTAGCGGGATGCGCCTGACCTTCCTCGGGACCGGCACCTCCTTCGGCGTCCCCGTCGTGGGGTGCGACTGCGAGACCTGCACTTCCAGCGATCCCCGGGATGCCCGTACCCGGAGCGGTGCGCTCCTGGACCTCCCCGGGGGGCGGCTGCTCGTGGATGCTCCACCGGAGCTCAGGCTGCAGCTCCTCCGGGCCGGGGTGGACCGGATCGACGCGGTCTGGCTTACGCACCCCCACGCCGACCATCTGCACGGGATCGACGACCTCCGTGTCTTCACCACCCGGCATCGGCTGGTCCTCCCCGCCCACCTGGCCCGGGAGCACGAGGCGGAGGTGCGCCGTCGATTTGCCTACATCTTCGACGACTGGTCCCCGCCCCCGGGGACCACGAAGCCGGCCATCGAGCTCCACCCCTTCGACCCGGGTCACGCCGTGGACGTCCTGGGTGCCCGGCTGGAGCCCCTCGGGCTTCCCCACGGCCCCATGACCAGCTGGGGCTTCAGGGTCGGCCCGTTGGCGTACATCACCGACGCGAAGAGACTCCCGGACGCCGTGCTCGAGTCGCTGGTCGGTGTGGACACCCTCGTCCTGAACGCCCTCTGGTGGGGGAATCCGCACCCCACCCACTTCAACATCGAGGAGGCCGTGGCCGCCGCCCAGCGCGTCGGCGCGGCCCGGACCTTCCTCGTCCATCTCACCCATCGGGTCGGGCACCGGGAGCTCGAGGAACGGCTTCCGGCCGGCATCCGGCCCGCGTACGACGGACTCACCCTGGAGATCTGAACGTGAGCGTACCCGAGATCGACTTCAGCAACGTCATCGCCGACGTCCTGGGACCCGGTGGCATCGAGTCCCGCCGTCTGGACGGGGACCTGGCGGACCGGTTCGCCGTGGCTCACGACGTGGTGCAGGCGCGCCGGGCGGCGGGAGAGATGGGGTTCTTCGACCTTCCGGGGGACGAAGCGACGGCCGCCACGGTGCAGGAGCTGGCGGACGGGTTCGGTCAGTGGTTCGAGAACGTGGTGGTCCTCGGGATCGGCGGATCGAGCCTGGGGGGGATCACGCTCCGGGAGGCCCTCCTGGGCCCCGGCTGGAACGAGCTCGACGACGAGGCCCGGAGCTTCTTCCCGCGACTCTACGTCCTCGAGAACCCGGATCCCGACACCGCACGGGCCCTCCTCGACCGGCTCGACCTCCGGCGGACCCTCTTCAACGTCATCAGCAAGTCCGGCACCACGGCCGAGACCATGGCCCTGTACCTGGTCATCCGTGCGCGCGTACAGGAGGTGGTCGACGCAGAGAAGGTGCACGGGCACTTCATCTTCACCACCGATCCGGAGCGGGGCGTGCTCCGATCGATCGCCGCGGCGGAGGGCATGCCCACCCTGTCGGTGCCCCCCAACGTGGGCGGACGTTTCTCCGTCCTCTCACCGGTGGGTCTCTTCCCTGCGGCCATCACCGGCACGGCGGTGGAGGAGCTCCTCCTCGGGGCCCGGCGGGTCCTGGACCGGTGCGGGACCCCGGTGCTCAGGGAGAACCCGGCCGGGCTCCTGGCCACGGTGCTCCACACCATGGACACCGAGTTCGACAGGCCGATCCACGTCCTGATGCCCTACGCCGACCGCCTCCGGGCCCTCACCCTGTGGTT